>NZ_VSZO01000002.1:0-300000 GCF_008312935.1 Roseiconus lacunae | reverse complement strand
GCTGTTGCTGGCCGCCTGGACGCTTTCGATAGCGTCATCGAGTCAATTGAATGCACAGGACGCTAGCCGCGAAGCTTCCACTGGCGAAAAGACAGAACCTAAGAAGTACGTTCACGGGCCAGACTCTCAACCAGACGACGCCGTCCCACGCGGCAAGGTCACTCAGCATGTTTGGCTTGACAGCAAGGTTTATCCCGGTACCAAGCGTCGCTACAGCGTTTACGTTCCGGCTCAATATGACGGGGACACCCCCGCCGCATTGATGGTGTTTCAAGATGGGCATGCTTTCGAAGGCCGTGCCGGTGACTTTCGTCTTCCGGTGGTGTTCGACAATTTGATCGCCAAGGGCGACATGCCGGTGACGATCGCGGTCATGGTCGATCCCGGGTACCGAAGCGAGCTACCAGAGAAACGCGGTTGGCGGCCGCGACCTGAAAATCGCAGTGTCGAATACGACTCGATGAATGGCGATTATGCGGAGTTTCTGCTGACGGAGATCTTGCCCGCCGTTGAAAAGGATTTCGCAATCACGTCGAACCCCGAATTACGTGCGATCTGCGGAAACAGTTCAGGCGGCATCTGTGCGTTCTCGGTGGCTTGGCATCGACCCGATCAATTTCGCAAGGTACTTAGCCACATCGGTAGCTTTGTCAACATTCGGGGTGGGCACCACTACCCCGCGATGATTCGTAAAACCGAACCGAAGCCGATCCGTGTATTCTTGCAGGACGGCGAAAATGATCTGGATAACTCGCACGGGAATTGGCCATTAGCCAATAAACAGATGGCAAAAGCCCTTGAGTTCGCTGGCTATGACTACAAACTGGTGATCGGGACCGGCGCTCATAACGGCAACCACGGCGGCGCCATCTTCCCCGATTCGCTGCGATGGTTGTGGCGAGGTTGGAAGGAACAGCAGCCCTAATGTTACGACAAAACAACTTGGCCAGAACAGACTCTCCGATCGATTCGCCGATCCAGACCACCGATGGGGTGGACTCGGTAGGCCGAGCGATCGATGACGCATTAAATCACGACGTTTCTTTTGCCGTCCCGTTCGTCCATCGCGTACGGACGACGCTCGATTTGTCCGGAAATGACTTTGATGTTCTCGCGGATCTGCTGCGGCCCGGCGGGTCCGGCCCCGCGAAAGTCTTGCTGATCGCCGAACGCGCCGTCGCAACGGCCAGTGAACACGTTCAAGAAATCGCCGAACAGTTGCAGGATTGTGATACCGTCGCGCTCGTCGATCACGCGATGTTGCTCGAAGGCGGCGAAGCGATCAAAAATGACGACTCCGGTGTGGATGCGGTGTTGGCAAAAATCAACGCTCATGACTTGGATCGTCGAAGCTACATCGTCGCAATCGGAGGCGGCGCGTTTTTGGACGCCGTCGGCTATGCCGCGGCAATCGCCCACCGCGGGATCCGCTTGGTGCGTTTGCCAACGACGACGCTCGCCCAAGGCGACAGCGGTGTCGGTGTCAAAAATGCGATCAATTACTTTGGCAAGAAGAATTGGGTCGGGACGTTTGCCGTACCCTGGGCCGTCATTAACGATGCGGCACTCCTGGACACGCTGCCTGACCGAGACTTTTACAGTGGGTTCAGCGAATCGGTCAAAGTCACGCTGCTAAAAAGCCGCGAGGAGTTTGAGTGGTTGTGTGATCATGCCGAGCGAATTCGCTCGCGCGAAATGTCGGCCGCCTCGCGCGCGATCGCTGTGAGTTGTAAATTGCATCTCCGGCACATCACCGAAGGTGGCGACCCGTTTGAAATGCTCGAAGCACGACCGTTGGATTTCGGACATTGGTCTGCTCATAAACTCGAACCGATCACCGATTATGCGATCCGGCATGGCGAAGCGGTCGGCATCGGTGTGGCGATCGATTGCTTTTATTCACACCTCACGCTCGGGTTTCCGATCGAAGATGTTCACCGCACTTGTCGATGTCTTCATGAGATGGGGTTACCGCTGTGGCACGAGGCTTTGTCACCGCTCGATCGCCTGCTCGGCGGGCTTGAAGAATTTCGGCAACACCTCGGCGGGCGTTTGACGATCACGATGCTTCGCGAAGTCGGCGAGAGTGCCAATGTTCACGAGATCGATACCGACAAGATGGCAAAAGCGATCGAGATGCTACACGGGTTTTCTGTCGATCTCTGATCGAGATTGGGCTATGCGGAACTTTCGATTTGTCCCACGAGGTCGGTCCCGCATTCTTCGCGGAAACGCGGTAAGCGGCGGCCGGTAAAAAAGACGAGACGTCTCTTCACACCAACACCATGCAAGATCTTAAACGCAATGCCTATTTTGCCGGCGTGTTGTTGCTGGCGATGTGGCTTGTGTGGCTGGTCGATGCGACGATTCCGTTTGACCTGCGATCTTGGGGACTGGTGCCGAGATCGCTTTGGGGATTGCCTGGCATTGTGACGATGCCGCTGATCCACGATGGCATTGGGCATTTACTGCGAAACACCGTCCCGTTGATCGTGTTGCTTTTGATCGTCAGTGGAACCAGGCGAAAGCCTTGGCCGACGATCGGTATGACAGTTGTTTTTGGCGGCGGATTGCTTTGGATCTTTGGACGCTACGCCAACCATATCGGCGCCAGTGGATTGGTGTTCGGATTGATCGGTTTGTTGATTGCTAGCGGGTTTTTGCACAAGCGGATCGCTTCAATTGCGGTCGCGATCGCTGTCGGGATCCTATTCGGCGGGACACTGATTTGGGGAGTGCTGCCGATTGGCGAAGGCGTCTCGTGGGACGGCCACCTGACGGGATTTCTAGGCGGAATCGCGGCGGCGTTGGCCGAGCAGCGACTGGAAACGCGGCTTCCAGGTTTCAAGCGTCAGTAAGCCCCGTAGCAGGCGAACTGACAGCGCTGGCATCCCGGCGTTGGCAAGACCTTGGCAAGACCACGCAAAAATTAGTGTTTACTAGTGGCGATTCGTGTTCCATTCGAAAAGAACACGAATCTTCGCTAATCGCACACTAATGACTTTGCCGTGAGAGTTCCCAGTATGGGGCGGCGGCGGTAAGCGATGAAGCGACCGACACGCAACTTGGCATTCGACCGAACGAACACGGTCAGCAACAACAATGCAATATTTGCGTCTCTCTCCTTGCCCATGAAAAAACGCCCGAAGCAGAAGCTCCGGGCGTCATGATTGTCAGTTGTCTTTCGACCGAGGCGATCCTAGTACATGTCGTGGTCGCCGCCGTGGCCTTTGCCACCCTCTTTGGGCTTCTCGGCGATCAAGGCGTCACTGGTCAGGAGCAAGGTGGCGACACTGGCGGCGTTGCCAAGTGCGGTGCGGGTCACCTTGGTCGGGTCGATGACGCCGGCCTTGACCAGGTCTTCGTAGGTGTCGGTCAAAGCGTTGTAGCCGCCGTTGCCCTTCATCGCAGCGACTTTCTCGCAAACGATGCCACCGTCTTGACCGGCATTGGTCGAGATCATGTGCAGGGGAGCGCGGCAGGCGCGAAGGACGATGTTGTAGCCGACCTTTTGATCGTCCGACAGTTCATCGGCAGGCTTCACGGCGCTGCTCGCACGCAGGAGTGCGACACCACCACCGGGCAGGATGCCTTCTTCGACGGCCGCACGAGTCGCGTGCAACGCGTCTTCGACACGAGCCTTCTTTTCCTTCATTTCGCTTTCGGTCGCGGCACCGACGTTGACCTTGGCAACACCACCGGCAAGCTTCGCCAATCGTTCTTCCAGTTTTTCGCGATCGTAATCGCTAGTGCTGTTCTCGATTTCGCGGCGGATCTGATCGATCCGAGCCTTGATGTCGGTGCTCTTTCCCGCACCTTCGATGATGGTCGTATTGTCCTTGTCGATGATGACCTTCTTTGCGCGGCCGAGTTGCGGCAGGTCGACGCTTTCCAGCTTGATGCCGAGTGCTTCGAAGATCGCTTGGCCGCCGGTCAGGATCGCGATATCTTCCATCATCGCTTTACGGCGATCGCCGTAGCCGGGAGCCTTAACGGCACAAACGTTGAAAGTTCCGCGCAGTCGGTTGATGACCAACGTGGCGAGGGCTTCGCCGTCGACGTCTTCGGCGATGATCAACAGGGGCTTGCCTTGTTGAACGACCTTTTCGAGCATCGGAACCATGTCCTTGATGCTGCTGATTTTCTTTTCGAAGACCAAGATGTAAGCGTCTTCGAGAACGCATTCCATGCTGGTGCTGTCGGTGACGAAGTAAGGCGACAGATAGCCGCGATCGAACTGCATCCCTTCGACCCATTCTTGCTCGGTCTGCAGGCTCTTGCCTTCGTCGACGGTGATCACACCATCTTTGCCAACCTTGCTCATCGCATCGGCCAACAGTTCACCGATTTCTCGGTCGTTGTTGCTGGCGATCGTCGCGACGTCGGCCATCGCCGATTGATCTTTGACCTTGGTGGCCATCGAGTGCAGTTTCGCGGTGATGTCGCTGACCGCTGCTTCGATACCTTCTTTCATTTGGATGGGGTTCACGCCCGCAACGACAGCTTTGAGGCCTTCGTTGAAGATCGCTTCGGCCATCACGGTCGCGGTGGTGGTTCCGTCGCCGGCGACGTCGCTGGTTTTGCTCGCGACTTCGCGAACCATCCGGGCACCCATGTTCTCATAGGGATCTTCCAGATCGATTTCTTTGGCGACGGTCACGCCGTCCTTGGTGACGGTCGGGCTGCCAAAGCTCTTTTGCAAAATCACGTTACGGCCTTTCGGGCCGAGGGTGACTTTGACGGTTCGGGCCAGCTTGGAAACGCCGCGACGAATCGCTTCACGCGCTTCCTGCTCAAATGCAATGATTTTTGCCATGGAATATTCAGCTAGGTTGTTTGGTGTAAGGAATGCTTTTTGTTATCGCCAGGATGATGTCGAGCCGGCGGAGTGAACCCCGCGGCCGCGATCGTCGTGATTACTCGACAACCGCCAAAACGTCATCTTCACGCATCAGCAGGTACTCAACGCCGTCCACTTCGACGGATTCACCCGCGTAGCTGCTGAACAAAACTTTTTCGCCTTCGGACAGTTGGCTTTCGCTACGGCTGCCGTCGTCCAACAGTCGTCCGGTGCCAACAGCGATCACGGTGCCACGAGCGGGCTTCTCTTTTGCCGCGTCGGGCAGAACGATGCCGCCGGCGGTCGTCTCTTCGCTCTCCTCTCGCTGGACCACAATTCGTTCGCCGATCGGTTGCAGACGAACGGATGCCTTCTTCTTGGTGGCAGTCGCCATGGTTGCGGATACCTTCTGTAAAGTGCGGGGAATGTGACTGACAGTGTCGTATGTTTGATCAGCCGATTTTGACGGCTCCTGACTCTCGGCGGAACCGCCCATCGACGGCGCCAAGATGACAGTTTGATTCATCAGCGGTGCGGGAGAGCAAAAGGTGTGCCACTCAATGGTCGGCAGGCTTTTTCGGGCGTTTCTACGGGCAATTCTGGCTGTTTTTTTGTCGGAAACCGTTTTTCGTCACTCGCAATGCGATCCCACTACGAGTCTTCACTGACAAGCCAATCACAGCAGGTTAGACAACTCGGCATCGCCCCCCAAACGGTGCGGGGCCGTTGCGGTCGTCAAAATGGCAGCCAGCCGTCGTACTTGCTTCTTCCGACCGGCGCCCCATTCTTTGAAATCTGCGTGTGCCCGTTTGGCAGGCTGGGACAATCAACTTCTTGCAGGTCGGTCTGCAGAGGGGAGGCCGGAAGTCAACGAAGCCGAGTCTGTGACGAGAAGCTGACACGTCGAGTTGAGGCTGCATCAAAGCGGCGGTCACGAAATTCGTAGTCCGGTAAATTGCAGTCGGAATTCTGTTACACCTAACTTTGGCTTTCTGAGATTGGTCCAAAGATTGCAGTCCGCTACGCGAATCACTGGGGCTGTCACTTCGATGGACTCCTTCCGTTTAGCACCGACCAAGTTGTTTTAAGTCTTAACGATGCTCTACTTCGACCCTCTGTATTATTTGTTTGCGATCCCGCCGTTGCTGCTGGCGATGTTCGCCCAGTGGCGGGTCAAATCGACTTTTCAATCGATGTCAGAAGTTCCGGCCAGGATGACCGGAGCGCAGGCGGCGCGCCAAATGCTTGACTCGGCGGGGCTGACGCAAGTTGGGATCGAGCGTGTCCCCGGGCATTTGAGCGATCACTACGACCCCCGACATAAAGTGCTCCGGCTTAGCGATTCGGTCTATAGCCAGCGCTCGATGGCGGCGGTCGGTGTTGCCTGTCACGAAGCCGGGCATGCGTTCCAAGATGCGAAGAACTACGCGCCGCTGACGATTCGAAACGCCGCCGTTCCGGCTGCCAACTTCGGCAGCGGAATCGGTGTGACGGTCGCTTCGGTCGGATTGATGCTCTCGTCGATCCCGCTGGGCAAAGTCTTGTTGCTCGCAGGGATCGTCATGTTTGCCGGTGTTGTCTTTTTCCAGGTTGTGAATTTGCCGGTGGAATTCGACGCCAGTAACCGAGCTCGACGTCACTTGGTCGAAGGCAACATCATCTCCGCGAATGAGGAACAATTTGTTGCCAAAGTTCTCAACGCGGCCGCGCTCACTTACGTTGCCGGCACGCTCCAAGCGGTGATGACGCTGCTGTACTTCATCATGCGGTTCATGGGCGATCGACGCTGACCGGCTATTGCTTTTTCTTCGGCTTTGGGTTCAGCGGCAACACGTTGGCCCGTTCGGCATAGGCGGTCCACAGGGCTGCCATCGCCTCGACGCGGTCGGGGAACCGTTGCGCCAGATCATTCTGTTCGCTGCGATCATTGGCAATGTTATAAAGTTCCCATTGACCGCGTGCCCCTTTGGCCACCAGTTTCCAGTCGCCTTGGCGAATCGCTCGATTGCCTTCGTGTTCCCAATAGATCGCGTCGCGCTCGATCGATTGACCGCGGAACGTTGGCACCAAGCTTTGGCCTTCCATTGGCTTGATCGCATGACCGCCATGGGCCGTCGTGGGATAGTCGGCTTGCGCCAAGTCGACCGCGGTCGCCATCAGGTCAACCAGGTGTCCGGGGGTGTGTTCGAGTTCACCGTCGCGATTTAGTCCGTCTGGCCAATGCACGATTAACGGCGTCGAGATCCCTCCTTCATGGGTGTAGTGCTTGTACTGTCGAAACGGCGTGTTTGAAACGGTTGCCCAGGCGCGACCATAGGCGATATAAGTATCGGCGCCCCCCGCCATCACGCCTTTGCCCGTGCGAACAGGATAGCCGTCGCGCGTTTGTTTGGGTTGCATGTCGGGCTGAAGGTATTCAGCGTCAAGCGGTTCGAGGCTTGGTGTATCTTGACGAGGTTGTGGTTTCCCGCCCCGACCGTAATTTTCCGCGCAGCCGCCGTTGTCTTGGAAGAAGCAAATTACCGTGTTGTCAAGCTGGTCGGTTGTCTTGAGTGATTCGACGATCCGCCCGATGCCGCGGTCCATCGAGTCGATCATCGCGGCATAAACTTCCATATTTCGTTTGTCCCAGTCCCAATGCTCAGTTTCTTTCGCCGACTCTTCGATTGGGAACAGTTCGGTTGAACTTGGCTTGATCAATCCGAGTTCGATCATCCGCCGATAACGGGCCTTTCGGATCGCGTCATAGCCGGCATCGTAGCGTCCCTTGTACTTTGCGATGTCGTTTTCCAATGCGTGCATTGGCCAATGGGCGGCGGTGAAGCTGACGTACATGAAAAAAGGCTTGGCGTCATGGTCGCGTCGGTGTTCGCGAACAAACCGGACCGCATGATCGGCAATTGCGTCGGTGTAATAGTATTGACCACCGGGAAACTGATCTGGCGTGTATTCGGAGTCCGATGCCGGCGAGATGAATTCGTTATCGCGGGTCAAAGTGTTGGGATCGAAGAAACTGCCGGCACCGTGAATGGTGCCATAGAAACGATCAAACCCACGTTGCAACGGCCAGTTGTGTTTGTCGTCGTGGCTTTTGGGACGAGTGTTTTTCGTCACATGCCACTTACCGCTCAGGTAAGTTCGATAGCCTGCCGGACGTAGGACTTCGGCGATCGTCACGCATTCTCGATTCAAGTCGCCGCGATAGCCGTCATAGCCTCGATCGTTCATCATGTGTCCGATCCCGGCTTGGTGCGGATACAAGCCGGTCAGCAGACTCGCCCGCGTCGGGCAACATCGCGCGGTGTTGTAAAATTGGGTGTAGCGGAGTCCGTGGTCGGCTAGCCCATCAAGCACCGGTGTTTCGATTTCACTGCCATAGCAACCGATGTCCGAAAAGCCCATGTCGTCGGACATGATCCAGATGATGTTTGGCCGATCGGCCGCATCTGTCGATCGTTCCGGCAAAGCGAACGCAGCAGTCAGACACAAGAGGACGCAGTGAACTGCGCGGACACACCAAAATTGAATACTCATGGCGAAGCGATCGGTCGAGTTGGCTTTGATGCGGGAAAACAAGGTCCGCATCACCGATCGACATCATACTCTGGGGCGCTGCCGAAGGTGGCTTCGGAGAGTTGGTTTGCGCGAGTGATTACAGGAGGCCCGGGTGATCGCAGAAGGAGGGTGTCGATCAGATCCGGCATCATGGTGAGATCGCGTTTTACCGAGGCGAACGCCATCCGACAGAGGTGTGTGACAGGCGTTTACAAATGGTCAAGCGATTTGTTGGTCGATGGCGACGCGATAGGCGGCCGCGATCTCGGTCGGCTTTGAAATCGTCACGTTCAAATCTTTCAATAAACCATCGCCGATGCTGTAGATCCAGCCGTGAACGGCCAGTTCTTGGTTGCGTTGCCAGGCTTCCTGCACGACCGTCGAGTGGCAAACGTTATAAGCTTGTTCGACGACGTTTAGCTCGCAGAGCCGGTCAAACTTTTCGCCTTCGTCCTCGATCGCATCGAGAACCGTTTCGTGTTTTTGACGGACGTCACGTATGTGTCGCAACCAGTTGTCGATCAGTCCGACATGGTGGTTTTCGCTCGCTGCTTTCACGCCGCCGCAACTGTAATGACCGCAGACGATGATGTGCTTGACCTTCAAGACACTGACCGCGTACTCAATCACGCTTTGGCAATTAAAGTCACTATGAACAACGACGTTCGCGATGTTGCGGTGAACGAAAACATCACCGGGAAGCAGACCCAAAATTTGATTCGCCGGGACCCGACTGTCGGCACATCCGATCCAAAGTAGTTCGGGACTTTGGCCTCGCGAAAGACGGTCAAAAAACTCTGGGTCAGCATTGTTGACGTTGCTCACCCATTTGCGATTGTTTTCGATGAGCTGTGGTAATAGTCGCATCAGAGAATCTCTAGCCAAAAGCGATCGGTATCAAGTCGGAAAAGACCCCCGCAATGTACCCGATCGCTGTCAGGGTGGCAGCAGGTGGCTTTCGCCCCAAGCGGCAAACGTCATTACCGTTCACGCGGACTGCGATCACGCAGCCAACGGCGATTGCTCGTCGTCGTCCCGATGTACGCTGAGCGATCGGTCGGCGGAGTCGCGAAGCCGACGGGGTTCGGATTCCGGCTGCATCTTGTCAAACAGATTTCCGAGTAGCTTGGGGTGATAGCAGATGAATGCCCAAAACACTCCGAATGCGCCGCCACCAAAAAGATCGCTGGGAAAGTGTGCCCCGCAAGCGAGACGTTGAAGGACGGTCCCGAAGCACATCAAGCCAAAAAGGATGCGTCCGCTTGGCAATACCATCCACAACCCGATCGTTAGCGCCGTTGCCGTCGCCATATTTCCACTAGGAAAGGCACGCGTGCTGGCGTCGAACGTCGCGACTTGTGACAACGTCCAGTCAAACGCCCACAGCCAAGCGGAATCCATCGAGGCGACATCAAGGTTGAATCCCGTCGGACGGGGACGCAACACGAAAATGCGGCCCAGCGTCGCAAACGCCCCCGCACCGACTGCGAGCGTAACCAGACGCGGCAATTGCCATCGGCATCGTGGAGCCATGAGGAAGATTCCAAACAACACCAGAAAGATCCCACTGCCGTGTGAGAATACCCGCATCAGTTCAACCGCATTATAAACCTCGCGCGGCAACGGGTCTTTGGCAAACCAACGTGCCACCGGAACGTCGATCAAGGTCGCGATGGGCACGCAGAGCAACAGCATGATGCCAAGGGCGAACAGCGACGAAAGTCGGAAACGGTAGTTCAATAGTGACGGCTTGCAGGCCGGATTCGAAAATGTGGACTCGGTTTGTGTCGAAGTCGACTTCGCAGAGGTCTCTTCGGCGGTGGGGGCATCGGTCGCCTGGCCATCGCCTAGCGTTGGGGGCGATGATGGCGACTCGCCCTGGCGAGACAACTGAATCGGCGTGACCTGGCGTTCGGAGTCGCCGATCCCGCCGGCAACACCGCCGCTGTCAAGCGTCTCATTCATTGGAATCGTCGCTCGTTTCGCATCCATACGTTTCATTGCCTTCCGGTGCGTTGAAATCAGATGACTTTCCGGATGCCATTGGCGTCGTCCGGTGATTGAGGTCGCGCGGTAATGGCGACCTCTTCGAAAACCTTGAGCCGCACAATGCCTTCAGCTACACACGCTGGAAGTCGTCGGCTCACCTACTTCATGGGTGAGCTAACTCCAGGTTTTCAGCCGTCGAGGGTATCGAATTTGTGCGCCCGGGCGATAGCACAGTTTGCTTGACAAAACCTCGCGAAAACGGTTTGCCCAGAATTAGTCAACTTTGACGATTAGGTTGACGATGACTGATTGCGGTGAGGTTACAGACGTCACGAAGACCGCCCTGCTTAGCGGGGCACGACGAGTTTCACGGAATCGAACGATATGTCACGCAGGATAGGACTGTTGTTGCTCGGCTGCATCACGCTCGGGCTTACTGGATGCGTTGGCCCAATGGGCATGAACTGTCAGTTGCAAGGATGCGGAGACGCGTGTGATTCTTGCACCGGGTGCGGCGAACTTTACGTCGATCCTTGGGTTAACCACCCGGCCGACTGCAAGGATCCATGCGATTCGTGCGGCAACTTCAACGGGCAATCGTGCGGTAAGTGTCGCCCCACGTTGTCGGGAGTGCGTAGTTTGTGGGGATACTACTGCGGCTGCGAATCGGGGCCCGGTGGTCACAGCAATCGAGGCTTCGCGCCTCGGTGTGCCGGCGGTTGTGATTCGGGCTGTGACAGTTGCATGAGCGAACCGGCTTGCGGCTGCGAAGGTCCCTGCGACTGCGATGGCTACATCGAACCCGGGTGCGGACTAGAGCCTGGTTGTGGACTTGAACCTGGCTGCGGAATTGAGCCTGGTTGTGGGTTCGAGCCTGCCTGCGGATGCGAAGGCGGGTGCAGTTGCGGCGCGTCGTCTGGCTACTCCCCGATGATGGACGGCGAAATCATCGATGGCACGATCATCCATTCCGACGGAGTGCCTTCTCCGCCGGCAATGCATGACGATGTCACCTACGGCGAAGCGATCGAGAAACCGTATCAGCCGCATCGTGAGCGCAAGATCTTCAATCCTCGCGCCGCTTCCAATCGCGGCTTCCTGAACGAGTATCGACGCTAGCTCAACTGACTAGTGTTCCGTGCAGACCAACTGTGCAGACCAACTGTCTGGGGCCAACTCATCAGCCGACATGCGTTGCCCCCGGTTGTCGCACCGAAACCGGGGCGAGCGTCAATCGGCTAGTCCTCGTTTGAGAGGTCGACGAAACATTCGCCGCCAACGTCTTTGGCGTGCGTCGGTCGCATCGCCGGCTAATGGATACCCGGTTCTTCACCGGGAGAGCGTCCGGTCAGGAAATCGAAATCGCATCCCACGTCCGCTTGGGTGACATGCTTGGCATACAGTTGTCCGTATCCACGTGGTGGCACGACGTCGGGGAGCTTGATTTCGGCCTTACGACGTGCCGCTTCGTCTTCGGCAACATCCCAGTGAATGCGACGCTTGGGCACATCGATTTCGATCATGTCTCCCGTTCTTACCAATGCCAGCGGACCACCGGCGGCGCTTTCCGGTGCGATGTGCAGAACGCATGTGCCGTAACTGGTCCCACTCATTCGCGCGTCGCTGATTCGCACCATGTCGCGAATGCCTTCTTGCAGTAACTTCTTAGGAATCGGCAACATGCCCCATTCCGGAAAGCCGGGGGCCCCGAGCGGTCCGGCACTTCGCAAAATGATCACACTGTCGGAAGTCACGTCCAATTCGGGATCATGGATACGGGCTTTCATGTCAGGGTAGTTGTCAAAGACGACCGCCGGACCGCGATGAGAAAGTAAGTCCGGGTTGGCAGCTAACGCTTTGATGACACAACCCGACGGGGCCAGGTTGCCGCGCAGGACACACGTTCCGCCGGCTTCTGAGACCGGGTTTTCACGAATTCGAATGACTTGATCATCGATCACGTCACAGTCCGCGACTTGTTCCCCCAATGTTCCACCGAGAACTGTTTTCGAATCGGCATGCAGTAGGTCTTGCATTCGGTTGAGCAGCGCCGGCAGACCGCCGGCATCAAAAAAGTCTTCCATCAGAAATTGCCCGCCCGGTCGGATGTCGGCAAGCACCGGCGTGGTTTGAGAAAGTTCATCAAACCGTTCGAGTGTCAGTGTCTGTTCCAGTCGGCCGGCGATCGCGATCAAGTGCACGATCGCGTTGGTGCTGCCTCCGATGGCCAGCGATGTCATGACACCATTATCGATCGACTTTTCATCCAAAATGTCCGACGGTTTCCAGTTTGCCCAGGCCATCTCAACCGCATGGCGTCCCGTTTGAGTGGCAAGGCGACTGTGATCGGCGACGACCGATGGGGTACACGCGGCGCCGGGAAGCGACATCCCCATCGCTTCGGTCACACACGCCATCGTGCTAGCGGTTCCCATCGTCATGCAAGTTCCTGCCGATCGACCGATGCAGTTTTCGATGCCTTTCCAATCCTTGTCGCAAAGGTTGCCCGCCAATCGTTCGTCCCAGTATTTCCAAGCGTCGCTGCCACTTCCCAAGGTGACGTTCTTCCAGCGTGCTTTCAGCATCGGGCCGGCGGGGAAAAAAATTGAAGGGATGTCGGCGCTGATCGCTCCCATCAACATCGCGGGCACCGTTTTATCGCATCCGCCCATCAGCACAGCCGCGTCGATGGGATGACATCGCAACACTTCTTCGACTTCCATCGCCAACAAATTGCGATACAGCATCGTCGTGGGCTTCATCAGCATTTCGCCCAAGGACATCACGGGAACTTCGACGGGAAAACCGCCGGCCTGCAAAATCCCGCGACGAACTTCGTCCGCCCGATTCTTGAAGTGCGAATGACACGTATTGAGTTCGCTCCACGTATTCAGGATCGCCACAACCGGCCGATCCTTGAAGTCCACGTCATCAAACCCCATGCCTTTCAAGCGAGATCGATGACCAAACGAACGCATGTCGTCAGGGGCGAACCAACGGGCCGATCGCAAGCGGCTGGGGTCTCGGTCAGACGATGTTAACCGGGATACAAATTCAAGATTCATCGGGTCAAAGCAGGCGGGGAAAAGAAGCGGGGGATTTTTGAGCTAGTTTAACGTGACAGGCGATAGGCCGGAGATTTGAGAGAACGCCGGTGTCGTGACGATTGAATGACAGTCGCCACGAATGATTGCCGTTCGCCGTTTGATCACACTTGATTGGTCAGCTGCGGCGATACACTCAGTGTGTCAGTCAACATTCCTTTGACGCGGGCATTAGTCGAGGGATTTTCCGCGCTCACGACGACGCAAACAATCGCTCAAAGATCTGACGGGTCGATTGCCGCACGTCATCCAGTTCGGCGTCGATTTGTCGATGATCGTTGCGATGCATCAGATAGGCCAAGTCGCGTTTACCGGAATCCGAGAGGGGAAGTTCGTGCCGCGCTTCGTTCTTCATCAAACACAAGTTGGCTTCGATTCCACGTAGCATTCGATAGTTCTTCGCCAGCGTTGCCGCGTCTGTCGCGTCGAGCACCCCGGCGGCGGTAAGTTGTTCGAGCGACGCGAGTGTCCCCGTGGCGAGAATCGAATCGCCATACTCGGCAATATTTGCCAGCGTCAACATCTGCGCGATGAATTCGATGTCTATCGTTCCGCCAACGCCGCTCTTGATATTCTCATCGCTCGACGTTTCCTGGATTCGCATCCTAAGGGTTTCCAACTCACCGAGCATGGCCGGACGCCACTTTGCCGATTTTAGAATAGACCGCAACAGTTCGTTTGCGATGGCTCGTTTGCGTCGACCTCCGGAAACCGCGCGCGCCTTGCAGAGCGCCATTTGTTGCCAAAGCGGCGCGATCCCACGACGGAATCGGATCGCAAATTGATCCAGCGAAACGGCAAGGACGCCTTCTTCACCAGCCGGTCGAAGACTTCGGTCCAACTCGTAAAGCTGGCCGAAGTCACGCGGTTCATTGATCCGACGAACGACAGCCTTGGTCAACATATTGAAGAACTGGGCGTTGCTGACTGTTTTTCGCGGCCCGCCGACACGTCGCCGGGTTTCTCCTTCGTCGGTATACAAAAACACGACATCCAAATCGCTTCGATAATTCGGTTCATGTCCGCCGAACTTGCCGATCGCGACGGCGATCAAGTCGGCCGGTTCACCGTCCGCGTCGACGGGGTCGCCAAATCGGGCCGCCAATTGCTCCTGTTCGAACTCGATCGTTCGTCGTAAGGCCGCTTCGGCGGCATCGCCGAGGGCGGCGAGCAAGTCTTCGAGTGATTCCTTGCCGAGAATGTCGTGAACACCGATCATCAAATGGGCGCTGCTTTTAAAGCCGTGCAGCACCACGTCGATATCCGTCGCACGCCGACAGAGGTCGATGGACTTGGCATCCAGGCGGTCCGCCGACGGGAGTCGATTCATTAACAGTGAATCGATCAGTTCGTCGATCATCCCCGGCATTTCGATCAGCAGATCACTCAGGTACGGCGTCGCGGCACACATGCGAACCATTAATTCAAGTGTTGCCCGGTTGGTATTGAGCAGTTCCCACAGGCTGCTTTTGCCGCCAAGCGAATCGGCAACTTCGGCGAGCGTTTGCAGGGTTCGATCTGGGTCGGGGGTCTTGGCGATTTCGGCTAAAAGCTTGGGGGCTAAGGAAGCGAAAAAGTGATGGCAGCGGCGGCGTGAGAGAAACCGTACCGATTCGGTCGACAACGCTCGAATGTTGACCATGGCCTGATCGATGTCGGTCAACGAATGTCGGATCAGAGTTTGCCGGACAAGTTCTTCGTCAGGCGCCGGGTCGAGCACCAGTTCGGTTTCGGCAGCGTAATCTTCTAGCTCGTCACCGTCGTCGCCCTTGGGCGCATCGACCATCAAGTGGTTAAGGACCTTTCGATTCAGTTCGAACGTTTCTTGTAACTGGCTTTGAAATCGCGACAAGTCGCCGACCGTTCCGTCGTCACCGCGAACCCCCAGGTGCCAAGCGAGTCGGCGACGCATCGATTCATCATGTGGTAGGCAACGTGTGTGTTGGCCGGTCATCACCGATAACAGATGCTGCAATCGACAGAGCCGCGCATAACCCCTGGTCAACAAGCTTGATTCCTGATGGGTCAAGCAACCTTCGCGTTCCAAGCTGGCTATCGCTTCGTAGGTGTTACCGACACGGACGGACGAGATCTCTCCGCCATGGAGAAGCTGTAGAAAACGCATCATCAGCTCAACGTCACGACGACCGCCGGGGGCGAGGTAGACGTCATCGCCTTCGACCGTGCCGGATTCGAATCGTCGCTGCAGTTTTTTTCGTAGCGAGCGAATGTCACCGAAGTCACGTCGACTCATGAAGCGACGATAAATCCAAGGCTGTAGTCGTTGGATCAAGTCATTACCCAGGCCCTGGTCTCCGGCAACGACGCGCGCCTTGATCATCTCGATTCGTTGCCAAGTCCGGCCGTCAGATTCAAGTCGCTTTGCGATGAGGTCGCCGCTACCGATCAGATAAGCTTCGCCAAGCGGACGAAACGAGTGATCGACTCTGATACTAAGCGCCGCCGTTTCCTCGGAATCGGTCAATGCGATCACATCGGAAACCACTTGTTCGACATACGTTCGGTGGGATTCGCTTTTCTCTTCGATCGCATCGTAAAGAAACATGATTTCCAGCGGGCTGCCGTAACCCATTTCGGTTCCACCGAGTTGACCGAGCCCGATGATTGCGAACTTGATCGATTGGCCATCGCTTCGCATCGGCGTGCGATTTTGTGATTCGATTCGCCGAAGCGTGAATGCTAACGCGGCTTCCAGGATTGCGTCGGCGACGAACGCCAACTGTTCGCCGACGTGCTCGGGACTCATGTCGCTGACAAATTCTCCGTAAGCAATCCGCGCGGTTTCCCGGCTGGAGAACTTTCGGATCGCTAATGCTGCTCGACTCGGACTTTCGATCGTCGCCAATTCTGCGACCAGTTCGTCGACCAAGTACGCTCGCTCGGCCGGTTGGCCGTCGCTGGCACGGAGCAGATCAAAGCTTTCCGGATCAGCGATCAATCGGTTGGCCAGTGTTTGGCTCGTTGAGAAGACTTGTAGCAACGTCGAGAGTGCCTTTTCATCGCGTTCAAAGAGCGCTAGCAGTGACGTTGGCGAACGGCTGGCGGCGATGAATCGATCCAAGTTGGAAATCGTGGCATCGAAATCCACCAAGCTGGCGAGCTGCTGCAGCAACCGTTCGCGCAGCATGGTCAGCAAATCGGTTGGCGCACCACAGTTCCAGATCGCTTCGAGGTGATGACGCGCGGTCGTCCAATTGGTAAACCGCCCGGGCTCAATCCAAGCGAACTCGTCTTCAGAAAACTGGCCTGCAGAATCGGCGTTTGAGCGGGGGGGCGACTGCACGGACGGCTCGACGTTGAAAGGAGAACGGGCGGTGAACGACTATTTTGGCTGAACCGTCTCGGGTGAGCCATCGTGCCGAGGCGTGATTTCGTCCCCAAAGGGATTTTACCCCCTCGGGTTGGCGGGCCGTTGATGAATTGATGCAACGACCGGTTGCGGGACGACTTCACAAAAAATCGGCAACTCTGCGAAATCCGAAGTGCCGCCAAATCAGGAACACCGCAGAGATTCGAGGGAACTCGAAATTGGACTTCTAGTCTAAATCCTTGAGGGTTTTCCGTTAAGTCCGTGTCCGATGACCTACGTTTGTCTGCCACCGACTTGACCGGGATCAAGGACACTCGTTGCTCGCCAGAGGCCTGTCAGCGAAATGTTCGGCCGTCGTTTGTTCCCCACGCCGACGACTTGTCGCCTCTTAGGTTGAGTTTTTGCAACACCCGGTTGTGTGCTTTCCGAAACACCCCACGCCGCGGCCGGTGGCTTTTCGCTCGCCTAAACTCTTTCCCCACAACAGGTTGCAATGATCGTTGCCATCCCTAGCGGCAGTATCGGCATCGCGGATGCTGAAACCCTCCCGGACCAAATCGAGTGTTCTAGTCCGGCTTCAGAGGAAAGGTTCATGGGTAACAAGATCAGCGGTCGCAGCTTACAAGACGATGCTTTCGCCGCCGAGGAATCGGTCGATCGACGCTCTCGCGTGATGGGCGAAGAATTCGCAGACCAGCACGCCGAAGAAATGACCGTCGACACCCGTGGCATGGGCGACGAGCTGGACATGGACGCCGACCCGACCGAAGACCCGGTTCGCATGTACCTCATGCAGATGGGCCAAATCCCCTTGCTGACCCGCGACCAAGAAGTCTCGGCGGCTAAGCAAATCGAATTCACCCGCGATAAGTATCGCCACTGCATGCTGGCGACCGACTTCATGTTGCAAGGTGCGTTGAAGTTGCTCCAACAAGTTCGCGACAAACAACTGCGACTCGACCGAACGATCGAAGTCAGCGTGACCAACGCGGCCGAGAAAAAAGCGATCATGCAGCGGATCGTGCCGAACGTCCGTACGCTGGAAGTCCTGCTGAAGCAAAACAAGGCGGACTACTTCACCGCGATCAACAAGCGTTTGCCTCTGCGTCAACGCCGAGCCGCTTGGAAGAACTTGGTCGTCCGTCGCAACAAGGCCGTTCGCTTGGTCGAAGAAATGAACCTGCGTACCGGCAAGCTGCAGCCAATGTTCGACAAGCTGAAAAAGTCTGCCCGTCGCATGATGGAAATCCATCAGCAATTGACGCAGGGCGGTATCGCCGGCAAACCCGGCGTACCCAGCGAAGCGGAACTGAAGAGCGAATTGCACTACCTGATGCGAATGACTTTCGAATCGCCGATGACGCTGCAACGTCGCGTCAACAAGTGCATCGCCCTGCGTGATGACTACGAAGCGGCCAAGCGAGTCCTGTCGGCGGGTAACCTTCGATTGGTCGTCTCGATCGCTAAGAAATACCGTAACCGTGGATTGTCTTTCCTGGATTTGATCCAAGAGGGCAACACCGGCCTGATGCGAGCGGTCGACAAATTCGAGCACGCCCGTGGTTACAAGTTCAGCACCTACGCGACTTGGTGGATTCGCCAAGCAATCACCCGAGCGATCGCCGACCAAAGTCGCACCATCCGCGTCCCGGTTCACATGATCGACACGATGAACAAGATCCGTCAGATCACCCGTGATCTAGTTCAAGAATATGGCCGCGAACCCACCGCCGAAGAAGTTTGTGCTCGCAGCGGTTTGAGCTTGGAAGACACTCGCGTGATCTTGAAGATGAGTCGTCAACCGCTTTCGCTTGACCAGCCCGTCGGCGATCACGAAGACAGCGTCTTTGGCGAGTTCTTGCAAGACCACCGTGACGACGATCCGTTGTTGGAAACCAATCGCCAAGCGTTGAAGGCTCAGATCAACCAAGCGATGGAAACCCTGAACTACCGCGAGCGAGAAATCTTGCGTCTGCGTTATGGCTTGGCCGACGGCTACACGTACACGCTCGAAGAAGTCGGGCGAATCTTCCAGGTCACTCGTGAACGTGTGCGACAGATCGAAAGCAAGGCAGTTCGCAAACTGCAACAGCCCTACCGTTCGAAATCTTTGGCGAGCTTCTTGGACGGTGCCGACTTCGCCCTGATGGAAGGCGGCGAACCGGTTTAGAACCGCGCGAACTTCTAGCGGAGGCCTTCTAGCGGAGGATGAAGCGAACACGTTGCGGCAAGATTACGCACGTCGATCGCAGTGTCTTCGAACGTACTGTCTTCGAACGCCGGTTGCTTGATTTAGCTTTCGAACGACTGTTGGTGGGAAACGTGGAGCTGTCCAAACGGTTACACTCGATTTGGCAATCTACCTCTTGGGCTTTTTCCGCATCGCACTGATCACAGTTGAAAGCGTGATCAGTGCTCCCACCAACGGGATCGCTGGCAAGATTAATCGCGGTTGTGCGGCGATCACGATTAACGCACAAACGCCGATCACCGGCACACTGGCGGGCAACCACTTTGCGGGCCGTTTCAGCGATGGCCAGGCCAACCACAACGCGGCAAGCACGAGTCCAACGCGGCCGAGTGCCGCACTGAAAAACGTTCCCGAGCTGGAATCTGAAAACCAATAAGCCGCTAGGGCCGCCGAAAGCATCCCGATCGCAGCGATCAGCGTTAGCATCCGTCGCGGATCAATCTCTTCACGCCGCTTTCCCATGACATCCTGTTTGTGTTCGCAAGCCTTTCCGAAAAGCGATGCATTCTAGTTCGTATGCCGCACGCGTCTGCCGTGTCCGGTTTGCGGATTTCGCACGGGGCCTTTTAAGTGTCCCGCGGCGTTCACTCGTGATCGCCGGCGATCGTCGTGGTGTCGACAAAACGATCCCAGATCAGGAACAGCACGCCAACGACGGCGTATCCGGCGGCAAATTCAAACACGCGTTCTTGGTACTCGCCACCGAGCACCAGTTCGCCCCAGCTGTCGGGACCAAAGGGGACGAATAGGCGATTGCCTTGTAACGGCGAATGCATCAGTCCCACCAGCGTAAACAACCCGCACGCCAAGTACACACCGCCGGCGACACGTAAGCGCCGGTCGATGGCCGCGGCGAGTCCCCAGGCCCACAACAGGCTGGTCAGGATAAACCCACTGGCAAGCATGGTGATTACTCCGAACGCCTCTTGGAACGGCGGGCTTAAATCAGCCAGGGACAGTCCCGCTCTGCCGAGTGCGGGGTCGCTCAGGATTCGATCGCAAAAGTTAAATACCAGCGAAGCGAGGGCGGGCAAACAAGCGATCGCGACCGCAGCATAATGTCGCTTGGGAGTCGCCGAAAAACTTTGTGCGGTGATTTCCAATCCAATGAAAACCAAGATCGGCAAGACGGCTGGCTTAGGAATCACGTCATTTAGAAACGTGAAGTAGCCGAGTAATCCGGCGCTACCAATGACCAGTGCGGTTCCCAGCGTGTAGCCCGCTCGTCCGCCCATCGCTTTGTAAGCCGGATGTCCAATGTATGGCGTGGTCTGGATCACGCCACCGCACAGTCCGGCCAACAAAGTCGCGACGGCTTCGACACCGACCACCGTCGGGGTGTGATAGTCGTCGCCCGCCGCGGCGGCGCTTTCGGTGCAGTCAATTCCCCCGACGACCGTAGCGATCGCAAACGGCAGTGCGATTGGCAAGTAAGGCAACGCGTCGGCAAACGCACCTAACCAACTTCCCGACGTCGCCTCCATCCAAGCGGTCGGCAACCACTCGATTTCACTGATCGTGGGAAAGTGATAGCCTTCGATTCCCAGCCCGCACATCAAGTAATACACCAAGCCGGCGACAATCAAAGCTCCCAAGGTTCCTGGGATATTTTTCGGTAACGGAATTCGTGCGATAAGCGTCGTCAAGACAATCGACAGGGCAAGAAACCCAGGTAGTGACTGCGCCAAAATCTCGGTCAGCGGAAAGAAGCTGATCAGTGCCAACGCGATCGCGGCAAGCGACCCAAGCAAGCCCGCTCGGGGAATCACCCGCCGAACCCAATTGGTCGCCGGCGCCATCGCCAACTTTAAGAGACCGCTCATCACGATACACCAGATACCGATGTGCCACGTTCGCCGCGCTGCCGCCTCTGGTGATAGCCCCAGCGTATCGACGCCTTGGACGAATGACGGGCCAAGTATCAATAGCGAGATCCCAAACACACTCGGTGTATCCAATCCGAGAGGCATCGCTGTCACGTCGCTGGATTGTTTTTTCTTGGCGAGACGAAACGCGAAGTAAACGAACGCCAAATCGCCGATCAAGACGCCGAGTGCGGTTCCCGGGATCAATGCAGAGATGGCGAAGTCCGTCGGGAAACCGAAGCCAGACAGCAAAATGACAACCAAAAATAGTCCCGTCAGGTTGTCTAGCATTAGCCCGAAAAACGCGTTCACATCACCGGGTGTCAGCCACCGGTATCCACCCCAGGCAGTCGGCGGAGTTGGCGAGCCGAGCATCGGCGATTCTGAGGGACCTGCACCGACCGGTTCGTCGGAGGGGGGCTTGTCCTCGATGGAGCCTCCTGAGTTCGAATCGCTCGATAATTCCAAGGTTCATCCTCTGGGATCGGGGCCTTTCCGGAAGCGAATTTCCTTTTGCTATCGCGTTGTAGCCCCGAAGTCGCCATTCAACCAGTCGTTCCGGACCACGAGTCTGGCTAATTCCCGAAAAATCGCTTTGACCACCGAGCCAATTGACGAGATAATGCGTAGCAACAGGGCACCAGGATTCCGTGCTGCTTGCGGCGGGTTACGCGCACGCAGTACGCGTGTTATGGAGTGTTGGTTTCCCTTGTTGAAGGTTTTTCATCGACACTCGACGAATTCTCCGCTTTTCTTTCTCAGGCTTTTCCAATGTCCGCTTCATCTGCACTGCCACGTTCGAATGCATTGATCGAATCGACGCGGAAGGCATCGGACATTTCATCGCTCCAGCAGCTCTCTGCCGACGAGCGAAACGAACTCAGCGATGAATCGTTGCTGGCTGCCTACCGGGAAACGGGCAATCGTTCATTCTTTGACCAGTTGATGCAGCGTTACCAGCGGGAAATATACAGTTACCTGCGGCGTTACATCGGTGGCGTCGAAATGGCCGAGGACGCTTTCCAAGGAACGTTCTTGCAAGTCCATTTGAAGGCTCATCAATTCGATAGTGCTCGGCGTTTTCGCCCCTGGCTGTATGCGATTGCAACCAATCAGGCCATCGACGTCCAGCGGCGCAACAAGCGACACCGCATGGTCAGCTTGGATCGCACGCCCAATGACTCCGAACAACGCAATGCGAGCTGGGCCGAAAAACTTGTCGGCGGTACCCCCGACCCACTCGCCGCGGCTTCGGACCAGGAGAACGGCCACTGGATGAAACAGTCCATCGAGTCGCTTGGTGAACCAATGCAACAAGTCATTCAGTTGGTTTACTACCAAGGCCTCAAGTACCGTGAAGCCGCCGACGTACTGGGGATCCCGGTTGGAACCGTCAAAAGTCGCCTTCACGCCGCCGTCCAGCGCCTCGGCGTGATGTGGGAAGATTCCCACGACGTGCCGACCGACGAATAAACTAAAGTCGCTTCGGAGTCGGTTTTCCCCATCGGCTCGAACCATTGCCGGCAACGCTTCGTATGCAAAATAACCAGTCCTTTGTCACAGCTTAGGTTCTTGTTCCTAGTGGAGGCCGTCGAGGCTTTCGGCAATTTTAGCTAATCGCTTCGTTTCGATTCGATCGTTGGGTGTGATCAATCAGCCAATGGGGACCAGCCCCAACGATTGATACGCAACCGTGGCTAAGTCCCAAGTCGAACTGGAACAACCCATTTCGCTGGAATCCTTCGTGGAAGCCAGGTCGGAGATGGCGGAATCAAGTGAAGGCAAAGCCTTGGTAACACGAGTCACTGAAAAACGAATCGTAGAGCGTTCCTGCTGACTTGCGTCTTAACCACTCGCTATCATCAACCGAAAGCGAACGCTTCGGTGAAGTTTGGTAGCTTGGTGAAGTCGCCCACCGACCGACAATCCCACCGTTCATTCTATGCACGAAGACCTGCTTGGTTACCTTCTTGGCGCACTCGAACCCGACGAGATGCAGCGTGTTTCGGAGTGGTTGAAGGACAATCCCGAGGGGCAAGCGGAACTGGCGCGACTTGAACGTAGCCTCCGTCCGCTCGAAGACGGGTTCGAAGCGATCGAGCCACCAAGTGAAGATCTGCTTGCCCGGACGATGGCTGCGATCCCCGAGGGGATACCACCGACGAGTGACGAAGCCGTCGGTCGCGACTATCCGGTGACACTCAGTGACGTCGAGTTGTCACGTGAATCTACACGGCCGACGAGTCGCTGGAACGTCGTCGACTCGATCGGAGGCCTTTTGTCGGTGGCGACGCTATTGGCGCTGTTGTTGCCAACGATCGCGGCCGGTCGGTTTCAGGCTCGCAAGGCTGCTTGTCAAGACAATCTGCGGTCTCTCGGCACGGCGTTGCTGCAATATGTTACCCAGGATCATCAAGGGCGATTGCCTCAAGTCCAACCGTCGGGGCCCGAAGCGTTTGCCGGGGTCTATGCGATCCGACTACATGACGTCGGATTGTTGCCCGACGACCAACCTCAGTGGTGCCCGTCGATGGACGTGCCCACGCAGCCTCAGGCCGTCATCAGTAAACCGAACACCGCGGGAGCGTATCGGCTGCCGACGGCAGGTGAACTGCACCAGTTGTCTGTCAATCAGCTGCAATCGGTTCAACAATATGCCGGCGGTCATTACGCCTACAACCTTGGCGTGATCGGCGATCAAGGCTACTCGTCACCCCAGTACGAAGGCCGGGCGACGTTTGCCGTGATGGCGGATTCACCGGTGATCGGTCGAGACGCCAATGGCATGGCGACCACACGTTATGCTCACGGCGAACGAGGGATCAACGTTCTCTATGAAAACGGCTCTGTTCAGTTTGTCAGTTTAGACGCAATCGATTCGCTGCGAGACAACCCGTTTCTTAACCATGCCGGCGCGATCGAAGCAGGCGTTAACATCGATGATGCCGCCCTCGCCCCGAGCGACATCCCGCCATTTAAGATTTCCGTTCAACGTTGAAAGCCTGTCCGCGAAGCGTAAGCCGTATGCGAATGCGTCGGGCCCTGCGTCAGCTAGCGAGCTGGGCGGCAAGTTGCCAACGCCGCGTCGAATGGTGCTCGTCGTTTGCAAATCCGAGCCGTCCGTTGACCGGTACTGACTTTCGGCGAGGCGAGTCCGTTTTCTCTCGCCAAATTCCCGGTCCGACCATCGACGCTGGTACAGAGGCTCTGTCCCATATTCTTTTAAAGCAGCTCACGAGCTGCGTCGCACAACGCTTGTGCTTGCGATTCCGAATCCGCTTCGGCAATCAACCTCACGATCGGTTCGGTGTTGCTGCCGCGAACGAGTAGCCAGCGATCTGGCCAAGCCAATCGCAAGCCATCGCCTTCATCCACGTTCGCTTCGGGGTACTGTTGCTTGAGCTTCGCGAACAACTCTGGCAAGCCATCGGCGGAGACGGATGCCTTGTCCTTGACGATGGCAAACCGAGGCAGTTCGGCGGCCAGCTCGGCGACCGGCTTGCCCGTCGAGGTCATGAGGTCCAGTACTTGCGCCATTCCGACGAAGCTGTCTCGAACGTATCCGACGCGCGGATCGATCGGTCCTCCATTGCCTTCGCCGCCATAGGTCGCTTTCTCGGCGATCATTTTGTCCGCCACGTTGGCTTCCCCGACGGCCGAGCGAAACGCGGCTACGCCCGCTTCTGCGGCTACCCGTTCGCTCATTGAACTCGTCGCACCGTTGATGACAATTGGCCCACGTGTGTCTTCGTTGGCCATCGCCCGTCGTACGCATAAGGCCAACGTGTACTCTTCGCCGACGTACTTGCCATTGCCATCGATAAGTGCAAGTCGATCTGCATCCGGGTCTTGGCAGAAGCCGACGACGCAATCGTTTTTCCGGACCAGATCGGAGATACCGGCGAGGTTTTCCTCGGTGGGTTCGGGGACGTGTTCGAATTGTCCGTCTGGCTCGGCACCGAAAGTGACCACATCGCAGCCGAGCGCTTCGAGCAATCGCACGCCGAGCAGAGCGCCGGCCCCGTGGTTGCTATCGATCAGGACTCGATGCTTGGCGGCGCGAATGGCATCGACGTTCACGGTGGCAAGCACCGCCTGCAAGTGGGCTTCGTGAGGATCGTCGTGAACGGTAGCGTTTCCGATTTTGTCGAAGGACGTCCAGGCGGCGGTTTCTTCATGATAAGCATCACGAATCTTCGCGCCCGTGATGGCGTCTAGCACGCGCCCGTCGCTACCGAAGAGTTTGATTCCGTTGTAGGGCGGTGGATTATGGCTCGCCGAGATCTGCACCGCACCTGCGGCCCCGATGGTCTTGACCAACACACCAATTGTCGGTGTCGCCGCCACGTCTGCGTCGATCACGTCGCGCCCGCATGCGCGCAGGGCGGCGACGATGGTGTCCCGCAACATCGGGCCGCTGCTACGTCCGTCACGACCGACGACAACCGGCCCGGCAGGCAGGTGTGCGGCAAAGGCGGCGACAAATCGAGCCGCGACGACCGGCGTGAGTGTTTCGCCGATGATGCCGCGGAGGCCGCTGACACTGATGATTAGCTTGCTCATGGTTGACTCTGTCGATCGTATCGTTCGAGGGGAATAAGTCGTGTTAGACGCGGGACCATTGCCAGGCCGGAGGGTGAATCGTCGCCACCGTGACGCCGCCCTCGTTGCAGGATCCGCGTGCCACACAATAGAATCGCGTACCGATGTTCCTGGCAACCAGACCTTCACTTTCCCCTGCGAACACAACCGTTTATGAACGCTACCGAGTCACTTGCAGCCGTTTCAAAAGCCGCCGAAGACGGGCAAATCAGTTCTACCGCCCTTGAGAATATCCAATCCTGGCTTACCGAAGACCGCTATGCCGACTACCGCGATCAGGTTGCCGCTGAAATCGAAGCCGGGCATTGGCGCGCCCTCGACGATGCTTTTTGGACGATCATTCCATTTGGAACTGGCGGCCGACGCGGACGCATGAACCCGATCGGGTCCAATGCGATTAACGATCGGACAATCGGCGAAAGCGCCCAAGGGCTGGCCGATTATGTGACCGAGTATCACAAAGGCGCGAAAGAACTTTCTTGTGTGATTGCTTATGACACACGTCATAAATCACGACACTTTGCCGAACTGTGCGCGGGGATCATGGTCGCCGCCGGGTTCAAGGTCTACTTTTTGGACGATTATCGTGCGACGCCGCAGCTGTCGTTTGCCGTTCGCCAGAAAAGCTGCGATTGCGGAATCATGGTGACCGCAAGCCACAACCCGCCGAGCGACAACGCCGTCAAAGTTTATTGGTCCAGCGGGGCACAAGTTCTGCCGCCACACGATAAAGCGATCATCGATCGTGTGATGAATTGTCAAGAAATCAACCAAGTCCCGTTCGCCGATGCGTTGGCTGACGGTCGAGTTGAAATCATCACCGAAGAAATCGATCACGCGTTTTTGGAAGTCACCAAAGCTCAAGCATTCGAAGGCAGTCGAGACGTCAAGATCCTTTACACGCCTTTGCATGGCGTCGGTGCCGAAGCTGTGATTCCGTTGTTGAAGGCCGACGGATTCAACAATGTCGAAGTCTATGGGCCGCACGAAGAAAAAAGCGGTGACTTCCCAAATGTTCCCGGACACGTTTCCAACCCCGAAAATACAGCCGTCTTTGAGAAGCCGATCGAATACGCGTCGGCCAACGGTTTCGATGTGGTCCTGGCGACCGATCCCGATTGCGACCGATTAGGGGTTGCCGCTCCGGTGACAAGCGATCCGTCGGGCGAATGGGCCACATTCAACGGCAATCAGATCGGTGCGTTGTTGGCCGAATTCATCCTCTCCAAACGCAAGCAAGCAGGCACACTTTCGGCCGACCATTATCTCGTCAAGACGCTCGTCACGACCGAGTTGATCCGCCGTATCGCTGATTCGTACGAAGTGAAAACGGTCGGCGATTTGTTGGTCGGATTCAAGCATATCGCGGCGGCGATGGACGCCGGTGGCCCCGATAAGTTCGTGTTCGGAACCGAAGAATCGCACGGCTATCTGGTCGGCCAGTATTGCCGCGATAAAGACGGAGCGGTCGCTTGCATGCTGCTCAGCGAACTTGCCGCGGATTTGAAACAGCAAGGTATCTCGATGCACGAGTACTTGGCTGCCCTCTATCGAAAGCATGGCTATCACAAGGAGTACCTGATCAATCTTGTGATGGAAGGCAGCGAAGGGATGGCGGCGATGCAACGTTTGATGCAGGCCTTCCGGCAATCGCCTCCCGAATCGCTTGCCGGTATTCGCGTGGGGCAAATTCGTGACTATCTCAATAGCACCAAGACCGACACGGCAACGGGCAACTCCGAAGCTCTCGGTGACCCGGTCGGGAACCTGATCATCATGGATCTAGATGAAGAAGGTAATTACGTCGCCGCTCGACCGAGTGGCACCGAACCGAAGATCAAGTTGTATGTGTTCACCCGGTTGCCCGTCGGTGATTCACAGGATCTCGATGCCGCCGAAGCAAAACTTGGCGAGCGTCTCAAGGCGCTCGAAGCCGACATGCGAGCGTTTGCAAAGGCGAATAGCTAACGCGTCGATCAAACAAAGAGACGCACTCGCCGTCGCGAGTGCGGGCCGTCACCATGATGCGGCGCGCGTCCCAGGTTTTTCTGCCTTCACGGGGAAACCTCCGAGGGTTCACATCGGGCGTCGATGACGCGTCGGTGCGTCGGCCGATCCCGCAAAGACGTCAACACAAAAAAAGCTTGGCGCCCGGTCGATGACCGGGCGCCAAGCGATAGGATTATTTACGGTGGATCGTTTATCGCATGGGCCGCAAAGCCTACGCTGATGATCCTATTGACTTCGGTCGGTCTACTTTGCGGCTGCGAAGCGAGCCGCAACGGCATCCCAATCGACGACGTTCCAGAACGCGGCGATGTAGTCGGGACGGCGGTTTTGGTAGTTCAAGTAGTAGGCGTGTTCCCACACGTCGAGGCCTAAGATCGGGGTACCGCTGATTCCGGCAATGTCGGTGCCCATCAACGGGTTGTCTTGGTTGGCGGTGCTGCCGATCTTCAGCGTACCGCCTTCGACGTAAAGCCACGCCCAACCGCTACCGAAACGGGTTGCGGCTGCGGCCTCGAACGCTTCTTTCATCGCGTCAAAGCTTCCGAAGGCGCTGTCGATCGCCGCGGCAAGGTCGCCCGAGGGCGTGCCGCCTTTGCCGGGGCCCATGACGGCCCAAAACAGCGAGTGATTGGCATGTCCGCCACCGTTGTTGCGGACCGCGCCGCGTTTGTCCTCGGGGACCGCAGACAGGTCTGAAACCAGGTCTTCGACCGATTTCGATCCTAAATCAGTGCCTTCGATCGCGCCGTTAAGTTTGGTGACATAGCCGTTGTGGTGCTTGCCATGGTGGATTTCCATGGTCTTAGCATCAATATGAGGCTCCAGGGCGTCCTTGGCATAAGGCAATTCTGGCAATGAGTAAGCCATCGAAGCTTTCTCCACTGGTGTTCGGGGGAATGACGTTCTGGTTCATTGGTTATGATCCGATCAACTGGCGAGCCATTCGGCGCGATTGATTCGGAAACCGTGCTTCGTGAAACGATAGCGACAGCGGCAAGTCCGCGCAAGGTGGCTGATTCTGAACCTTGCCCCCAGTCGTGGTAGAATGGGACTGACAGGGCCTGCTGCGGCTAACAGGGCCTGCTGCGGATCTTCCCCAAAAATAATCTCGCCAAATTCTTGCCCAGAACATGCCGTACCTCTTTCATTCCCTCGTCTCAAAAAAACGGATCGGTCGACTGGTGAATTGTCCTTCGTATGCCGGTGCGCCACTCCATCGAGCAACGATTCGTGCGACTATTTTTCTGGCCATCGCGGTTTGTTGTCTGACGGTCGATCGGTCTGCCCGTGCCGCTCCGATTCCCGAAGAAACAACGGCCGACCAAGACGACCCTCTAGCCGGGGAATCCGAAGCCATCTTCGTTCGCCGGATCGAGCCTTTGTTACGTGAAAAATGCTTCGGATGTCACGGCGCCGACCCTGACTCAGTCGAAGGCGAGCTTGACCTCACCCAACCCAAGTTGGCAATGGCAGGTGGCGAAAGCGGCGAAGCGGCAATCATCGCCGGTCGGCCCGAGGAGAGTTCGTTGTACCTCGTCATGACTCGGACCAATGACGATTGGTCGGCAATGCCACCGAAAGAAGCCGAAGCGATCACCGCCAAACAGCTTGCCGATGTGCGGCGTTGGATTGAAACGGGGGCCGTTTGGCCGAGTCCAGAACGTGCCCAAGAGATTGAAAAGGAGAATGCCGAGCGTTGGTCTGTCGAAGATGGCATTCTCGTCAAAACCTCGGGCGGGCTTGACGCGGCCTGGACCAACCGACGTTATCAACCGGAGTCACTTTGGGGCTATCAACCAGTTGTCCGGCCGCAGATCACCGGTGCGGCTATCAACCCGATTGATGAATTGATCGAAGCCGCGATGCCCAAAGGATTGCCGGCAGCCGAGCCGGCCGATCGACGTACACTGATCCGCCGAGCCACGTTTGACTTGACTGGGTTGCCACCGACGCCCGATGAAGTCGAAGCGTTCGTGCAAAACTCTTTGCCGGATGACGAAGCGGTCGCGAAACTGGTCGATCGCCTGCTCGATTCGCCCCACTATGGCGAACGGATGGCGCAACACTGGCTCGACGTCGTTCGCTATGCCGATTCGTCCGGCTTTGCAAACGATTATCACCGAGGCGGAGCCTGGCGGTATCGCGACTATGTGATTCGTTCTTTCAATAACGACAAGCCGTTCGATCAATTCGCTCTTGAGCAAATCGCCGGTGACGAGTGGAAACCGAATGATCCTGAAATGTTGATCGCGGTTGGTTTTTTGAGGATGGGCCCTTGGGAATTAACGGGAATGGAAGTCGCCAAGGTGGCCCGGCAGCGTTTTTTGGATGACGTGACCAACAGCGTTGGCGAAACATTCCTCGCCCACTCACTTCAGTGCGCCAAGTGTCATGATCATAAGTTCGATCCGGTACCGACCCGCGACTATTACGGCATTCAAGCGGTGTTCAAGACGACTCAACTGGCCGATCGTCGGGCCGAACGATTGTCCTCCGAAAGCACCGATGGGTTTGATCAGGTCCGCCACCTTGCCGAGCGACGTGCGGCCTATCAGGCCATCCTCCAGGATCTCGATCAAGTTTTGCTGGACAACGCTATCGACTGGTACAACGAACACGGATTGGATGATTCAAAGTGGCGGGAGGTGGTCGCCGAAATCAGCCGAGGTCGAAAGTCGGGCGTGTTTAATGCGGCGCGCGGCCGGATCCGAAAGGGACTGCAAGAAGGTCAGTACCCTCCGAAGCTAGTTGGCTTCACACCGCAACAATTCGGACTCGAACGAGTCGCCCGCAAGGGGCTACAGGCACTCGCGTTCGAAGAAGACACGTTCAAGCCCTACGCATTGTCGATCTATAACGGTCACACTCCCGATGTGAAATCGATCTACGCGCCGTTTCGTGTCCCCAGCGATCCGATGAAAGGCGAATTGGAACAGGGGCACATTTTGACCGGAGGCGACCCATTTTCCCCCGGCGAAGCGGTGCAGCCGGGAGTCTTAAGCATCCTAGAAAATTTGCTGGAATCTCCGATCCCGAATTCGGTCGGTGGTCGGCGATTGGCGTTCGCCCGTTGGGTGACCAATGCCGACAATCCGTTGACGACTCGAACGATCGCCAATCGTGTCTGGATGTGGCACTTCGGAAAGCCGATTGCCGGAAACCCAAATAACTTCGGATCCACCGGTAAACGTCCGACGCACCCGGAGTTGCTTGATTTCCTTGCTTCGACGTTGGTCGAAAACGGATGGTCGCTGAAGTCACTGCATCGTTTGATCATGACCAGTGAAGCCTATCGCCGGTCGAGTTCTCATCCCGACGCATCGAAACTCGCCGAGTTCGATCCCAACGGAACAAGCTATGCCGCGTTTGCCCCTCGTCGTTTAACCGCCGAGGAAATTCGTGATGCAATGCTATCGATGTCCGGTGAACTAAATCCAACGCAAGGCGGTGTCCCTTGCCGGCCGGAGATCAACCTGGAGGTCGCTTTGCAGCCGCGGCAGGTGATGGGGACCTTCGCCGCCGCTTGGCAACCCAACCCGCTGCCCGAGGATCGTCACCGACGCTCAATCTACGCATGTCGGCTTCGCGGGCTCGCCGATCCGGCACATGAAGTGTTCAACTTGCCGGGCCCCGATTTTTCGGCCGAACAGCGAGATCAGTCCAACGTCACTCCACAGGTCTTCGCACTGCTCAATAGCGAACGATCGAACAAGCGAGCGCTCGCATTGGCGCACCGTTGTTTGCAGGAGACCGATACCGATCGTCAAGCCATAGAGCGATGTTTTCAGCTTGTCTATGGGCGGTCGGCGAGTGACCAAGAGATACGTTTGCTCGTCGATCACCTCGTGTTGATCGAAAAGCAGTTACCCGATGTGCCTCAACCCTTCAAGCCACAGCCAACCGAGATCCGGCGCGAAGCGGTCGAAGAAAACACGGGCGAACAGTTTAGCTTCGTCGAAGTGCTTCATTCCAATGCGGAGTTTGTCCCAGACTTAAGTCCGCCTGAGGTAGATCGCCATACACGAGCGTTCGCCGATCTCTGCCTCGCGATCTTGAACTCCAACGAGTTTATTTACGTGTATTGATCCCCGGGTCGTACGTCCTGCCACCGATCACAGCAGTTGATCGCAGCCGTCTCGAAGAAAGCCGGCACGCTCGTTGAAACATTTTAGCCGCCGAACCTTATGATCAATGCCATGCCGAAAAAACAATCAACACTGTCGGCCGCACGCGTACCACGCCGCGACGTCTTGTATGGTTTGGGCGCCAGTCTTGGTAGTGTCGCGCTGACGGCAATGATGGCCGATGACCTTGCGGCAAATCCAAATGCCGGCCCGATGTCGCCCAAGCCACAGCACGTTCCGGCTAAGGCAAAACGCTGTATTTTTTTGATGATGGAAGGCGGCCCGTCACACTTGGATACCTTTGATCCGAAACCTAAACTCAAGCAACTCCACCTGAAAGAATTCAATCGTGCCGGTAAGCAGAAATCCGCAATGGAAAGCGGAAAACGGTACTATGTGCAAAGCCCTTTCGATTTCAAGCAAGCTGGCCAGTCGGGCGCCGAAATGGCATCCAATTGGGAGCACCTCGCCGGCGTGGCTGATGAGCTGTGCTTCTATCGCGGTTGCCAGGTTGATAGCGTCAATCATCCCACCGCGATGTATCAGATGAATTGTGGCAATCGATTCGGCGGTGATCCAGCGATGGGCGCCTGGGTCACGTATGGCTTGGGATCAATCAACCAAGACTTGCCGGGATTTGTGGTACTGCCGGCGGTGTCGTATCCACAGGGTGGCTCGGCGAACTGGAGTAACGGATACTTGCCCGCCCAGTTCCAAGGCACGGCACTTCGGCCTAGCGGCAGCCCCATTTTGGATCTAGATCCACCGGCTGGAATCCCTCGTCAACAACAGCGGCTCAACCTTGATCTGATTGCCGAACTGAATCGGCGCCATGCGGCAAAGCACCCGACGCATCAGGACTTGGCGGCTCGGATGTCCAACTATGAACTTGCATTTCGCATGCAAATGCAAGTCCCTACGGTTCTCGATCTTTCGGACGAAACCGAACGTACCTTGCAGCTTTATGGTGTCAACCAAGAACCGACGCGGACCTTCGGACGAAAGTGTTTGCTGGCCCGTAAGTTGATCGAGAACGGGGTTCGCTTCGTACAGTTGTATCACGGGAGTTGGGATAGCCATGATTACATCCAGCGAGCGCACGGCAGTTTGGTTCGCGCGGTTGACCAGCCGATCGCGGCGTTGATTCAAGACCTGAAAGATCGTGGGTTGCTTGATTCAACACTGATCGTTTGGTGCGGAGAGTTCGGCCGCTCACCTGATAACGGTGTCCGTGGTGGGACCGCATATGGCCGAGACCATAATCCTAACGCGATGTCTATTTGGCTTGCCGGCGGAGGTGTCAAAGCCGGCCACACGATCGGAGCGACGGACGAAACTGGCGCCGAAGCGGTCGAGAATGTACATCATGTGCGAGATCTGCACGTGACCTTGCTACGACTATTGGGCTTGGACGATAACAAGCTGACCTACTACCACGCCGGACGTTTCAAGCAGCTTAGCCAATTCGGTGGCAAAGTCATCGACGAATTAATTGCCTGACATGGGGCTTGGGGGCGGGCGTTCGTTGGTGCGACGATCGACGCAGGACCAATAAGATCGATCCGTTATCTTCGCAACGGCGCTCGTCCCAAAACCCGTCGTGAGTCGGTGAGTTGGCCATAGTGCATCAAAGGGTGAAGCGTCAGCACCATCATGCATTGTTCAATCGTTCCAAAGAAATCCTCACGGCCCTCGGGGCACTTCTTTACCGGTTTTTCCAAATCTGCGTCGTCAAGGCGATCTAACAACGCAAGTGTCTTCTCACGCACGGTTTCGAAGGCTTCGCGAAGTTCGTCCCACGGCGGATAGGATTCCAGTTCGGTTGAAGGCTCTTTTCCGGCGCCAAACGTCGCGTCCCACGATAGCAGTGGATTTGGTTTCCCTTCGATGATGCTTTCGACAATATTCGCCTCGCCGTAGGTCAGGTGCCCGAGAATCCAGATCGGTGGATTGCCTCCGTTGGTTGTTGGAACCTGCATCGGCGCGTCTTTTAGATCATCGATCAACGCCAGCGTTAGGTTTCGGCTGGTTTGCAGACTGCGCCGAATATAGTCAATCGTGGACATCGAATGTTCCTACTGAATTGAGAGGATGAAGCCGAAAGCGAGAGGTCGTGACAAGAATCGTTCGTGGAGTTTCCGAGCCCGAGGAGGCCAGATTCCCGACATCTGGTCGTGAAATGGCGTTAAGATCGTCCATCCCGCCTAAATTCACTTTCACCAATGAACGAGGTGCCTCGCTGTGAATCGTCGAGTTTCTTCTTTAATCGAACTCTTAAGATTATCTGTTTATCGACGGGTGAAGAGGCGTGTGGATCATTCGCCACGTCGTCACTTTATCAGACACGAAGATGCGGACCACGTTCGTCTCGCTCGTCTGCTTTTTGTCTTTTGCGGCACAGGATTGTTGAGCATTTCAGTTTTCGGTGAGTCACCGCTTCAGGCAGAAGATAAAACGATCCATACGTTTGAGACGGTGGAACTGACCGACACCTATTTTTCCGAAGGCGCCGGGGCGGGCGATATCAACGGCGACGGAGAGATGGACATCGTTTACGGACCGTATTGGTTTGCCGGTCCCGATTTTCAGGCCAAGCATGAAATTCGCAAGCCGGTCCCGCAGGATCGAAACCGCTATGCGGACAATTTCTTTTCGTGGGTCAACGATTTCAGCGGCGACGGTCATGCGGATATTTTCGTCGTCGGCTTTCCGGGAACGCCTGCGTCCGTCTACGAAAATCCTGGGTCGGACGCGAACGGCAAGGAATACCATGATTCACATTGGAAACAACATCAGGTGATCGATTGGGTCTCCAATGAGTCACCGCAATTGGTGGACATTGTTGGCGACGAACGTCCCGAACTGGTTTGTACGCGTGACGGGATGTACGGATTTGCGACGATCGATTGGAAAGACGGATTGAAGCCCTGGACGTTTCACCCCGTGTCCGAACAAATCGCGGCGTCACGGTTCGGTCATGGGTTGGGTGTGGGGGACATCAATGGAGATGGCTTGAATGACATCCTTTTCGCGGGAGGCTGGCTTGAGCAACCATCGAAGTCGGCAACGACGACACGCTGGCGGCGCCACGAAATCAAGTTTAGTACCGCATACGGCGGCGCCGAAATGTTCGCTTATGACGTCGACGGGGATGGGGACAATGACGTGATCACCAGTGAAGCCGCACATGACTTTGGCCTTTCCTGGTACGAGCAAATTCGAGACAACGGCCAAATCACTTTTAAACAGCACCTGATCATGGGCTCGCACCCGGCTGAAAATCGCTATGGGGTGTTATTCAGTGAACTTCATTCGGTCGCCCTCTCCGATATTGACGGTGACGGATTGAAAGACATCGTGACCGGCAAGACTTACTGGTCCCACCATCGCCAGAGTCCAATGTGGGACGCCGGCGCGGTGGTTTATTGGTTCAAGCTGGAACGATCCGAACAGGGCGTCAATTGGATCCCCTATCGAGCGGCTTCCGACACCGGCATTGGTCGCCAAGTGAACGTCGTTGACGTCAACCATGACGATCTTCCAGACATTGTCCTTGGCGGAATGAAAGGTGGCCACGTGTTGCTACACCGTGCGACATCGGTTAGCCAAGCGGTTTGGGATGCCGCGCAGCCAAAGTTGTACGACGGTCCCAAGCTACCATCGCTCGAAAATGTCAGTCGCAAACGCGGCCCAAAGTCAGGCGGGATTCGACTCGCGTCTGGGAACGCAAATTTAATCGAAGGCGAAGCACTGAAGCCCGAAGTTTCGGCGGGAGCAGTCCGATCGCAATCGATGAGCGGATTCGGCGGAGATCACTGGAGCGGCGACGCACAGCTTTTTTGGACCGGTGCAACCCGAGGTGACACGTTGACGATCGACCTCCCGGAACTGGCCGGAAGCGTCAAGCTGGAGGCAATCCTGACCTGCGCTCGTGACTATGGGATCGTTCAGTTTCTAATCGACGACGAAACGTTGGGTGATCCCATTGACCTATACGAATCGAATGTCGAGACCACCGGACGAATTTCGCTGGGAGAATTTAGCGCCGTCGGAAGCCATCGATTGCGAGTGCAAATCGCCGGCGCGAATCCCAGGGCCAAACAGTCGATGATGTTTGGTCTGGATTGTTTAATCATCCGCCCCGTAAACGATTGATTCATCGTTTTACAAACGAAGGCGACCGCGGGCACGTTCCCGCGATCGCCTTTTGTGTGGTTTGCCAGATGCTAAGTAGGTCAAATGCTAAGCCTGACAGATGACGCAACCGTCGGCATGGTTCATGCTCGCCGGTATTGATCTGCACTCATCAGCGTTAGCCTTAAACCCCGGCCAATTTATCGGCCATCACCGGATCGTTTGCGGAGACGCGCATTGGGTCGGCACCGAGCGTACCTCGCAAACTAGCGACATAGCTTTCCGACTCTGCGTTGGCGAGCTGTTCCTTCGCGTACTTCAAACGGGTCTCAAGGTTCAACTGAGCCATTGGTTTATGGTCCCCGAGTGACTTGAGGTATCGCTCGATTCGATCGATGAAATCTTTCCAGTGCTGAACGTCTCGATCGCGCTGCTCGACCAATCGGCGTTGGTACCAATCACTGTTAAGCATATTTTCGAGCGTGAAGAGATCTCGGACCTCGGGATCGGCGATCGTCTTTCCTTCGTAGGTGCCTTCAACCAAGATGCTCAAAATCGCGCGAAGCGGAGGACACGCGAGTTCATAGCCGCCGTCTTCGAAGTACCGCTTCGCGACCCGCTGCTGGGCTTCGGCGATGTGCAAGATTCCGTCGGCGAAAGACTCCATGTCCTGAAGTTCTGGTTTGAGAATTTCTTCGCTGAATACCTTGCTAGGGTTATCAAAGATTCTCGCCATGTACTTACGGACGAATCGGTTGGTGATCCGATAGCCGAGCCGGCTGGCGGGAATCGATTCACCGTTGTGCTCAAAGTCTTCGATTTTTTCCAGCATGCCGTCTTCGATCATTTTTTCGGGACGGCGTTCTTCGGGCGACAGTCGGCACCAGATCTCGGGAATCAACAGCGAGATGTCGTGCCCTACTTCATAGCGTGGCCCGACGTGACCGGCGGCAGTGCTAAAACCACCTAGCTCGGTCAAGATCATCGCCACGATCATGTTGTTCAAATCGGTCGATGGCATCAACGCATTGAACGGCCCTTTGGTCAGTGCCCCTTCGCTTCCTGCGCCGGTCGTGCTGGGGCTCTTCCCGGTCAGTGAGCAAAGGTAGTCCATGACCAGTTCGGGTAACTCCTGGTAATGAACCGGCGAGTACACGGCGAGCGAACGGATACCGGCTTCTTTGTCCGGCGGGTTGTTTCGGCGACCGCCGAGGACCGCACCGACAGGCAGATGGATCGGGTCATCCGCTTTCAGTCCGCGATGGAACTGCACGCCGCGGCGGGCGACGTAGGTGTCCCGGGCGTTAACCAAGTCGGGACGATCCTGTAGATACCGCGGGTTTTTGGTCCGTTTCCCATCGACCAAACGCGGGTCCGACGTGCTGACGACAAAGCTATCGCCGCGGCGTGCCGCATTTTGCAAAAGCTCTTGAACCGGGGCGGTAAACTTATCGAATTCGATCGAGTCATCGACGATCTCGCGAACTTCTTCTGTTGTCAGTGGGTGAAAGTTACTGATGAAGTTGCCCGACTGGGACAGATCAAATTCAGTTTGCTTGTCCAAGCCACGGTGAATGGCATCGTCGGGACGTTGGAACAGGCGATATTCGCAGTTCTCGACAAACTTGTAGCTATGGGTATCGTCCAGGTTCTTGCCAACCGTTTCCAAGCGATCGGCGGGCACGACGGTGCTTGCGCTGATGTCGTCTTCACGCTGGACCTTGGCGGCGGCGATGAAATCTTGCCGCAGCTTGAACGTTCGCCAACGCGATTGATCCAATCCGACGCGGAGGTATGTCCCGACCAGAGATCGCTCGCCGATTTTCAGTTCATGACCGGGAACACCGTTGACGATGTCGACGCCGAATCGATCACGCCAATTTTCGTCGTGAGTCTCACCGGTGAAACGCTTGATGATCAACGCCATCGAATAAACGTGCGGCGGGATGGTCGCCAACCATTCGTTGTATTTGTCGTTGTAATCGGGCGACGGAGTGAGCAGTTTGATCACACTTCCCAGGCTGCGTTGGTAATTCAGCACGCTGCGGCTGGGGCCGTCGGTGTAGTCCGTCCGCCCGGTGTAGCTGTCACTCCAGCGGTCGGAATAATCTCGCTCGAAAATCTCGTCCAGCTTGGCGAAGTCGCTCTCGCGTTCGCCGATGAAGATCGGACCGTAGAGCATGTAATCGCGAAGGCTCTTGCTGATTTCGCTTTTACCGCCGCCGCTGACCGTACACGGTTTATGGCAGTAGATGCCTTCGCCGACGGTGCCGACCAAACGCCATGACGGGGCGTTGGGGTGTTTTTCGAGTCGAATTTTGTAGCCGCTCGGGGCGATGTAAATTTGCTCGGGACGCAGCCGAATCCGGTGCTCTTTGCCGTCACGCGTCCATTTGATGCAACGTTCGGCGAGCGTTGCTTTGGCGTTTTCGGGGATGTAAATGATCGAACTGTCGTTTTTGTCGATGCCATAACCTTCCGGTTGGACGTCGATGAAATCGGCGTAATCACGGGAAACGTCGGCAAATGTTCGGCCGTTATACCGTTGGCTATCGACTTGGAATTCTTCGCCCAACGAATAGGACGCGAACGCCAACGCACCACCGGCATGTTCTTCCTCGGCTCGCCCCATCAAATTGCAGGCGTAACTGATTTGCGTTTTGACTTCCTTTTTGCAATAGCCGTAGTAGTTGTCGGCGATCAGCGTCACGACCACTCCGCTGCGGTCACGGCAAGTGAGCTTGAATGCGGTGCCGTTGTTATACAGTTCCGACTCATCGCTCCAGCACATGCCATCTGCTTTCTGGCGTTCGGTTGCTTCGCTGATTGGCGGCAGGCCGAGTTCTTTCTTAGTCAACTTGGTTAGGTGCGGTGCCAAAATCACGCAGCCGGTGTGCCCGGTCCAACCATGGACGTCCAATCCGGCGTCGTTGGCGGGGATCAACGGATCGCCTGCGTTGCCAAAGATCGATTCGACGAAGTCCAGATTGCTGATCAAGCAACCGGGGGCGAAGAAGCGAACTTCCATGCGTTTCGCTTCGGTGAAACCAGGGACCTCGGGACAAACCAAAGGCCGCAGCAACAGTGATACCCAGGTCTTCGCCGGCGAGTCGGCTTGGCTGGTGTAGGGCAGCGTCATCAAATCATCGGGCGGCGACATCGCCGCTCGGAACAAATTGACGAACACATTCATCGGCACGGCGCGTTTATCGCCTGGGATCGGCAATCCACCTTGGACCACGTGGAATGTCCCGGCGGTGGTTCGGCGATCGGCCCGCGGGTTATTCAAAATCCCGTTGGCACAGCGATAGGAACTGACCAAGTCGTTGCTGAATTCATCACCATCGAAGGGCAGGCTCAATTCACGGGCCATCCCGTGACGGTCCAAAACCAACGTGCCACTGGGGACGTGCAGCTCCTTGCCTTCGGTGCAGTCGGCAAAGTACCGATTGAGGAACGTTTCGATTCGTTGATCGATCGGGGCTCGGTGCGAAGCAAGCAGCCGAGCCTTTTCCCGGATACTGCCAAGAATTTCACTCGAAAACTCAGTCATTGAGTTCGCGTCTTCGCTGTGTGCGGACAACAAACCCGCCGACGCCAATTGCAATTCCAAATAGGTTCGCAGGTTTTCGCGTTCGGCCGGATCGTTTGTCACCGAGCGGTACCAGCCCACTGAACGCTGTAAATCTTTCGGTTCGCGAAACAACGATAGATTTTCACTGATCAATGACATAGAGGTCCGGTTGGTTAGAGGCGACGAGGACGTTTCATCGATCAACATAGCAAAATGTACGCGGCAATTTGCCTGACTAGCCGGCGACCCTCTGCCGGGCGGGACGGCGTGTGAACTTCAGGCTACCGTCGGCGTCTACTTAGCGTTGCCCAGCGGGCCTTTATGTGGCTATGATGGGGATCTTCCCGCCTCGCTCGGTTGGCCACCTCTCGCCCCCACGTTTTGTTCGTTTGGAAAAAAATCTTCCAAAAAAGACAGGTGGCGTGCCGACGTCCGACGTTCCTCCGGAGGCAAATCAATCATGGCCAGGAAATCTGTCCGGCCCCTCCGGATACCTTGCATTTCACTCTCCCAGCCGACGATTCGGCACCTGTGATAGTTAAATGCGGCGGGCCTGTCCAACAACGTTTTCTAACCACCTCAATCGTGAGTTCAAACGAATGCCGAGACGGCCTTTCAAAACACTTCGCTTCCTCGTCGTGATGATGGCGATGTCCGCCGCCACGACCGTGACGCAATTTGCACACGCCAAACTGGGAGTGACTCCGCCGGAACAATTTAGCGTTCCGGAGGGCTTCGAAGTCCAACTCGTTTACGAAGTCCCCGCCCGTGAACAAGGTTCCTGGGTAAGCTTGACGGTCGATCCCAAAGGCCGGTTGGTTGCTTGCGACCAAGATGGTTCGCTTTACCGTATCGACGTCTCTGGCGAAGAAGCCAAGATCGAAGCACTCGATGTCGAGATCCAGTCCGCCCAAGGGCTGCTGTTCGCCTTTGATTCGCTGTACGTCAACGTCAACGGTCGCAAGCAAAGTGACAACGGTGTTTACCGATTGCAAGATACCAACGGTGATGACCGGTACGATTCTGTCAAGCACATCCTGCCCCTTCAAGGCGGCGGCGAACACGGTCCACACGCGTTGATCCTTTCGCACGATGGCAAGCGAATCATTACCTGCGGTGGCAACATGACCAAGTTGCCCCAAGACATCGCACGCAGCCGAGTTCCTCAGGTGTGGGACGAAGATCACTTGCTCGGACGTATGCCCGACGCGCGCGGGCATGCCAGCGATCGAATGGCACCCGGCGGATGGGTCGGGTCGTTCGCTCCCGATGGAAGCGACTTCGAATTGATCGCGACCGGCTTCCGCAACGAATACGATATCGCGCTCAATCGATCGGGCGACCTGTTCAGCTACGACGCCGATATGGAATGGGATGTCGGTACACCATGGTATCGCCCCACGCGTATCAACCACGTGGTCAGCGGGGCTGAATTTGGCTGGCGAAATGGCACCGGGAAATGGCCGGCATACTACCCCGACTCATTCGGCGCGGCGGTCAACATCGGGCCGGGATCACCGACAGGAATCTGTTTTGGTTACGGCGCAAAGTTCCCTGCGAAGTATCAAAATGCGTTGTTCATCGCCGACTGGAGCTACGGCAATATTCATGCGGTTCATCTCGAAACCGACGGCAGTACTTACACAGGCAATTACGAAACGTTTGCGACCGCTGCCCCACTGCCCGTGACAGACTTGGTCGTTCGTCCCCAAGATGGCGCGTTGTACTTTGCGATCGGTGGCCGAAAAACGCAAAGCGGTCTATACCGAATTGTGTACACAGGCACACAGTCAACCGAGCCGGTGGCTGACCAGCCGAACGAGTCCGGCGAAGCGGAAGCTCGCTTCGTCAAACTTCGCAAGCGATTGGAGTCGTTTCACCTTGGCGGTCCAAAGCCGAAAGCCGTTGGCTTGGCAATGAAGCATCTTGGGTCGAAAGACCGTGGAGTTCGCTTCGCCGCTCGAATCGCACTTGAGCACCAAGGCGCCGATGCTTGGAAAGACCAGCTTGATTCGATCAATGGAGATCATGCAAGGATTATCGCGGTCGTGGCACTGGCCCGGACGGGTGAAAAAGCAGATCAAGCACTCGCTCTCGGCGCGCTCGAAAAATGTGATTGGGGCAAATTGTCTGACCAGGGCAAGATCGATCTATTGCGAGCGTATGCGCTGGTCGCTATCCGCCTCGGCGAATTTAACGACGAGCAGCGTGCCGCAGTGGTCGACAAGATTCAGGGACAGTTCCCTTCCGGGAATGACAACCTCGATCGTGAACTGGCACAGATGCTGACGTACGTCGATGCTCCCGGCGCGACCCGTGCCATCATCGATGCGATGGCCTCCGCGCCCAGCCAGGAAAACCAAATCTTTTATGCACTGACGTTGCGTGATTCGGCCGGCGACTGGGATGAAGGGTCGGCACGTGACTACTTCGGATGGTTCAGTAAGTTGCAACGCGCTCGTGGCGGTATGTCGTTTGGTGGATTCATCAACAACATCAAGAATGCGGCTTTGGAACACGTCGATCCGGCGTTGAAAGAAAAGCTGGCCGACGTGATCAATCCGCCGAAGGTGGAAGAGGGGGAAACTGAACAGCGGGCGTTGGTCAAAAATTGGACGATTGACGAGCTGCTTCCGGTTGTCGATCAAAGCGATGCACCTGACTTCGCTAACGGCGAGAAAGTGTTCGCGGCCGCTCAGTGTTACAAGTGTCACCGAATGGGAATCCAAGGCGGAATCCTCGGTCCGGACCTCACCGGTGCTGGCGGACGGTTCTCCCCGAAGGATTTACTGACGGCGATCATCGATCCCAATCAGGTGATCAGTGATCAATACGGTGCGACTCAGTTTCTAACCGACGAAGGGCGAATCGTTGTCGGTCGTGTGGTGAACATGAGCGGTAACAAGCTTCGCGTGATGACCAACATGCTTGATCCGTCGGCGCTCACCGACGTCGTTCGTGAGTCTGTCGAGGAGACTCGACCTGCGAAGGCCAGCATGATGCCTGCCGGCTTGTTGGATACCTTCACGAAAGAAGAAATCGTCGACTTGATCGCGTACCTACGCGCCGGCGGAAACAAGTCGCATTCGATCTATCGAGCCTCGAAAGACTAGGGCTTCGTCCCATTTGAAGAATGCGGGTTAGAGTCATCAACCGACGGGCGTGAAGCCCCGGTTGTTGCACCGAAACCACGGCTACCGACGAGCGTCTGAATCCGAGAGTCAATTGGGACACCTAGCACTCGTCGCTCGGGTGTCGATGAAAATGCAGGGCGGTCGGCCATTGGTCGACCGCCCTTTTTCGTTGCCCTTACTTCCGTGACGTCCAGTAGCGATACGCACGCATCGTCTGACGAGCCGCTTCGTGAGGGTCCGGCCATGGGAATGCTTCGGCACACAGATAGCCGTCGTACCCAATCTCTCGCAGTGCGTCGATGATCGGAACATACTGCATGTGCCCATAACCGACCGGACGTCGGTTGCTGTCGACAAAATGAACGTGCCCGACCAGTTTGTCACCGATCAGTAGGCCTTGTGCGATGTCCGCTTCTTCGATGTTCATGTGGAACAGATCGCATAGCAGTCGCACATTGTCGGTGTTGAGTGACTGCAGCAACTTAACGCCGTCTTCGACGGTGCAGCATTGGTTGGTTTCGTATCGATTGAGCGGTTCATAGATCAGCGGCACGTTGTATTGGCGTGCGTGTTCGCCACCGTCTTCCAGGGCTTCGGCCAAGTAGCCGCGCGCGGTCGCCGGATCGACTTGATCATCGCTACGTCCCTGCATCGACCCAATAATTGCCATCGCGCCGAATTGACCGGCGGCGTCGATCACGCTGCGGACAAACGCTTTGGCTTGCGCGCGCTTTTCGGCGTCTGCGTCGGCGAGTTGTAGACGGTGCTTGACCCATCCCGCCCCGGTCCCCAGGGCGGCCAGCTTGACGCCGGCCGAATCGAGCAATCCGCCAAGCCTGTCAAGTTTTAATGCTTCGATCGATGGGGCGAAGATCTCGACCGCGTCAAACCCAAGTTCGCCGGCGAAGCGGATCGATTCTTCGAGTCCATCCCATAGGACAAATGGGCCGCCGCGAGCTTCTTCGACGAGAGAGATAGTGATGCATGATTTCATGGTGGACTCCGGTGGAGACGCGAACAGGATGGGAGAGTCGCGTGTCGTAAGAAAAAGTGATCGTTCGATAAAGGGGGGATCAATCGTCGTTGTCTTCCGGTTTGCCTTCGACGTAGACCCAATTGTGAATCGGCTTCAGAATCTCTTTGACTTCGGCGACCAGTGTTTGATCGATCGGTTCGTCCAGCCGGTCGCACCACTGCGAAACACGGTCGGCAACCGCACCGAAAATGGTCTCGCGTTGATCCCTTGGTAAGCCCGAGGAATTGAGGTGCGGAGAGGATAACACACAACGTCTGAGCAAACGATGGTCGACGCACGTGCAAACGGCCATCAGACATCGAATATGATCGATCGGTCGCCGGTACAATCGCGGTTTCGTTTAGCCGATTGGCCGAGTTGTGTGTTTGGCAAATTCGTTGTAACCGGAACGTAAGCAAGAGGGCAAACCTGCATCGTGAACCATCGAACCACGAAAAGTTCCGTTGGTCTTTAGGACGGTCCCAAGTTTGGGAAAAGCCCACCTTCGATCACGAGCGACCATGACCACGACGGTGCACCCACACTCCCCCGCTACGTTTCATTCGGCCCAAGGAATCCCCGTTCCCGAGGTCAACGCGCCACTTGTCTTGAACCCACAGGCACAAGTCGGTCGCGCCGAGAACGTGCCGCCGGGGCGGATCATGATCGTTGACGATGAATCGATCAACGTTGAAGTCGCGAAGCGTCTGCTGGGGCAAGCCGGGCATGAAGATTTTGTAACGACGACCGATTCGACGCTGGCAATCAATCTGCTTCACACGGCCGAACCCGATGTCGTCTTGCTGGACATCAACATGCCCCAAGTCGACGGTATCTCGATTCTTTCGCAGATCCGTAGCGTCCCACGATTTCGCCAGTTGCCGGTGCTGATCCTCACCGCCAACAGCCATAGTGAAGTTAAATTGCGATGCCTGGAATTGGGCGCGACTGACTTTTTACTCAAGCCGATCGACCCGATGGAACTCGCACCTCGGGTTCGCAATGCGCTACAAAGCAAGCAGTACCGGGACACCCTGATCAAATACACACAGAACCTCGAGGGCATCGTTCGCAAACGTACGAAGCAACTCGAAGACACTCGGCGCGATGCGATCCACTGCTTGGCACGCGCGGCCGAGTTGAGAGACAACGATACCGGTAACCATGTGATTCGAGTCGGGCGGTATGCCGGCATCATTGCACGCCAGCTCGAGCTCTCGGAAAGCTTCATCGGTGACCTGGAACTCGCCGCGCAGTTGCATGACGTGGGAAAGATCGCAATTCCCGATTCGATCCTGCTCAAGCCGGGAAAGCTCGAACCGGAGGAGTACGAAGTCATCCAGCGACATGTGAAACACGGACGTCAAATCATACAGCCCTACGTCGGACACGAAGCCGACTTGATGCGTGGGCACGTCAAGTCTGGTGCGGAGATCCTTTCCGATGAGAATTCTCTGATGCGGTTGGCTGCCAGTATCGCGCAAACCCATCATGAGAAATTTGACGGATCCGGTTATCCCATCGGGCTGGCCGGCGAAGACATCCCGATCGAAGGACGAATCACGGCGGTGGCCGACGTTTTCGATGCTTTGTCTTCCGAGCGTCCTTACAAGAAAGCGATGCCACGAGAGAAATGCTTCCGGATTATGGAGGACGGTCGGGGCTCGCATTTCGACCCGGTCGTTCTCGACGCCTTCTTTCGTGGGGCTTCGGAAATCGTTCGTGTTCAGGTCGAATACGCCGACTGATTGTCGCCGGGCTGCCGCGTCGATCGAGTTTGCCCAAAGCGTTAGATCGGTTCCCGCGGGGGTAAGATCGCTTGTCAATTCCTATGAGACGGGACGCACAGCAAGGGCGTTCCATGCTATCCTCTGAGCTTTTCTACAAGCCTTTCTCCTCCCTTCGGTGGTGGAGAATACGGAGTGTCGACATCACCGCCCGCTGAGTTCTCCATCGGGGCACCGTCCGATGTTGCCTTTTGTGCCGTGAGAATTGCGGGAAGGACCGCGACTTTTTCGGATCAAACGCCAACGGTCGAGAACCATCCGGCTGATGAACGCACCCGACCTATGCGATTCTGACGCGAGCGACATTGATGAGTGATTCGATCTGCCGATGGGGAATTTTGTCCTCGGCAAACATTGCCCGAAAAAACTGGAAAGCGATCCATCTCAGCGGAAACGGGGTTGTCAGCGGGGTCTCCAGTCGGAACCTCGATCGAGCCAACCAGTTCATCGACGAGTGCGAGCGGGCCGCGCCGTTTGCGCAGCGTCCCGAAGCCTTCGGTGACCACCAAGCACTGATCGAAAGCGATCAAGTCGACGCCGTCTACGTGCCGCTTCCGACGGGATTGCGAAAGTCTTGGGTGATCGCCGCGGCCAATGCAAAAAAACATGTGCTGATCGAAAAGCCGATTGCCGATACGGCCGAAGATGCCCTCGAAATGCTTCAGGCATGCCGCGACAATTCGGTCCTGTTGATGGACGGTGTGATGTTCGATCACAGCAAGCGGATCGGCAACGTTCGCGACGCCGTTGCCCAGGGACAACTCGGTGATATTCGCCGAATCCAAACGCATTTCTCGTTCACCGGTGACAAGGAATTTCAAAACGACAACATTCGCACCGATCCGGTGCTCGAACGGCACGGTTGCTTGGGTGATCTGGGCTGGTATTGCATCCGAATGATTCTCTGGGCGATGGACTTTCAAGCTCCCGCACAAGTCAGCGGGCGAACCATTCGGAAGCTCACCCGCGACGGCGTCGACGGATGGGTTCCCGGGGAATTCTCCGGTGAACTGGTCTTCGAGAACGGGCCGACGGCATCCTTCTTTTGCTCGTTCTTTAGCGCCAACCAACAAACGGCGACGATTTCCGGTGAGACCGGATACATCTCGCTCGATGATTACGTCTTGCCCCTCTACGACTCGCAAACGACGTTCGAGCTTCATCGGCACGAACTTGAAATTGACAACTGCCAATGGAATTTCAAGCGTCGGACCGACGCACATCGTTTCGATGAATTCCACAGCGGCGAGGCAAACGCGCAAGAGGTTTCGATGGTTCGCACGTTCGCCCAGCGGGTGATCGACAATGACCTTCGCGAAGACCTTACCCGTCGTGGCATCCTGACCCAACAGATCGTAGATGCCTGCCGCCGAAGCGACGAAGCCGGCGGTGGTTTGCTTCCTTTCGGTAGCTAGCGAAAACACGTGTCGCCAGCGCACTTGCTCTCGCTATTTCGATGGCGGTCAATTTTTCCATTCTTTCCCCTGATTCCTTCCCGGCTTTTCCGCCCCCACACCGATGACAATTGCGACCTTTTTCTTTTTTACCGCGCTCGTCGCGGTCGCCACTTGGTTGATCACCCGAGGCGGCGGGGAGGCGACCGATGAAGGTTACTTCTTGGCCGGTCGTTCGCTGACGGGAGTTTTCATCGCCGGTTCGCTACTGCTGACCAATCTTTCGACCGAGCAATTGATCGGCTTGAACGCGGCGGCGTTTGACGAAGGGCTATCGGTGATGGCCTGGGAGGTCGTCGCGGGAATTTCGCTGGTTGCGTTGGCGCTGATTTTTCTACCGCGTTACCTGAAATCGGGGATCGCGACGATCCCACAGTTGTTTCAAGAACGTTACGGCAGCGGCGTCCAAATCGCGACGACGGGAATTTTTGTCGTTGCCTATATGCTGATCCTGCTTCCCTTTGTGCTTTATCTAGGGGCAAGAGGTTTGTCGGGGATGTTGCAACTGGAAAGTCGATTGGGGCTTTCGGAAATCCAAACGTTATGGACCGTCATCATCTTTATCGCCATCGTCGGCGGCGGCTACGCGATCTGGGGCGGCCTGAAAGCAGTCGCCGTGTCGGATACATTTAACGGCGCAGGCCTTTTGATCGGTGGTTTGCTAATCACGTACTACACGCTGAACAAGGTTGCCGATGGCGGAACCCTGTTTTCGGCGTTTACAAAAATCGCCGAGCATGATCCCGATGCCTTTCGGTCGCTTGGCACGATGCAAGAAGACGTTTCGTGGCCGACGCTGTTCACCGGCGTCTTGCTTTTGAACTTTTTCTATTGGTCGACGAATCAGCAAATCATCCAGCGAACTTTCGGTGCCAAGAACCTGGCCGAGGGTCAAAAGGGTGTCATGTTGGCTGCATTCTTTAAGATCTGTGCGCCGCTGATCCTTGTCGTTCCCGGCATCGCGGCGGCCTACCTCGTCGACACCGATCCGGCATTTGCAGAGGTCGTCGACGGTAAAGCTGATAAAGCTTATGGGGCATTGGTCGCAAGCGTTTTGCCCGAAGCCCTTGGTGGTTTTTTTGCGGCGGTCGTCGTCGGTTCGATCCTTTCGACGTTTAATTCGGTCCTCAACAGTAGCGCCACATTGTTCTCGCTGGACATCTACAAGCACCATTTGCGTCCCGAGGCGAGCACCCGCGAAGTCGTGATTACCGGTCAATTGTGCAGCTTCATCGTGGGACTGATCGCGGTCATCCTGGCTCCCACGCTGTTCTATGGACGAGAAGAGATCTTCGGTTTCTTTCAAAAACTCAACGGCGTCTACTTCATCCCAATTTTGGCGATCATGATTGCGGGGATGCTGCATAAGAAAGCCGATGGGTTGTCAGCGCTGACGACGCTGATCGTCGGCTTGGTAATCATGGCCGTTGGGACGTTTTCGGGCACGACGCTATTCGGATCCGGATATCACTTCATGGCAGCGGTCTTCGTCGGGCTGATTGCCTTACAAATGACGCTCGCCGCTTTAGGCCTCCGCCGCGATGAACCCTACGTGCAGAAGGACGTCGGTGCGGTTGACTTGACGCCTTGGCGAGGCGCTCCTTATGTCGGCACCGGGTTGATTCTGTTCGCGATTGGCGTGTACGTGTTCTTTGCAATCTGATTTTTCTGCACTGCAAGCGTTTCAGGCTCTTGGAGCCAAGTTGGCATCGGTGACACCGGCGACGAACAAGCCGACTATTTGCCGGCAAACCTGACAAACCGACTCGAGCGATAGGTAGCGACAAGCGCCAAGAACTCGAAACCCGGCCGACTACATCGCCGTGTGCAAGGACGACGGACGCACCGAAGTTTGTTGAATTTTGTTGTTCGGTTGCCGGTGGCAATCGATGTCAGTCGCTTTGGCGACAGCAGACCGATCGTGGTGGGTTTTCTGTCCCGTCTCAGAAGGGGGGCGCACACCTATTTGGCTGCAGATCGATCAATTCTTAGTGAAGCTATTCGGTTGATGTGCATCAAACTGGCGTTTTACGAGGACTTCGTTTGATAGTTTCGGATAATTGTCACCAGGGAAAATCTTCGTCCGTATATACTTCGTTCTCTCTTATCGACCGTCGCAGCCATGTCGTGACACAGCACTCGAAATACGATGGACGCCCCTCCAGAAGAACCGTTCGTGGACCCATCTGGTGAAACGCCAATCCGCCCGGCGCGGGAAGGCGAAACGAGAATGTCCAATGCGCTAGAAACCAACATGACGTCGCCGCTGGAGCTCGGGCAACGTTTTGGTGATTTCGAAATCCGCGAACTTCTCGGACGCGGCAAGGCTGGCTTTGTTTATTCGGCGCTCGACCTGCTGTCCAAGCGACGTTGTGCATTGAAGTTGCTTTGCCGCATGTCGTCTCACGACTTGTACAGGAACAAGCTGGGCTTTCGGCGGATGTCGCCCTTTCGTCATCCCGCTTTGATGCGAACAGATCGCATCGAAGTCATCGACAAGTACACCGTCTTGACGATGGAGGAGATCGAAGGGGAGACGCTTTATACGTTTGCCCGTCGACTACGAAATCTCCCACGGCAGGTCGCTTATCAAAAACTGCATTCGCTATTACACGATTATGCGTCCGGTTTGGCGGTGATGCATTTCGGTGGGTTAGTTCACAGAGACCTAAAGCCCACAAATCTGATGGTACGCGGCAACGGCAACGGTGTGATTGTTGACTATGGATTGGTCGCCAATTGTGATCCCGAAACCGACCCTTCAGGTTTGCGTCCCTATATTGCCGGAACGCCGCGTTATTTTTCTCCCGAAGCACTTTGGGAGCAGAGTTATACGCCTGCCGGCGATGTGTTCAGCCTTGGGCTGGTGATGCTGGATTGCTTGAACGAGGTTGCCAAGAACGACCAATGGCTTCGCCGCGGCGAGTTTGCCGATTGGGTCCGCGATGAAGATGAGCAGACGATCGCGTCCGCCGTTTCGGAAATGGATGAAGAGATACCGCCGGTCTTACGCATGGCGATCGCCGGTATGTTGTCCGCTGATCGATCTCGTCGACCGTCATCACTGGAAATCGTTTCGATGACCAAGACCGGCGATGACCCCATTCGATTGATGACCACTCATCATCTGTTCGGACGTGACCAGGAACTTGAGCAGTGCAAAGAGTTCATTCGCGATATCTATCGTGGCAAGACCGGCCGGTTGCACGTCTATGGTGTCGCCGGAGCCGGGAAGACTCGACTGCTAGATGAGATCGAACGACAGCTTCGTCAGAGTCAGTGGGGGCAGGTGTTCCGTGTCCGCTGTCGCTCTCGCGAGAAGCAAAACTTGCAAGTGATTGACCAATTGGCCGATCAAGTTGCCCAACGCTACTCCCAACGCGATCGAGAACGGATCACGCTCGATTCGGTCAGTGCCTCGATCCTTAAAAAATCGTTCCCGCAGCTCAAGCATGTGATCGTCGAAGATCTCTACGAGATTCCGGCTTCGTTTGACGGGCAACCGCAGCGCTTGGATGCGTTGACAGCTGCGAAACGCTTAAGCCGCGAATTGAGGAAGGTAGGTCCGCTTTTTATCATCATTGACGACATTCAATGGTCGGACCACGACAGCCATACGATGTGGGACGCGCTGCTTGCCGATACGCACGGATCGTTAGCGATCATCACATCGTCACGGGACGCCGAGACTCAGCTTCGCTACCCGGCCGACCTTCGATTGCATTTGGGGCCGCTTCCTAAAGATGCGGCGATTTCGTTTCTGCAGACCGCCGCGACGCGTTGGGGCGCCAACATCAACGCCGCGGGACTGCAAGAGCTGGTCGGTTTGTCCAAATGCAATGCGTTTCGCCTGCACGAATTGGCCGAAGAATTTCGCCCGGGGGGAATGCTGCACCGCGTCGAAGCGTCGTGTGATGCGTCGATTTCAAACCTCGGCGACGTGGATCGATTCTGGCGAGATCGCTTTGATAGCCTGACCGATGCGGCGAAATCGATCCTGGCGTTCATCGTCGCGGCAAACGAACCGGTTTCGATTGCCGAGCTAGCCAAGTTGACGGGGCTGGGCGAGCAGGTCGACATCTCGGTGTTCGAACTGGTTCGGCAGCGTTTGGCGATCGATGATTCATCGGGGACGGAATGTGTAACCGTGGTTCACGACAAGATAGCCGAAGGCTTGATCGAGAACTTAGACCCCGATGAAATGCGACGTGCGCATTTGGCCTGGGCCGAATTACTGAAGAAACACAATCGCCCACGCGACTTTGCCGCCCGCATTGCCGGTCATTTGTACTCGGCCAAGCAAGACGGGGCCGCGCTGCCATTTGCCATCTTAGCTGCCGAAAACGCCGACCGGGCGTTCATGAAAGCCGACGCCGCGGTTTGGCATGAACGTGTTCTTGAACAAGTTGCCGGTAAAGCCCGGCTAAAACACCTGCGAGACGCGGCGAGGTGTTTTGAAGAAGCTGATCTTCCTGAGCGGGCCGCACCGTATTACGAAATTTTGGCCGACACGGCGACCGACGACAATCAACGACGTCGCTACAAAGCCACCGCCACTCGGTTGCTCGTCCGCAGCGGACGGTTGGATATCGCACGTCCGTTAATCGAAAACCTTTCCGAGGAACTGGCGATCTTGCCGAGGCATGCCATTGCGATGGCGAAGTGTCGATCAGATCTGCAGCAACTTAACGAACAACTCGCTCGGATTGACGTCGAATCACTGCGTCGGCTTGTCCTCGCCGATGCCGAGCACGACCGGCCGGATGATGTCACCACCGCTATGTACTTTTGCAGTGACGCGACCCGATCGATGGTGTTTTTGGATTTTCAAGGGACGATTCAGTTGATGGCCCACGGCGCAAACTTGGCATTGACCAGTGGTACCGATGCCGATCGATTGCACTACGGAATCCGAGCGCAGATCTGGAGCGGATTGCTCGCCGGTGGCGAAGCGAACATGCTGGCCGCTTCACGCAAATATCTTGAAACGCTCGCCAGGCGTCTTGAGTCGGTCCCTCCCGGCCGGACAACCGGCGACGTTTGGTCCGGTCTCGCATTTCTGAATCTTGTTTCGATGCGATGGAAAGGGGTGCCCAAAGCGGTTGACTGTTGCATGACCGATTTTGGGAATGACCTGCGGCGTTTGAGTTTCGAATCGACACATACGCGCTGGCTGAAACTCTGGGCGGACTGGCATTTGGGGCAGTGGGATTCGTTGCGATCCAACGCGAACGATATGGCCGAAGATGCCGATCGCCGCAACGATAACTATCAACGATTTGTCGCGACCTCAGGATTCGCCGGCAACGGATTCTTGGTCAACAACAATCTTCAGCGTCTCAAACAATTCGGTGGTGACAATTGCCGGATCGTCAGCGATACCGGTAACACCGAATTATTGCATCTGTTTCAGTGGATTCATCAAGCTCAAGTTGGCTTGTATGAAGGACGCTTTGGTGAGGCATCGAAGATCGTGCGGATGATGCGTCGTAAGCTTGGCCAAACACCAATTCGCCGGATCACGATCCTGCAGGTCGTCGCCGATTACTTACTGTGTTTGACATCGCTTCATCAGCGACAGCACCATCTTTCGATTCGCGAAGCGGGGGCCCCAGCGGCGGCGGAGCCGTCGAGCGAGCTGGCAGTGATTCGGGGCGCGATTCGCCGTCTTAATCAACAACCCTTTGCGTTTTCACAAATGCTCGGAGCGTTGATGCGTGGTGTCGAGCGGCGGATGGCCGGACGCTCTAAATCGGCCGCGAAGGCGTTTTCCATCGCCGCCGAATTGGCTAGCAAGCAGAGCTTGATGCCGTACCAGCTCGCCGCCGAAGATGGCTTGATGAGTCTGCATCCTGATGCCGAATACGATTCACTGCGGCAATTGATGGTGACCCGCGGGATCGAGTGCCCCGACCAACTCGAACGACTCTACACCGTCGGGTGGCCGACGCCGATCGATCACTAAAAAAAGGAGTGTGCCGAATCGTTCGGCACACTCCTCTTTGAAGTCACTCGGAAAAGCGATGGCGACGCTTTGCGATGTTAAATCCCCTTTTAGTGCTCCGTTCCAATCGAAAGTTCGGGTGCGAGACTTCAACTGACGTGCGATAGTCCCGCCTGATTGCTCGGAAACCGTGGCGAACGCCATTCGGCTAGCCCTGAGATCGAACCGGAACAGAGCACCAGCTGTTTGGTTAGAAACGATAAATCGCTTCGACTTGCAAACGGCTTTCGATCACGTCTTTGAATTCCGTCAATGGAAATTCGTAGGCAAGCCCATACTCGGTCGAGCAATTTGGCTTGTATTTCATGCCGACCGATTGAGTCACCAGATCGTTCCCAGCGACGTCACTCGCTGACAAATTGAACAAGTCTTGACCGGCGACGCCGAGTGGTGTTCCGGCGCTCGCCCCTTCGGTCCAGTGCCACCACGCCACCTCTGTTAACAGGTAGACGCGATCGGTGATTTTCAAGTCGGCGTGATTGGACCAGTGAATCGACTCGGTTTGTACGGAATCATCTGCAGGAACCCGCCATCCGAATGCCGACATCACGTGGGCATTGCCATCGAGTAGACGCTGCCCACCTGTCGCGAACAGGTGGAATTCGCCATCGCCGATGTCCTGCAAAGCGTCTTGGCTGCCGATCGGGAGTTCGTAAGTCCCCCCAACCGAAAACAGCGTGCCGCTTTGCGAATCACGAAGCAAGTTGTACTTCAAGCCAGCCGACACCGAAGCCCAGCCATCATCTAATAGGGTGCCTAACGTTCCGTCAGTATTACCCCAGATATAGCCGTCTTTGACACCGATTAAGCTCAAACGCTCCGTCAACGCGACTCGAAATTGCATCGCTAGCAATTGCACGGTCCCGCCGGCAGACACGTTGTTGCCGATCCGATCGGGAATCCAGTGATTGACAAAGATCGGGCGGATCTCGGTCAATGTACGTGGATCCTCGAAGTGGACAAAGTTGATCATTGGGCTGACAAAGTCGTCAAAGCAATGATCGGTCGGCTTGATCAGGCCGGCCAGCAAGTTATCCCCACAGGACGACATGCAGCCGGAATCGCAACCGCGATCACAACATCCAGGATCGAAGCAGGATGAATCGCATCCGGTCGCACATCCGCAGTCACCGTCACACCCGAGGGTGTCGCAGCATCCCGACGAATCACAACCGCCACCGAGCAGCCCTAGGCCGGCTGCGTTCGCGGCGGGCCCGGCACCGGTGGCAATGGCGATCGCCAACACTAATTTCTGAAGTCTATTTCGTACCGTTGATCTCATCTTTTTCGCCTCCGTGTGATCGGTTCGGTGTTGGACCAAATCGGAAGCGATGACTTTTGACCCGATGCGAAACCCCGAGCGTCGAACAGCCCATACGGTCGTCAAATTTTGATGTCAAAAGTTTGGCAATCCGAAAACCTTGACAGCGCTGAACCGGGGGGTGGGCTGGGATGACCGTTGGTCGCCGTGTGTTTCGTGACGTACCGGCACAATCGATCAGGATCGACCCTCACTCGGTCTCGATCCCTCAAGCAAAAAATGTTTGATGTTCACGAAAAATCGCTGGCCATTTGCCGTCGTTGGGGGGCAACGGCATTTTCTCGCCAGGAAAACGCCGGCAAAAGCGACGGTCCCAGTGCTTTGTTTCAAATGAATCACTCTCAACGATCAGCAACTGGCGTTGGTGATCGTTGATCCCAGCTCAACCGTGGCCGTGTGCCCGTGGGCAAACCCAGAATGAAGGCGACGGAAACCATCAACGCGGGGCAGAGAGAACGCGCCGGCTGCTGGGAATTCTTTAACCGCACTTTTCATCTCCCTGCCATTTTTGCTAAAGCCAACCTTTCAAGAAGGACCAGGACGGTTTTTTCACCAACGGATTGTGACCCATGAAAGCGTTTGGCGTTCGACTCGCCGCAGGTGTTGTGACAATTTTGACGGGCGCCATCATGGCCGCCCAATCACAGAAAGAGAAGCTCGCGGCAACTGAATCGGCCTGGACCGAAGAAAACATTCCTCAAGCTAACGCGGCGATGCCGGTTGGCCTTGCGGATCTCGACAACACTGATCCAGCAACGACGAACGACTTGGTGAGCGCGGACCCTGCCGAGGCTTCAGCGCTTAAACCGTTTGACGCTTCGGGCGAGGAAGGCAAGGCCAAAAGTTCCTCAGACGATTCGGTTCGTCTGGTGCAGCACACCGAGGCAGCCGACGCCGCGATGGCACTGCCTGCCGGTACGCCGTCGATGTCTGGCGTTTCTGAGTCCGGGCCGAGCATGCGTCTGCCGGGCTTCGATGAAATGCCTCCGATGGACGCGTCTGGCGATGGGAACGAGCCTTTGGCCGTTCCACAAGCAACAGAAACCGCTGGCGGTGCGGGCCCCAACTTTGCGATCGGGTTGCCCACAACAGCCGATATGCCTGCGGGGATGCCAAGCCAACCACGAATGTCGTCGATTCAATTCGCCGACACAGCCCAATACGATACAGCCCAACACGATACCGCGCAGCGTCACGACGCGACGTCAAGCAACGCCGGGGCGCAAGGTGCAGCTCCCGCGATGTCGATCGCTAGCGGCAACGCGCCGGTAAACGATCTCCGTGGTGGAAATGATCTTCGCGGCGATTTTGGTGGTGATGAAGGCTTCGCCGATCACGCGCCGGCGATGACAATGGACAGCGGAGCATCGTTTGATCCGTCCGCTGCGGGGATGATGGGAGAATCTGATTCGATCCCAATGCCAACACCGGGATTGGCCGACACCGCCAACCCGGCGTCTGGTCGACCCGCCGCAATGCTGGCACCCGTGATGCCAGGTTCGGACAACCAAGCGATCCGTTTGGCCGAGGCACCGTCGAGCACGATTAAAATCAACCCGGATTCGATGGGGCATCCGGCGATGAATGCGACCGACAATCATGCCCCGCAAGCGGCGATCGGCTTTGCATCGAGTCCAAAAATCGTGGGTGCCGATGGCAGCGTTTCCGAACCCGTTGGCTTGACAGGTCGAGTGGGCGCGTCTGGGCAAGCAGATCAATTCGGTGGTTTTGATCAAGCTTCCGCTGCAAATTTCTCAGGGCCAGCGGACCACACTGGATACGCTGGCAATGGTTATCCCAACGGCGGGCCGACCGGCGAGTTTGCCCAAACAGGTGGCCAGTTCGAAATCCCCGTCGGCGCCGGTCCTAATCCGGGTGCGGGTGGTTATCCAGCAACCGATCAAGCCGGGCAGCTGCCTGCGTTTGCACAACAAAATGCCCCATCGCCCAGTGGTGGGCAGCAGTCGCCAAATCTGCGAATGGGAAGTGTGCAAACCGGTCCTATCGGCGGAACGGCAATGCCGTCGGGGTATGGTGATACGCAGCAATTGCCACAATTGCCTGCTCATTCGCTTCCCGGACAAGGGCCGCCCACGCAGGCTTTCCCGGGACAAGGACAGCAAACCAATGCATCGCAAACCAACCCAGCGCTGAACAATTCGATCTACCACCCGGCCGGATTTAAACAACAAAATGCGGCGTCGGAGAATCCTTCGGGGGTGACCTTGGCATCACCGGGCGAGCGGAACTTAGACGGTCCGCAAGCGCCTTCGGTGATCATCGAAAAACGAGCCCCCCAAGAAGTCAAAGTCGGCAAGCCGGCGTCCTTCGTGATCACGGTCCGAAATGTCGGCAACGCAAAAGCATTGAACGTTCAAGTGTTCGATCGCGTTCCCCAAGGGACGGTGCTGACCGATGCGACCCCACGACCAAACCCGAAATACCAACCGGAACTGTATTGGGAACTCGGTGATTTAGAAGCTGGCCAGGAACGTACGATCACACTGCAGTTGACACCGCAGCAGGAAGGCGAGCTTGGCAGCGTTGCCCGCGTCGCGTTCCAAGCGGCAGCGTCGGTCCGCACGGTCAGTACACGTCCGGAGCTGAAAATCGTTCAGCGTGCACCCGAAAAAGTGCTGATCGGTCAACAACTTGAGATCGAGCTGGAGGTGAGCAATCCGGGGAGTGGTGAAGCGACAGGCGTCTTGCTTCAAGAGGACGTTCCAGAGGGATTGTCCCACCCAGCCGGAAAGCAACTCGACAACTTGATCGGGTCGTTGCGACCGGGTGAGGTGCGGCGGCAAGTGTTGCGGATGAAGGCGGTCAAGCCCGGCGTGATTGAAAACACCATTCGTGTGAAGGCCGACGACGGTCTGGAAACCACCCATTCTGTTTCCGTGAACGTGGTTTCCCCTGATCTAAAACTGGCACTCGCAGGACCATCACGGCGATATCTGGAGCGTCAGGCAACGTATGAGCTTCGGATCGACAACGTTGGGACTGCACCGGCAGACAACGTTGATTTAAGTCTTCAGCTCGATCGAGGATTCACGTTCGTCAAAACGAACTTCGAAGGCCAGTACGACCCGGCACGACATGCCGTGTTCTGGTCACTGGAGGAACTGCCCGCCGGAGAATGGGGCAAGGTCCAAGTCACCTTGTTGCCCGTCGAGGAAGGCAATCGTGTGCTGAGAAGTGAAGCGAGTGCAGACTTGGGCGTGAAGACGGTCGCGGATTCCCAAGTGGTCGTCGATTCGCTGGCTGAATTGACCTTCTCGATTGCCGATACCGCCGATCCGATCGAAGTAGGTGGGGTGACAACGTATGAAATTCGAGTGGCCAATACAGGGTCGCGTGATGACAACAACGTAAACGTCGCGCTGCAATTGCCAGAAGGATTGACGCTTGCCGAACAAGGCGATTTTACCGCCCAAGGCAACGGGATCGTTAGCTTTTCACCCCGTCAACTGCTCAAGGCAAACGACGAAGTCGTCTATCGGGTAAAAGCGAAGGGTGTCGCACCGGGACGTCACTTGGTGAAAGCCTTTGTGATCAGCGATCAGTCCAACGTGCGAGTCACCAAAGAAGAAAGCATCATGGTTTACGCGGACCGATAGGGACGCGTTTGACCGAATCCTTCGAGAACTCGATCAAGCAATAAGGTTGTACCGCTGGCAGCGATGCCGCACCGATCCGGAAGTCGCAAGCCAAACGCTCGCGTCGGGCCGGTCCTAGCATCGGGCCGGTCCTAGCATCGGGCCGGTCCTAGCATCGGGCCTGTGTGGTCAAATGGTTGGCGAAAAAGCACAAGTCAGGGGAGCTTCGAGATCACCGCGGCGCGGGATGGGGAGTCGGGAGTGTGCTCTGGGCAAAAAAGTTTGCCTTCGCAGACTTCGCCTGACGATTGCAATGGCTCCTCATTTGATGAACAAAAACAGCCTGATTTCTCGTCCCAAAAACACCACTCGCGTGTCGCGTCCCCGTCGGCGAGAGCTTTCTCGTGTGTTCCCGGGGCTCAAAAAGGCACAAAGAGTCTCATGCCGGGGCGAGATCATGCCGAATGATTGCGTACCTGCCGAGCCAGACTTGGTTCAAAGCGGGGTTGGTTCGAAGCGTGGCGAGGCGGATCCGAAAGGAAGGCCGAACCGTCGATCGGACCTGCGTGTCGAAGAGGAGTCGATTGGCGGTCAAAGTATTTGCGTCAAGTTGATTCCAAATCCGGCTTGCCCCAAATCGATCGATTGCTAAACTCTGCGTCTCTCAGCGATTGTGGTGCGATACGACCGCATTGGCTGCGATTTGGAGTGTCGGCTTTGGCGAACAACCATTGCCAGCGTAGCTCAGTTGGTAGAGCAGCTGATTTGTAATCAGCCGGCCGTGGGTTCGAGTCCCTCCGCTGGCTTTGTTGACTGAGGACCTGTCCGAGAACCGTGAGTCGAACGGATTTGCGTTTGGCGAGTGGTCGAAGACTCAGGGATTTGTTGGGCTTGCGGTGACCGCCGTCGGCTTGCGTCCTGTGTTTTTAAAGCTTCCGAGAGGTTCTTCGGCAAACTAAGTTGACTAGCCCCAGTGACGGGATGACCGAAACTGGCTAAAACGGCAAACCTAAGAATGAGAAACTGTCCGGCGGCGACCCCGACGGAATTTAACAGCACGGAAACAGCGAGAATACGCAGCACGGAATCGCCGAGAGAGAGAATCGCGTTCGAAAGGACGAAAGGGGGTTTGCCCGAGTGGTTAAAGGGGGCGGACTGTAAATCCGCTGGCTACGCCTACATTGGTTCGAATCCAATAGCCCCCATTTGCGACTGTTGAAACTGGAAGGCAGGAGAGTGAATCTCCTGACTCATCGGTCGCGGCGAAGGAAGTCTTCCAGAAAGCGGGTGTAGCACAATGGTAGTGCAGCAGCCTTCCAAGCTGAATACGAGGGTTCGATTCCCTTCACCCGCTCTTCGTTTGCCGTCGCTCAGTCGACGGCCGATCGAGGGTACGGCTGGCAACGGCCAATACCGACCGTTGCTGCTGTAGCTCAGCGGTAGAGCACTTCCTTGGTAAGGAAGAGGTCATGGGTTCAAGTCCCATCAGCAGCTTGTCGGGCACGCGAAATCGTCGCCGCCTTTCCGGGAATTCAAAACTGGAAAGTTCGTGCCGATCTTGTTGATTTTTCGCAATCAGCAATTGCAAGAATCGAGACTTTTCGCAACAACTACGCACCCTCGCCGGTGGTGGGCAAGAATGATCCTCCCATCGGCCATGTAAAGCAATTCCCACAGCGTCCGTGGTGGACGTTCGTGGATACGATTTTCTGTCTGTTTAGAAGAAAACGTTCGGTCGTTGCGACCGTTGGCGTGGCGAACTTCCGTGGGTGTGAACGCGGCCGCCGTGTTGATGGGCTCGCCTGGGGCGTATCCTCGGGCTGGTAGCAAGTCGCCGGACACAGGTGAGTAAGAAATGGCCAAGGCACAATTTGAACGGACCAAGCCCCACGTTAACGTCGGCACGATTGGACACATTGACCACGGTAAAACAACCACGACCGGCGCTATCCTAGCCGTCCAAGCCGCAAAGGGCCTGGCGGAAGCGAAGGGTTATTCGGATATCGCCAAGGGTGGTACCGTTCGTGACGAAACAAAGACTGTGACGATCGCAGTGGCTCACGTCGAGTACGAATCCGATAACCGCCACTACGCTCACATCGACTGCCCCGGTCACGCTGACTTCGTCAAGAACATGATCACCGGTGCGGCTCAGATGGACGGAGCGATCTTGGTCGTTTCGGCCGCGGACGGCCCGATGCCTCAGACGAAAGAGCACGTCCTCTTGGCTCGTCAGGTCGGTGTTCCTTACATCGTTGTTTACTTGAACAAGTGTGACTTGGTCGACGATCCAGAATTGCTGGAGTTGGTTGAGTTGGAAGCCCGCGAACTGCTTAGCAAGTACGACTTCCCCGGCGATGACGTCCCCGTCATCCAAGGTTCGTCGTTGCCGGCTTACAACAACCCCGCCGATCCTGAGGCTAGCAAGTGCATCAGCGACTTGATGGACGCTCTGGATGAGTACATCCCAGAGCCCACTCGCGAAGACGACAAGCCGTTTTTGATGGCGATCGAAGACGTTTTCTCGATCGAAGGTCGCGGTACCGTGGCGACGGGTCGTATCGAGCGTGGTGTCATCAAAGTCGGCGAAGAAGTCGAGATCGTTGGTCTGAAAAGCGACTCAGCGAAGACAACCTGCACCGGCGTTGAAATGTTCCGCAAGGAAATGAACGAAGGTCGTGCCGGTGACAACGTCGGTTGCCTCCTGCGTGGTGTCAAGCGTGAAGAGATTCAGCGTGGTCAAGTCTTGGCGAAGCCAGGTTCGATCACCCCGCACACCAAGTTCGAAGCCGAAGTCTATTGCTTGAGCAAAGACGAAGGCGGACGCCATACGCCGTTCTTCAGCGGTTACCGTCCTCAGTTCTACTTCCGTACCACTGACGTGACCGGAACGGCGAATTTGGAAGGTGCTGAAATGTGCATGCCCGGCGACAATGTCAAAGTGACCGTCGAATTGCACAAGCCGATCGCGATGGACGACGGTGTTCGCTTCGCGATTCGTGAAGGCGGCCGTACCGTTGGTTCGGGCGTTGTCACCAAGATCGTCGAGTAGTCTCGGCTAACCGATGGGGCCGGTGCCCACCGGTCAAATCTTAGAGAAATCCACCGGAGAGCCAGCGGACCGCCTGTCGGGACGTTGGTTCTCTGCGTTAGAATACGTCACCGAAGTGGCTCACAGATGTGGACACTTTGGCAAAGGAGTGTAGCTCAATTGGCAGAGCTCTGGTTTCCAAAACCAGCGGCTGGGGGTTCGAGTCCCTCCACTCCTGCTTTTTAACAGTCATTTTGCTGGTCTGGTGCCAAGACGGGGCTTGCCAGTACGATGATCTCGTTAACGCCCATGACCCGTCAGGATCCCCTGTCGATTCGGGCCCGTTGGCGGCGCGGACGCACCATTACGGTGCGTGACAGTGACGTCGAGTGGCCCCTCGAAATCGAGGAGCTGTCCGCTGGGGCATTTTCCGTCGGCCAGTGATCGGCCACTACCAACACAAGGACCTACCGTGTCTCGAGATATCGCCGGGAGTAACGCGAATTCGACTGCCAGTGGCGGCTCGCTGCTCAGCGAACTGTTCCATACGAGTGTGTTCAAGCCCAATCAAGGACGCGTCGTTCGTCAATTAACGGCGTTGTCGATTTGGGTCATCGTCGCCCTCGGTTGCTGGTCGCTCTACTCGACGCTCAACGGGTCGTTTAGCAGTAACCTGCTGGTCGTTGGTGCCCCAGGCGCAATCCTGTTGATCGGTTTTTGGATCGGCTTCCGTCTCGTAAACTGGCCGATGTTCGCGGACTTTTTGATCGCCGTCGAAGCGGAGATGAAAAAGGTAAGTTGGCCGGCCCGGGACGAAGTGAAGCGAGCCTCGATCGTTGTCATCTTGACAATTGTGATCCTCGCCGTCTCGCTATTCCTGTTTGATATCTTCTGGCAGGCATTCTTCAACATGCTGTGGGCAACGGCTTAACCGATTGTCGCTCGTCAGCGTTGGCGATGCGATTTGCCGCCAACGTCTCATCGAATCCAAAACACTCCCCCCATCATCTTATGTCGGAAGAACCGCAACCCATCGAACCCGATGAAACCGAGTTGAATTCGGAATCGGAAGTCTCGTCCGAAGGTGATGATGCGACCGAAGCGGCTGCCACTGAATCGGCAAGCGACGACGTCCACGTCGATGAAGACGCGGTCGAAATGGATTGGTACATCCTCAAGGTTGCTTTTAACCGTGAAGATTCCATCGCCGACGCACTGCGAAAGCGGATCAAGATGGAAGGCATGGAAGAGTTCTTCGGCGAGGTGGTCGTGCCGAGCGAAGACGTGGCGACGTTTACACGTGACGGAAAAAAACGAATCACTAAACGCAAGCTCCTTCCCGGCTACATTATGGCCCGGATGGCAATCAACGATGACACGTGGTTTCTCGTCCGCGAAACCGGTGGCATTAGTGACTTCACCGGATCGGCCGGAAAGCCAATGCCAATGGATCCGTTGGATGTCGATCGCTTCATCAATCGTCCCGAAACCGAGGACGAAGAGGACGCGCCGATTAAAGTCGGTATCCCCTTCAAGGTTGGTGACCGAGTGCGTGTGAAAGAAGGGAATTTTGAGAACCAGGAAGGTGACGTCGACGCAGTCGATGAAGCGAACGGTCGCGTGACCGTGATTATCAATATCTTTGGTCGGAGCGTTCCGATGGAGCTACACCACTGGCAAGTTGAGCCACTGTAAGTAACCTATCGGCCCTCCAAATATCAACAAAACGTCTCGAAGACAATTAAGCAGTCATGGCAAAGCAAGTTACCGGCCAAGCAAAGTTTCAAGTTCCTGGTGGACAAGCCACTCCCGCACCTCCCGTCGGTACCTCCCTCGGTAAGTTTGGTGTCAACCTGGGCCAATTCGTCCAAGCGTTCAACGATCGTACCAAAGAGTACAACGGGACCCCAATTCCCGTAATCGTGACGGTTTACAATGACCGTAGTTTCGAATTCATCACCAAGAGCCCACCGGCCGCCTCGCTGCTGAAGCAAGCTGCCGGAATCGCAAAAGGCAGTGGTGTGCCCAACTTGGACAAGGTCGCCAAAGTCACCCGCGCCCAGTGTGAAGACATTGCCACCAAGAAGATGGCTGACCTGAACGCGCGAACGATGGATCAAGCGGTCCGCATGATCGAAGGTACCGCTCGCAGCATGGGCATCGAAGTCGAAGGTTAGGGCTTCGTTTCGTATTGAAAAACACGGGTGCGAGTCATCAACCGACGGGTATTTGCCCCGGTTGATGCACCGAAACCGTGGCTAACGCCAAGCGGCTAATCCTAGAGTTATGCTTGCGTTTGGCCCATCAGCCGACGGGCGTTAGCCCCGGTTATTGCACCGAAATTGTAGCTAACGCCATACGGCTAATCCAAAAATCGTGTTGGAACGAGGCACTCGCTGCGATGCGTGGGGCTGACACTCGAATCGGCGGATTGTTTAGATCACGTGCCCCGGGCGATGGTCTTAAATTTTCGTCATCATGGCGACCTTCATGATCGATTGCGTCTTCTGGTCCGGGCCACAATAGCTCGATCGAATGGCAATACCGGGTGACCTCTTCCAGTTCAACCTCGATCGGCTTGTCAGACTCGAGGCAGTGCTAAAGCCGATCGCGCTGCAGCAACAAGACCTCTCGTCGCATGATCTCATGCGAGCGATTCGAGGTCATTTGAGCGATGACGACTACGGACTAGCAACCGCTGTTCTGGCGGTTCAGGGCAAAGCCAAACGCAAGCTAGGCGAAGGGTTCTGGTGGTGCGATGAGCGATCGCTTGCGCAGTCGACGCCAATCGCGGTTGCCCAGCGAAAATCTCGCTGGACTGGCGATGGGGATGTTTACGATCTGTGTTGTGGAATCGGTGCTGACGCGATCGCATTGACAACGTCGAGCACGAAAGTGGTGAATCTTCAAGCGGTCGATGCTGACGCTTTGATCGCGGCGATGGCCGATCGAAATTTAGCGAACGGAAATGGATCCAGGCTTGATCGTAATTGGACAGTCCTCATTGGTCGCGCCGAAGAGCAACTGATTGGCGATCGCTCGTGGGTGCATCTTGACCCCGACCGCCGTCGTGACGGAGGGCGCACGACTCATGTCGATTATTATTCTCCGACGTGGGATGCAGTCGAAAAGATTGCCGAGAAAGCTTGTGGTGGGGTGGTCAAAATCGCTCCCGCTGCATCGCTAGAGGATCGTCCAGAGCGGCATCGCGTTTGGATCTCGCTCCGTGGTAGCGTTCGTGAGCAGTCGGTTCTGTTTGGCGAGTCGATCGCAAAAGCGAGCGATGACTTAGAGGTTTCACTCGCCGGTGGAGGACGTAGTGCGGTAACGATTTCCGAAGACGGCGATGCAATCGTATTTCATGTGACAGCCAAATTGCTCGGCTCCGACACTGCCCCACACGTCGCTCAGCCGCTGCAGTTCATGATCGACCCCGATGCCGCAATTCGGGCGGCAGGACTAACGGATGCCTTTGCTGTTGCCTACGACGCGAAAACGCTGGGCGGCCCCTCCGGATTTCTTACCTCTGATGCCTCGATCGATACCGCAAACGCAATCTGCAAACGGATTCTCTGGTCGGGTAGTAGTGACGACCGGAAATTGCGTCGAACGTTGCGTCAAATGAATTGTTATCCGCAGCGGGTCAAAACGCGCGGTGCAGCCGGTGACGCCAACACTCTTGAACGTCGCTATCGAAACTGTGGTGACAAGCCTGTCGTTCTTTGGATCGGTAAATCGGGACGCCGACAGTATGCGGTCATCAGCGAGGTCTAACGCGAGGTCACCCGTGACGGCCGAATTGCCAAGTGTTCAACGAAGTTGACGGTCGCGTTTAAAGCGACACATCCGTGGCTAAAGCCAGCGGCCAATTTCAGGCACAACCGTGCCCCAATCTTTTCCTATCCACTGCGATAGTGATCGCTTTGAAGTTATCCGCTTCCTTCGCGGAGAGCGAGTTTTCAGATCCGTAATTCGGCTTGATGGGTTTGCCCAACATCTATGTCGCTAAAACAATGCCACTGAAAAATGCCACACATCAAACCATCACGTCCGCACAATCCGGCCGAGTGGATTGTTCATTGAAATCGTCAAATCGTGATTGCAAATTCGGCAGAGCACTGAGGTTCGACCGTCCTTACCGACGAGCGTGGTAGTATGTTCGCCTAGTGCTTTGTTCCAAAGGCTCTAGCTCGGGTCATGCGGCATTCGCTACGGCCGAACTGCGTTTCCTGCGAGACGTCAGCTCCGGTGATTGCGTCGCAATCGTGGCGAACGCCAATCGGCTAATCCAAAATGAACTGGAACAAAGCACTAGGCACAAGAGTTGGGAGTCTGGGGGGAATCGGAAGTGGAACTTGCCGCCGTTATTGAAAAAACGCGCCGTGATCTTTTAGAGTTGACCGCACGAAATCGGCTGGTTCACACGCCGCTGGACGGCAAACGAAAAAGCTGGTTGCAGATTGAGGATGAACGAAGTGACCAGTTGTTCGACCTGATCGTTCGCCAAGGCAAGACGATGTCGTTTTTGCCATCGAACTCGATACCTGATCCAGACGAAGACCCCGAGCGGACGGAGTTCGTGCGAAGCTTCGATGCCGACTCACCGAACTCTGTCTCCGAGCTCCGGAGCCGCAGTTCCGGGCAGGGCATTGTCGAGTCTCGGTCGAACTTGCATTCAACGGAGGAATCGCCCGGTGGTGAACCGTTGGTCGCCGCTCGGCACACGGATCTGTTTTTACAGACGCAGGTCTCGGCCGACTCGCTTGACGACCGTCTTTTAAAGATCTTTTATGAAGCTAGGACGGCGGAAGAAGAACAAGGCACCAGTATTCTTTACCTGGCTTGTGGTTTTTTGCAGTGGCGAGAATCACCAAATTCAGAAGTCAATCGATACGCGCCCTTGCTCTTGATCCCCGTCGAGATGTCACGTCATTCGGCACGTAGCAAGTTTCGTCTCAGTTTCCGTGACGCTGAAATTGTCACGAACCTGTCGATCCAGGCTCGCTTGCGGCAGGACTTTGATTTGTCACTCCCGGATCTTCCCGAAGAAGTCACCGACGACGACGATTGGAGTCCAAGCAGGTACTTTGACCAGATCCGTGAGTTGATCGATGGCCGCGAGGGGTGGCAGGTGCTCGACAACGAGATCTTGCTCTGGTTCTTTTCGTTCACCAAGTTTTTGATGTTTCGTGACTTGTCACCTTCGGCGTGGCCTGACGATCAGGGACTAGAAAACAACGAATTGCTCGCCGGTTTGTTAGGCCAGGGCTTTGGTGAATCGACACTTCTGCCACCGCTTTGCGGCGACGACGATCCGATCGATGAAATGATCAATCCGGCTGATGTGGTGCATGTGACGGATGCCGATTCATCGCAGGCAGTGGTGATCGAAGAGATTATCCGCGGACGAAACTTGGTTGTTCAGGGGCCGCCGGGGACCGGGAAATCACAGACCATTACCAACGCGATTGCCGCGGCCGTGCACGCCGGCAAACGCGTGCTGTTCGTGGCCGAGAAAATGGCCGCGCTCGATGTCGTCAAACGCCGGTTAGACGCAGTCGGTTTAGGACCGATGACACTGGAGCTGCACAGCCATAAAACTCGTAAGAGCGAAGTACTCGAGGATTTAAAATCAACGCTCGAACTTGGGACGCCTAAAACGGTCTCCGGCGAAACGGCGAATGAGCTGCGTTCGTCCGCTCGCCAACTGCGGCGTCATGATCAATTGCTTCACACACCTGTCGGTCAAAGCGAGCGTTCGCCTTACCATGCGATGGGGCGATGGTTGCGACTTCAGCAGCAAGGGCGATCTGCGCCGGCCTATCGGATCGCTGCTTTATGCGATTGGTCGGCCGAACAGTTCGCACAAGTCAGTCAGCTCTCGCATGAACTCGACCAACTTCTTTCGGCATCTGGGACGCCGTCGGCTCACCCCTGGTATGGTGTCTGCTGCAAGCCGATGACACCAGCGAATGTCGAACGCTTGCTTGCTTCGTTTCCCGATCTGCTCGATCGCCTGGGGCAACTGCTACAAGCGAATCATGAGTTAGCAAACCAGATGGATTTACCCAGCGCGAATTCGCTGCTAGGTACTGCGGAAATCGCCAAGATCGCTCGGTTGATCAAGCGTTGCCCGGCATTCGCCGATCGCGCGGCATTGCAACATTCCTCCTGGGAGTCAGAGCTCGAAAAGCTTGAACGATTGCTTGCCGACTTGGAACAGTTCCAGACCCGGCGAAAGACGCTTGAAGGTCGGATCAATGATGCGGCGTGGTCGCTCGAATGGGCACCGATTCGGATTGCGATCGCTGGGCATGGCAAAAGCTGGTTGCGGTTTTTCAATCGCGGTTATCGCGATGCGGTCGCATCACTGCGAGGTGTTTGTAATGGAACGATTCCCAATGGCGCCGACGATCGTATCGAACTGGTCGATCAAATTATCACGGTGCAAAAGTTGCAGCGTCAAATTGATCAAGCGACAGCGTGGGCCCAACCCCTGCTCGGTCAACTATGGAATGGTACGGACACGCCGGTCGTTCAAGTAATCGAACTTGTTGCCTGGGTAAAAGAATCGATGCAATCCGAGTTGGGGCGAGCACACGCGCGACGCCTCGCCGCAAAGCTGGCTGATAAAGGTTTCAGCGATGCCCCACTCGCCGTCATCTTCAAACAGTTCAAACATATCGACGGGGCGCTGAAGACAATCTCGACAACCTTGGCGATTGACTTTCAAAAAACCTTCGGTGCCAATGACGCTCGTTCGGCAAAATTAACTGGTTGGATCGAGCGTTTGAATCAATGGCGAGTCGCGGGCGAGCAACTCAGTCACTATCTGGCAACGATGTCACGGGTCACAAAGCTACGCTCGCTCGGCCTTGGGAAACTTGGTGATGAGATCGAATCAGGCCAACTCGTCGCGGGCGACGTCGCCGAACAATTGGAACTATTGCGCTGCGATGCGATCCTGGCGACTGCCTGGAAAGAGCGTCCAGCGCTGGGTGACTTTCATGGAGAGACGTACGAAAAACAACGTTCTCGATTTGCGGACTTAGATCTCGATCGGATCGAACAAAGTCGAGTCGATGTGGCCCGCAAGCATCACGAATTCATGCCCGCACGGTCTGCCGACGGCGGTCAAATGAGCGTTGTGCTACACGAAGCAAACAAGAAACGCCGGCACATGCCGTTACGTCGTTTAATTCGCGAAGCCGGCCATGCCATTCAGCGGATCAAGCCTGTTTTTATGATGAGCCCACTGTCGGTCGCTCAATACCTGGAACCGGGGGCAGTTGAATTTGATTTATTAGTGATCGACGAGGCAAGTCAGGTTCAGCCCGTCGACGCGCTGGGGGCGATCGCTCGCAGCAAACAAATCGTCGTTGTCGGAGACCAACGGCAACTGCCACCGTCTGATTTTTTCGGTCGGATGGCAGATGAACGGATCGAAGACGATGACGACGGAATCGAAAATGCAAGTGACTTGGAAAGCATCCTCGGGCTGTGCGAAGCCCGTGGGCTACCCAGTCGAATGTTGCGTTGGCACTATCGTAGTCGGCACGAGTCGTTGATCGCTGTCAGCAACCGACAGTTTTACGATGATCGACTTTATATCGTTCCCAGTCCGTTCGATGGCGGAGACGATTTGGGCTTGAAGTTTCGTTATGTTGCGGACGGTTGCTACGACCGTGGCGGATCGCGTACCAACCGAAACGAAGCAATCGCGGTAGCTGACGCAGTCTTGGAACACGCTCGTCGCCATCCAGAACTTTCGCTCGGTGTTGCAACGTTTAGCGCCGCCCAGCGGGATGCCATCCGGGATGAAATCGAACGGCGCCGCAAAGAAGATGACTCCGTCGAACAGTTCTTTAACGCCGGGGGCGTTGAACCGTTTTTCGTCAAAAGTTTGGAAAACGTTCAGGGGGATCAACGCGATGTTATCTTTATCTCGATTGGCTATGCACGCGATGAAGACAACTATTTCGCACACAGTTTTGGTCCATTGAATCGCCAAGGCGGTGAACGTCGCCTGAATGTCTTGATCAGTCGTGCCGCATCGGCGTGCCATGTCTTCACGTCAATCAAGTCTGATGATATCGATCTGTCTCGCACGCAAAGCGAAGGCATCGCGGCACTAAAAATGTTCCTGCACTACGCCGAACACGGACGTCTGGACGCCGCCAAGTCGCACGGCGGGGCCGACAGCGTATTTGAGGAACAGGTGGCCAAGGCACTGCGCAATCGAGGCTTAGAATTAGATCATCAAATCGGTGTCGGTGGCTTCTTCATCGACCTTGCCATTCGGGATCCCGATCGCGGTGGGCGATACCTGATGGGAATCGAATGCGATGGAGCCCAATACCATAGCGCACGTTGGGTTCGCGATCGTGATCGGATTCGTCAACAGGTCCTTGAGGCTCGTGGTTGGCACATCCATCGAATCTGGAGCACCGACTGGTTTCAACGACCAGAAGAACAAATCGAGAAAACGCTCGCCGCACTCGAAGAGGCAAAGCTGCACTGGAAAGCTCTCGACGAAGGGGACAAATCTACTAAGTCACCTGAATTTGAATCCGACTCGCCTTCTTCCGAGCCGATCGAGATCGACCGCGAAGACACTCCCCAAGTACAGAACTTTTATGGGACCTCGCGGGAAGACTATGTCGAAACATCGCTACAGCAATTTGATCTCGGAATCAGCCCCACCGACCTGGATGACGCAATGTTCGAGTTACTGGCCGGCGAGATTCTGAGCCAGGAGTCACCCATCCATCTCGATGAACTTGGACGTCGAATGATCAGCAATTGTGGTCAGGGGCGACTTGTCGCGTCGCTAAAAAAACGAGTGGCAAATGTCGTCCGGCAATGGATCAACGCCGGCGTGGCTTGCCAGAAAGGCGACTTTGTTTATCAAGCTGATCAACGCACGTTTCCGATTCGCTATCGAAAGCAATTAGACAATGCCAAACTGCGCAGTGCGGATTACATCGCTCCCGAAGAACTGCGTCATGCGATCACAGTGGTGATCGAACAGCAGATCGGTACCAATCTGACCGAAACCAAAGCATCGGTCGCAAAGCTGCTAGGAGTCAGCAACGGAAAAACTCTGCAATCTAATGTCGAGCAACAGATCAAGCACTTGATCCAAAGCGGAGCGATCGAAGATCGATCTGGTGACTTGTTTGTCGCGGCTAACGTGGCAACCAATCGATAAGGGGAGCCCAAGGCTATGACACAAAAGTCTGGCGATGAAAACGTTTTCGAACCGGCGAAGTCACTTGCTTGTTTTTCTCAAACGGGAGCGTTCCCTTCCAGCAACAAGCCCAAATCCGATCGGATCACCGTTCTGGATTGATTCTCATGTCACAACCGATTGCCCGGTGACCAAAAGGATTGACGCGTGACGGTAGAGGCGTTCGCGCTTAGAATATTCGCGGTCGCACGATCGCAGTGCGACTCGAAGTTTCCAAATTTGGGTGGTGAAGACGAACGGTCTAAAACGTCGTAGGTATGTCTGCTGCGTGTTAAGTTCGGCATCGGAATAAGGCACAGCAGGTGACTGCGCATGCCCGTTGGCTGTTGAATCGAAGCCAACGTTGAAAAACGAGATGCATCAGTGCCTGAATGCCTGCGGTGATCGGCGCCGGCACGTTGACTTCACATCCCAGCTCGCCCTTTTCTTTGACTTCACTTCGACGATGCCTCAATTTCAGTGTCAGTGCCCGGCCTGCAAGAAAACGATGCGGCTGAATGTGCAGGGAGCCGGAAAGGTCAAAACGTCTTGTCCAAGTTGTGGCAAGTCGTTCCAGTTGACGGTGCCCGCTACCGCGAACCCTCAATCAAAACCAAGTCATCCGCCTCCCAGTCAGCAGACGCCTCGCCGCCCAGCCACCAATCCCGCTGAGAGCCTCGGTGGAGGCCAGGCGACGCGGCAAAGTCAACCATCGCAATCGTTGCAACACGATCCCTTTGGGAGCGACCCTTTCGGCGCAATTTCGGGGACCAGTGTCTCTGGCGGTCCTGCGGGCAGCCAAGCCACACCGCTTCGGCCTGCCTACTTACAGGCCGGGCAAGCGACCGGGCGTAAAAGGACAGCAGGACAAAAACGGGCTCAAGGTCGATTGCTGAAGTCTATCGCCCTTGGCGGGGGGGCACTGTTGCTCGTCGTTCTCACCGCCGCGGCATTTTTTCTCACTGATTTTTCCAGTCTGAGCCCGTCGACCATCGTTTCAAGTATTCAGTCGTCGTTTGACTCGTCCGATAAGGTTATCGCAGACATGGAAGCGATTGCCGCGGAAGCGGAAGCGATTGGGCGGCAGTTCCCCGAAGGCGACCAGAGCGAAGCGTCGGCAGAAAAGCTATTAGCATTCACCGATCAGTTCGAAGCACTCATGGTTCGTGCTTGCCGATTGTCTCCGGAGTCAAAAGAAGTCGACGAGGCTTCCTTTCGGGTCCACGATGAGCAGGATCGAAACAAACGCCCCGGCGGTGATACAAAAGACGGCGAAGCCGACCAGCGATCATCGTTTTGGCACGCGAACTTAACCGCGGACCCTAGCTTACGTGTGACTCGTGCGATTGCGACATTGACAATGGCTCAGATTGGAATTCGTACAATCGCCGAACACAGTTCAATCGAGTTGCCAGATCCGCGAACCTTCCAACACGAACAGTTAGATTGGACCGACGACGATCGGCGATTGCTTGCGATCATCCGTTTGAATGGTCAATTCAAGCGTGATTTCGCGCGTCACTTGGCCGGGATCGATCGCGACGAACCTTCGCGGTCAAGCATTGATCAGATCCACACACTTCTCGACGATTTTGCCGCCCGGGCTCGTGAACTGATCGATCCGAACAAGAAAAACAAGCTGTTTGTTTCGGTACCTCGGGGCACCGCTTACACCCGACAAGAAAATGCTTCAATGCTGGCCTTACAGACGGTCGGTCGTTGGCTGAAAGACCATGAAGCGATCGAGAATGAAGAACTTATTTTTCTGGTCAAGAGCGCCAGACAACTCGACGAAGACATCGAAGATTTGATGTTTACACCGGCAGGGTCACGTCTGGTGACTGACGAAAAAACATCGTACGAACGTTTCGAAATCGCGACCGCGTCGGCTGCAGAGGAAGAAGCCAAGCGATTAGCCGCAGAACAAAAAGCCGAACGTGAACGAAAAGAAGCCGAGCAACGACGGATCGCTGAAGCGGAAAAGAAACGTTTGGCCGACGAAGAGCGACGCAAGAAAGAAGCTGAGCGACGAGCGGCCGAAAACGATCCTGGTCCCGCGTCGGTCGCCAACGATGATTCAAGTCCCTCAACCCGGCCAGGCTTTGGCGGCCTAGGACGAGGACCCAGGTCGATGGGACCGACGGGCCGATTCGGTGGCCCACGTTTTGGACCGTCCGGCCGAGGTGCATCAAATGCTGGTCCCGCTGGCATCCAGGGCAACCGTTTTGGGCCGGATGCTCGAAGGAGCGATCGCCCCGCGCCACCGCCGCCGGGCCCAAATGATGTGACCATTACGGTCGGCGATGCGGAAGGTCTAGGCGGACCAGAAATGCTCAGGTCATTGCCCGACTGGATTAGGAAATATCCGCTCTCGATGTCACAAACCGGTGGGCGTTTAATTATCCGAGTTACGAACTATGATCGACCGCTGACGGAACTGGAAAAGGCATTCCCACAGCTTCAGTTCGATTCGATCGACGACAGTGCTCGCCAGATTGAGGCAAAGAAAGCGCCGGGGCAGCCTTAAACTCCGCCCGTAGGTCTCCGCCGGCTCTCAAGAAAACGGCTCATCGCGTTGCCCCAGAAGGTCTGCGCGTCAGTCGATCATGTGCTGGCGAAATAATCGCGATGATCGGCAAAGTTAGCGTGGGTGTTTTCTGGTGCACCAATCAGGTGGTTTGGCCGCCAGGTCATCGTTTCTCTGTAGTGAGTAAAGACCGACATTCCGATCTTGGGTCATAACAAGATCGTCGCCCTGGCAGGATGCCTCTGCGGCGGACGAAGGCTATCTCTCATGACGCAAGGATGACCCAATGAGACGAGAACTGTGTACCGGTGCGCTCGCATTGGCGACGATGGTTGCCGGAGGATGTTCATCGAGTCGATCGACGATGCTGGCTCGCAATGAGTGCAACACCGGCTGGAATAAGATCGGCCATCTTCACGGAACACCGATCACGCTACGTGTCCCGACTCACCTTCGGGTCTACGTCTATCAGACACACTACCTGGAGCAAGTCTCCGTCGGAACGATTAAACGTTGGCAGAAGGTTGAACTGCCACCGGTCTATGACTTCGGGTCGGAAACCCTTTACACCGATAAGATTTTTACCACCGATTTCATCCGCCCCGCCGCCGGGGCGTTCAATCTGGATGTCGATTACACCGACGACCAGTACATCCAAAAGGTTCAGCAGGATATCACCGACGAAACCTTGGAAGAGATCGCCAACTTGGTCGCGCAAATTCCCGCGTTGTTTACTCCAACAACAGCCGTGCAAGTTGAAGGGGAAGATGCCGAATCGGGATTGAAAGAAGTCAAAAGCGTTTTGGCGGCGGGGGTCTTTGAGATCGATGACCCCAACTTTGAAACCAACGTCGCCGGATTCGTCGATCGCTATCTCAATTGCCGCGGCCCGCATTGCAACGACTCGGCGCCCTGTCACGAAGAGTTCACGGTCATACCGGGCACGGATGTCGGCGCTCAAGCGTTCACCGATGCGATGCTTGAAGCCGAATCCCCACAGTAGTTTTTGAGGGTTTTTGCTTGAGCGACGTTGTTGGCAAGCTAGCCTCCCTGGGGGGCAAGCGATGACAACCTAAAGGCAAACAGATGGCGAAAAAGAAAGCGTCCCGATCGAATACCTCGGCTCGACGTTCGAACTCGCGGCGATCATCGAAAAAGAAGACCGTCAAGGCGGAGCAGTTCAAATCGTTTCCCGATGAACTCGCGTCCGCCAAAGTCCGGCTCCTTCCGGTCTCGCGGGATGTCGCGTGCGCGAAAGCACGAATGGTGATCGCCCAGGAGATCGAAACACTGAAGAAGCAGCCTGGATTTCAGTTCGCTGACGTCGGTTACAAGTTTACCGGCAACTCTAGAACGGACTACATCGCGCTGCGTCTTCATGTGGATGGGAAGTGTGATGCCACTTCAAGCGACTGTTTGCCCAAAACGTTTTTGGATGGGACGTTGCCGACCGATGTGATCGTTTCCAACTTCGTTCCCGCCGGAACAACTGATGCGGGGGCGAAGATCAGGTCTGACGGAACCCCGGCGTCCAAGTTCGGAACGTTGGGAATGGGAGTCGATGGCGACGCATTCGGAAGCGGGTACTTTTTGACGTGTGCCCACGTGGTGACCGACACACAAAACCCGCCGGACAAAAACTACGACGTCTCGGATATTCAGGGCGACGTGGTTGCAAGAGCGACAACCGAAAGTCCACGTTTCTTTCAGTTCAATGACTTTCTGGACGCCGCCATTCTTGCGCCACACGTCTCGGTGACCGAGAGTGATCTTGGACCGTTTCGACAGTACTTGCCGTCCGATGTTGATCCACCAAACCGAGTCAGCGAAGTCGAGCAAAACGATCTCGATCTGGCGGTTTATAAGATCGGTGCGACGACCGACGCGACTTGGGGATTTATCGATTCGGTTCATCCGATGCCGATTCCAATCCAAGGGACCGGGTTAAACGCGACCGATCACTTCATCGTTCGCTCAGAAAGAGATCAAAATCGACGACATAACGCTCGGAAAAGCTTTGCCAAAGGGGGCGATAGTGGATCGATCGTCTGCACCGCCAACGGTCGAGTCTTAGGAATGGTCCGTGCGGTATTGGATGACAATGATGACAGCGTCGTCGATCGGGTCGTCGTCACACGCATGACAAATTTGATGGCCGTGATGCCATTCCGACTTCGCTGAGACAAACCAAAAGGTGACAAGGAAGTCGCCATCACTATCGAGGATGGATCCGATGATTCAATACGCAAATTCGACACTTGTGATCCCGTGCCTAGGCATGTTGCTGGTGACTTTAAGTGGTTGCACGGCGATCTCCCATTGCACGGCGATCTCACAGCGTCTTCATTTCGAAAGAAACTGTCATGTCACGCGCGGCGAACCGAATTCGGTAGCGAACCACATTCAAACACGTGCAAGTTGTCAAACCGGTTGCGATACGTCTACGAACATCGCTATCGTTCAGACCGGTGGTGCGATTCGAAACCCTACACGCTTCGAGCTTTGCGATGGTGAGTCATTGTCGCTTCGTCAAGCGATTTTGCGTTCTGGCGGACTGGTGCAGCAATCGCATCAGCGAAGCCCACAGGTGACGACGCTAGAGCCGCCAGGGATAAAGCGAACGGCGTCGAAGAATCAAACCCCGCCACGCAATGCGAGCGTCAATCTCGATCCTCTGCAAAAAATCTTCTTGGAAACCGATTCGATCTCTAACCTATTCGAAGGGGATCCAAATTTTTCACCCTATGTGCCGCCACGGGGTGAAGGCTTGATCGGCTACTTACAATCGGCACTGAACTCGATCGATTCGGTGACCACCTACAATGGTAGGCAAACCCGGTTGGATCCGAAAACGATCGATTCGATGTCTGATGACGTGTTGGTCTTAATCGACGCGATGCGACGCTGGTTCAGTGCCTATCGAAGCGTCGAACCTGTGTTCGCCGACCGAGCCTTGGCCGTTATCGCCGACTTGGAAACTCAAGTGATCAGTGAGGTGAATACTAGCGCGGCCGCAGTGATCTCGCCGACAGTCAACGTCGTCATTGCCCCTCCGACCCCGGCTCCGCTGTTGATTGGGATCCGGCCGGCTGATCGATCTGAAGCTACCGAGTATTTTCATCCCGCATTGGTGATGCGAACGTCCATCGGAGACTTACAAACAAAACACGGTGACCTCGTGTTTGCCGTGACGATGGAGGAGACATCGATCGTTGATCGGACTGTTTTTGCCTATCCACAGCCAATCCCGGCGATTGGGATTGCCGATTCCTACAACGCGATCGACCCGACAACTCAGCCGTATGTCAGAGACGCGCTTTATCGACGGCAAGACGAACTAGAGCGACAAAACCGGGCCATCTTACTGGACGAAGTTTGTGTGCTTCGTCGTTCACGATCGTCAAGCCTTGCGGCGGAAAACTACTACCTGCCGATGGTTTCGGCTGTCCCAACTGATGATGTTGCGATGGATGCGCTCGGTACGCTGCGTCCGGGCGATGTGATGATGTTTACCAGCACCGCGAAAACGCCCATCGTGGTCGCGCGAGCTCTCGATCCCATCCGTCAACGCTTAGAAAACTTACGTGCCGAATCGCAATGCCGTTCGGAAACCGGTCGGCAGCTTCAACAAAATCCCGTCATAGCCAAAGCTCGTGCGAACTTCGATTACTACACCCGACCGATAACTCAGTCCGGCGTAGCCCAGTCAGTCAAAAACCTTTTTCGATAGAGCCATCCGATGAACGCCTTTAAGACACGATTGAAAACCGCCAGTCTGTTGTTTGCGCTCCAATGGGTCGGCGTTACTGCGGCAACCGAGCCGGACGCTCAGTCAAATCTGACGCCATTCTTGTCGACCTTAGAAGGTGCAACACCGCAGCTCCATGCCAGCGACGGACCAACCGATGGTAAAGCACCGCTTGAGATCGTTTCGCCTTCGGAAAACTTTGACGCGTATTGGGTAACCTATCCTGATACGGAAACGTTGCTTCCGAAATTGCATCTTTCATTTCGATTTCGTCTTAACACAGTTCCCGATGCCGCGATCATCGAGACCGTCGCCGGCATCGATGGAATCGTTCGCTTGGGACACTACACTGCCAAAGGTACTCGGCACGTCGCGCGGGAACTCCGCGCCGATCAGGAAGAAAAGACCGTCGATAGCGTGAAGCTTACATCGCCGGAAGAGGTGTTCGTCAAAGGAATCAACTTTGTCGAAGTGGTATGTCGTGACGTGAAAGAAGCTCACGGCGTTATCGCATTGCTACAGCTAAGGGTCGCGGGGGTTGCGGTCACCGTTGGAACTGACGAATCAACTTGGGTTTCGCTCGATGGGAAAGCCTGGAAGAAGGCCAGTAAACGTCACGAATTTGATTCAGCGAATGCCCCTGCGGCTGCTAACGCGTTAGCAGCAGACCAAGCTTATATCCGCCAGTACGCCCAATCGCTGGTGGTCGATTGCCAGGCATCCGACCCATCGGTTGCCGGGGATGCTATCCAGCAATTGACGCGTCTGGCGATTAAAAATGGTGGTTCCCGCTATAGTACGAATCGTTATCTGTATCGTGAAAACGTGCTTTGGACACTTCGCGACCAGTACCTCGAAACACTCACGACTCATCTGCAGTCTTCCAATCGGAATCTTCAACTCAACGCGTTGCGAGCACTTACGTTGTTCCTCGATTCGGATGCCCACCCGAAGTCCGTTTTGGCTGGTGCCGGGGCGATTGCTTTGATGCCTTCATCAATCAAGATGTATGCCGAACCGACCGTCTTGTCGGCACTTCAACGATCGGTTATCGAGTTTCAGACCAAACGTTCGACTGCCGCGGTAAAGCTAGCAGCAGCCGAAAACCAAGCGAAGGAGGCAAAGCAAGCTGCGGCAAACGCGAGTGCCATCGTTAGATCTGCGACTGCGGAGCTTCAGATACTCGACGCCGAAATCGAGGAAACCGACCAACTTGTCGGGAAGGCAACCGCAAACATCGAAGTCGCCAATCAGATCAGTGACGGCTTAACCAAAACCATTGGTGCCGATCAAGCGGAGCTCCGTAAACTTGACGCACAGTCTGATCAGGCTAAGACGTTACGCGATAAGATCGAAGCTGCTTTGAATCAGCTTCGTGATCAAGCGTCCGTGATCGGTGTTAACGAACTCAGGATCAAGGGGCTCGAAACAGAAGCTAAGTCTCAGGTCGCCCGCCGGATCGAACTGAAGGCAGCAGTCGGGCAAGCCGAGGCGACGCTGGTCGTTGCAAATACAGCAGAGACGAAGGCGAATCAATCAGTCGAAAAACTGAAGCAAAACGTTGGAAAGCAAAACGAAGGGTTATTGCAGCATCTCACAACAATCGAAGCGTTTTTGGACCTGCACTCGTTTGAAACGCTGACCGGACGTATGCTGGTCCTTCAATTGCACCAAGTCATCGATCAAACCAGATTGACGTTGTACAAAGTCGAACTGGCAGCAGCGGATGAAACCACCACTGAAACCTTCGAGATGTCTCATCGCGGGTATGGGGCTTCGGCGTCTGCGTCGATGATACCAACCGCATCTGATCGAAGTGGAATTCGAAGTCGTCCAGGAATCAGCCGCCCTGCGCCGTACGATTCGGGCTACACACCGCGTGACCGATCGGTGAATGTCAGATCTACTTTCAACCCGATTGATGAACGGTCAAGAGCCGGGCGATTGCTGCGTGATGACGTACAAGCAGGCACACCAGGCGCGGATTCCCCGGCCGAACCAGCACCCGGAGGTAGCGGAGCCACGTCAGCGATTCCAGTCGTCGAAACGACTCCGTAGCTGACAAGGTATCACGCTATTCTTCTCGCCAAACGTCGTCGAAACCGAGTTGTTTCAGTCGCTGGCGAGCATGCCGAATCATTTGATCGACAATCTTTGCAGCCGGTCGGATCTCGTTGACCTGTCCCGTCACTTGGCCGGCGAACAAAGCTAATTGATCAAGCTCTCCGGTCATCGAACGAAGCGGCGAGTCGGTGCTGAAGCGATAGACTGGTCGACCCTCTTCTTCGGCGATCGCGTCATGCGGGAAGCTTTGATCGGAGTATCCCCACAACCGGTCATTCAGACATTGGGTCGTCTTGTTTGCTAGGACACGAACAGGAGATTGGGGCGGCCAATTGATTGCGAATGCATCGGTGTGAACAGTTTCAGTTTCGCGAGCTTGGATGATGCGTTCCTTGTGAATTTGATGGGCAAACGATTCCTCGCTGGCAACAAAGACAGTCCCGCAGTGCACGCCGGCGGAACCCAAAGCGATCGCTGCGATCAAGCTAGCTCCGTCGGCGAATCCTCCCGAAGCGATCACGGGGATTTTCACCGCATTGATGACTTGCGGAAGCAGCGTCAACGAGGTGACATGGCCGTGAACATGCCCGCCACCCTCAACACCTTGCGCAATGATCACGTCTGCGCCCGCGGCCTCCGCTTCGACCGCATCCTCGACGCTACCGACTTGGTACAGAACCTTGCAGCCGCCACGTTTAGCCGCGTCGATCGCCGCAGGAACCACGTCCCAAAAGTAAACGATGTGCTCGACATTCTCCTCAATACAGGCCGCTAACTCTTGGGCAAATAGTTGTGGCGGCGTCGCCGCCGGAATTAAGTTGACGCCGAAGGGGCGGTCGGTCCGCTGACGAACCGCCCTAATTTCAGATCGAATTCGATCTGCTGATTCACGGACCATTCCCAGACAACCAAACGCACCGGCTGCCGAAACTGCTGCCGCAAGTTCCCAACGCGCGACGCCTCCCATTCCCGCTTGAATGATCGGATAGTCGCACCCAACGAGCGAACAAAATTCGGTCTTCAGCGGGTCAGTCTTGGTCATATTCTTAAACGCGTATTGAAACGAGACGTCGGTTTGGATTGTCGTCACAGTCGAAGAGACACGCGATTGTAGCCTTGAACAGCGACGGTCTTGTACGATGTGACTTGGCACAGTGATGATTTTTTTATCACCCAATTCGCGTTTGAATTTCATCGCCAGATGATCACGATTGACGATTTAGAATCCAAACTCTGGATGTTTGGAGTGTGAGACGCCCAGCGGCGCGCCGACATTGACGTCGCCGTATAGCAGATCTATAAAGATGTAGGATTCATGCATCTTTGCTTCACGTGGCGATCGCGTTAGCCTCATCGTTGCACGTACATCAAAGGGAAACGGATGCGGCGAACAATTCAGCTTTCCATCATGCAGTTATACGGTGCCAATCCGATGAACCGACCAATGAACTGGACTTCGCTCGTATTGATTGTTGTGTTACTTGGATTTACCGAACTCGGGCCTTTCGCTGATGGTTCTCTGGCAACCGGTGAGGATGTCGGGACCAGCGGGCCAGCGGAGGCAGGAGATCGTGCGACGCCGCAAGCACCGACGACCGACGAAGCCCGTGGGCGGGCGCGACTGATGCATGAATTGATTCACGGTTCATTGCAAGTAATGCATCGTGATTTTTTTGACGAAGACGATGCGGCGGCGATACCGTCGTCATCGCTGGAGGACGTGTTCGAAGAAATGCTGCAAACGCATCACGTCAAGATTCGCTGGTTGATCGTTGACACCGATATTGTCAACGTCGATCACGAACCGGAGGATGATTTCGAAGAAGCAGCCGTGAGGGCATTGAAGAAAGGAAATCAACGATTCGAATCGGTCGAAAATGGCCGTTACCGCTACGTCGGGGCAATCCGGTTGGCATCACAGTGTCTGAAATGCCACGTCAAACACCGTGCCGATACTCAAGATCGGGTCGCCGGACTATCGATCTCAATGGCCGTTAAAACTCCTTGAGCAATGAACACTAGCCGCCGGTGTTATCGTTTCTTTCTTCAAGCGAAAAACATGATCGCTGCCGGTGAAGTTGCCGCGACGTATTAATGAATGCGTATCGAATCATCGTTTAACTGGTAGCGAATGAACCCGGCTCCTACCGCAAGCTAATCGATCGTGACAATCCTCGTACCTCCAAGTGACGAAGATTCATGTATCAATCGCGTCAGAAACTCTCAATCAAACGAACGATCATGTTTGGAACGCTGCGGGGAGGCAACAGGCTATGTCGGATTCGGAGAAGGCCCAGCATGGTAGTGACAGGATTCGTTGCGACGATGACAGTGCGGTCACTGATTGGATCATTCAATATCCCGAAACAGCTGCGGTGTTTCATCGATTAGGACTCGAAGTCACATGCGCGGGGATCAGCCTCGCTTCTGCATGCCAACGCCATGGTCTGGCAATCGAACAAGTTCGCAGGAGGCTTTGGCAGGCCATCACCGTGCCATCGGAGCTTCCTACTGAACACGATTGATTTGCCGTTTCGTCGGTACTACATCCGCCAGCGTGACGCTGTCGAGATACTCACGCTGAATTCGTTCGGCTTCGGATAGAACCCCCTTTAGCTTGCAGAACGAATGGATCACACACGAGTCATCGCTTCCGACGCAGGGTAGCAAGTGTGTGTCGGATTCGATGGTTGCAATCACTGTGCCGATTGAAATTTCTTCGGGGAGCATCCCCAATTCTATTCCGCCACCGACACCACGAACGCTTTTGACGTAACCTTCGCGGGCAAGAAGATTGACGACTTTTGCGACATGGTTGACCGAGATGCCGAACAAGTTTGCAATGTCAGCGACATTGCAACGTTCCGATCGCGTCGCGAGAAACATTAGTGTCCGCAAGGCGTAGTCGGTCTGTGTCGTCAAGTTCATCGCATGATAAGACTGGAGTGCGTTTGCTCCACGTTTCCAGTCAGTCTAGGCGGGTGAACTAAAACTGCAAACCGGTTGAGTGTCTGCCTCGGCATGAACCCGGAAAACCGGTGGAGCGGAGTTGGTGAGGTGAAATCAACTGCGACATCATTCCTACGGTGACATTTCAAATCGCCGCAAGTGCGATGACGTACCGAAGGGGCGAACTATTCTCCCCCAGGCAAAGTCGTTAGGCTTAGATGCGTCGCGGTGGGTGTGGGATCGTGTGTTTCATGTGTTTCTACGTCAACGCGACCGTTCTTAGGCTGCTTTTTCTGCGTTTGGTGGGTGTCTGTCGTGCAAACGATTGTCGCTTGATGACGCAATCAAAGTCGGCTTACGTTCGTGGGCGAGGTCAGAACGTTCCGTTTCAGAGTCGCGTTCGCTGTATGCTCAAGCGTTGTTGTTTTTACAGGCGAGAAGCAGATCGCTGGTACGCAGGTCCGAGATGTACGCTTTTTCCCTTCACGGAGTCGTCGAGTATTTATGAGTCACGAAGCTATTGTGTTTCGACACGCCAGAACCGTTGTCGTTAGGGTTGCCGGTGTGCTGCTGGTGGTCGCGATCGCGTGCGTTGCCACTCCGGTTTTTGCGCAGATACCGCCCGAGGAGATGTCTGAAAAATCGTCGGCGGAATCTCCGGCAAAGCAAATCATGGGCGATTGGGTGAGATACCAGGACACCGCTAAGGGGCGATTGATGACAATCAAGCAGCACCTTGGTGATCGCACGATTTTGACGATTTACGATCCGAATCAGAAACCGCTGGTTTCCTATCGTTCCCAATACAAGGTCGACGATTCAGGATCCGTTCCTGTGTTTCGATACAAGAATAAGGTGGTCGTGCAAGGGCCAAATCGCGGCGCGAAGGACGCAACGGAGAGGGCCTATATCTTCCGGGTCGATGATGGAAAATTCTACGAAGTCCACGGCATGCTCCCCGGTGACGACAAGCAACCGCAGCTCATCATTTGGGAACGCTTGAAAGACAATCCTGTTCCAAAACAGGCCACTTAAGGCGGCATTTCTGATTTCAGATTTCGCCAACGACGCTAGCTGCACGAACCGTTTTGGCTGGTTTTGCGACACAGGCCGGACGCTAGCGTGATTGGTTCACTTTCTTGGTAGGTTACAATCGATCGCACCCGGTGCCTCAGGGAGGCACCGGGTGATGGATCGAACTGAAAACATTCTGCTCACTGCGATCTCGATGGAAGTCTAAGGACGATCGCGATGGTTCCATTCAGGACTGCCCTTGGGATCAGGAAAGCTGGGAGCTTTTCCGATCGAAAAATCGGATGGCTGGATGTTGAGATTCTTCCAGTAACCCTTCTCACGGATAAAGCCGTAGAACGTTGGGTAGTACGGATCAACGAAGGTCACGTTGGCTTTGGCGGGCACGTCGCGTCCGGTTAAATGGTAGGCGGCGTTGACAATCAAACGGCGCAAATCTTCGTCGGCAAAATCGACACTCGCACCGGCGGTGGTGCAGAACGATTTTCCTGATGTCCCCGATGGCGACGTGTAGGGATGGATCCATGCGAACGGCTGCATTGGGGAGTTCTTTTCGCCACTGACGTTTGGTGACGAAGGATCCAACGTTTCGGTGACGGCCGCTCGAAGCAGGATCAGATCATCGTCGGTCAGGTGAATGACACCGTAAACGTCCGACGAAGCGAAGATCTCGTCGACCGAGCTTAAGATCGGATGGTCCGCGTGCGCGTCGACGACAACACTGCGGGCACCTTCTTTCTTGTGCCGTCCGTGGTGGTTCACCCAGCGTTCACCAAGAATCTTCAATCCGAAATCACCATACGGCAGATCCGGGCCGAATTGCCCCTTGCCGTTAAAGGCGTGGGTCGACGTCCGGAAGCCGATCAACGGTTTTCCCGCATCAATAAACTTCGTCACATGCTTGGCATCCTCGGCGGAAGGTTGGCGGAAACGTGTGCCAATGATCATCAAGTCGGCATCGTCGAGCTGCTCCCAGCCGACAACTCCTTGGGAATTATTCGGATCAACATGCGTACCGTCTTCGCTCATCGAAAACAGCACGACACAGTCATAGCCATGATGTACCGAGAGAATCTTCGCGAGCATCGGCATCGATTCTTCGGTGCGATACTCTTCATCACCAGAAACCAAAACAATCTTTCCGTGCGATTCTCCCTTGGCAGGGAATTTTAGAACCCCTTCGGCTGCGTAGATCGCGGCAGTGGGGATGAGCACCAATGTAAGACAACACAGTGTTTGAAATGCGTTGGTCCAGACGGTGTTCAGTGACGGGAACGCGAAGGTCAAACGAGGGTTCAGTGGAGGTGGGGTAAGCTTCATACCGACAGCAGAGGTTGGGGAATTCCAAAACGATCATCACTGCCGTCAGTTTATCTCAAATCGATTGCAGCAAACGCGTCCAACGCAATAAATCATCGAATTGCAATTCTCCACCAAGCGTAACGGGATAGCCTGCTTTAGAGAGTGGTGCGAGCCATGTGGGGCCATCGTCCACATTTTCGATTGGCAACAAAAGCTGCAAGGAACGATCGGGTTCGTTCTCGCGCAAACGAACCGCCGGAGGACGTGTTTGGTCCGATACCGCGATTCCGTCAAAGTTCTTCCGGTCAGAAAGCGCCATCGCGATCACCATCGAATCAGCCGCCGAGGGCTTGTTGCCCTTGATCGCTCCAGTCGCGGCAATCCCGATCGCTCCCACGGGAATCCGCTGCGCCATCAACGTCGTCATCCGAGAGATCGTATCGATCTCTTTGGGCTGCCATCGCTGGTCGTCTTCGCTGCAGATAGCACAAACGAGCACGCCGTTCTCGGTCGCTGCCTTACGATAATCATTCAGCGCATCTTGAGGATCTCGTTGCTCGGGTGACAACAACAAAACCAGTAACGCCAGACCGTCGATGGATTGATCATTTTCAGGGCCGGCATACGCCCCTAGGTTAGGTACGTCGGGCAAACGCAATTCTTTGACGTCCCAGGGGTCATCCGATTCCGATTCGTTATTCGCTTTCCAAGCGGGAAACGTCGTCGTCGGAAGCGCCCCGGCGACTGATGTTGGCATCACGTTGACGATCTCTTCTGAGTCGTCGCGTCTGACACGGATTTCAATTTCGACATCGGGTTCGGCGGTGACCAATTTGCGTCGTAGTGTGGCGAGAGATTCGATTGCCGCATCATTGACCGATTCGATGACATCACCTTCGACCAGTTTTCCGTCGCTCGGCGATCCAGGGAGCACTCCCGCCACGACGACCTGGACGCCCGGGGCGTCTTCGGTTATTCGATCATCGTCGGTGGTATCTTTCGTAGCTGTCGGTTCAGACTCTTCGGTCAAAGCGGTATCCGTCTCAACCGCCCAGGCTCCGATGCGTTGAGGACGCAACGGTGGGATGGAATCGGCAAGGGTGACGTTGATCGTCGAGGATTGGCCATCGCGTTGGTACTTAATTTCGATTTCGTCACCGGCGTCATAAGGACCGAGTGCTTCCTTGACTTGCTGAAACATCAAAACGGCTTGGCCGGCGACCGATTCGATCACATCACCCGCTTGAAGCCCCGCCTTTTCGGCTGGCGATCGGCTTCGAACGGCTGCCAGTTGGGTGTCTTCTTCGTACGGATCGTTCGATCGGGGAACGATCCCGATTAAGCCTTTTTTAATGTCCTTGCCGTCACGCAACTGTGGAAGCTTGTTCGCGACGATAGGCAACGGAACAGCAAACGCGATCCCACTGTCGTACCAACTGGTGTCATCGGGGGCGCCTCCCGGGGCAACCGCGGGGACAACGATTCCGATCACGTTACCGTATAGGTCGACAAGGGGACCCCCGTAATAGGTCGGTGATACCCGCGCATCGGTTTGCAACATCGTGCCTTCTAGTCGACCGCGTGCGCTTAAGATTCCGCTGCTGACCATCGGCGACTGATCGGTTCCATATCGTCCCACGGCGACGACGGTACCACCGACCGGCGTGCGAACTTCACTCGGCACTTCGATCGCCGGCAGTGATCGATCCGCTTCGGTTTTCAGGAGTACCAGGCCACGGTGATAATCGCGGGCGACGACAGTCGCGGCCAACCGAGTTTGATCTTCGAGGACGACCAGCAAACTTGCCGAAGGCCGACGCAAGATAATATCGGAGGCCAAGATCAGGCCGGAAGGATCGACGACCAAGCCACACGAAGGTGCGTCGTTGGCAACCTCGCTTGAGTTTGAACCGGCTCCTCCTTGCGCGACCCCGATGACTTCGACGGACACCACCGAAGGCAGAACGCGAGTGGCGGCGTTGCGGATTGCTTTGGCAAACTGCTGCCGCTGACTTGCCGTTTGAGCCCTGGCTTGCGAGCACACTAGTGAACTGGCAAAAACGATCATGCCAACGCAGGCGATCACGATTAAACGCACCGGGCGAAGTTGATTCACAGGGTTATTCTCTTGATTGACTGGTCGGGTTGCCGGCTTGTCACGTTGCATTATTCGATGTCGGGCAGAGCGTTCTCCGCGATGACGGGACGCGTCTTCCTGCATTCCGGTTACTGCGGTACTAAACGCACCGGCACGACGTCGCTCTCACGTTGAATTGTCAACGAAACTGCATCGCGTCGATCGATTCGCCGTAGCAGTTCGGTAAAGGATTTCTGATCTCCGACCCGGACCCCATTAACAAGCAGGATGAGGTCATCGGGTTGTAAATGAGCTTTCTCGGCGGCGCTTTCCTTCAGCACCGTGTCGACGTAAACCGGTGTGGACTCGAGCACATTCGGCACCAAGACTAGTCCGAGCGTGGTCAGGTTGTGTGACTTGTCACGCGGCAGGATCGGCGTTTCTTCGGGAGGCGCCGTGGTCGCTCGGCCGGCAATGATGTCGCCAATTGCCCGCCGCAGTGCATCGATCGGAATGGCATAGTTCAACCAAACTCCCGTCGTTGCATCGCGTAGTTCTTTACCGAGCATCCCGACCAACTGGCCGGACGAATCCGCCACCGCACCACCAGCGGCGCCGGGGTTATTCGCGATCAGGTCCAGCACCAATACCTTTCCGCGGTAAGGTGTCTTAAAAACACCGCGGCGGGCATCAAGATTTGTCACACCTGAGATCACGCCCTGCATCACGCTAGCCGCTTCATTTCCGGCAGCGATATTGAACAAATTGCTTGCCGCCAACACGGGATCGCCCCACTGAGCGTTCAACTCTTTACCGACCTCGAAGAATGGCAGTTCTGACGCTTCGATCTTCAGCACCGCGAGTTCCAGCGCCGGTTCGATGCCAACGATCTTTGACTCGAAGCGACGTCCGTCGTCAAGCACGATGATCGGTTCGACATCCAAGACATAGCTCCAGACCGTTGCGATGTGTCCTTCCGGGGAAACTAGGAATCCGCTTTGGTAGGCTTCCAACCCACGCACGCCACCGGCACCGTAGATCTTGACGATCCGTTGTTGCACGTTGCGTGAAACCGCCGAGTGCTCGTCTTGGGCTACTGACCGTTGCCCGATCAAAGTCGCACAAAGCGTTAATGCTATTACTACAAGTCGCATCATGGCGTTGCCACTTCCTCTCGCTTCCAATCGTCGATTTCGACAGTCAGCTTGCTTTCCAAGCCGTACTTCAAATCCAATCGGTTGATCGTGCTCCCGTTGCTTTCGATCCACAACTCTGCAGGGTCGGAATCACGGTCGGCGAAAACTTCGATACACTCAAGCTGACCGGTTTCCGGATGCAGCAACCAACGGACTTCCATTTCGCCATACAGCCCCACCAAACAGTCACGCAGTGGACGTTGACCGGCAAGTGGCATCGTGCCTTGATAGTAGGCTTCACCGAATTGCGTCGTGCCCAGTTCGATCATTCTTCGCCAAGCATCCAGTGCTGCCAAGATGCCTCCGATCGCATCGCGATCGACCGCTTCAAACAACTCTGCGGCATTCGAGGCCGTCATTCGCGTCCCACCGGTGGTCATCGCCAACCCGTCATTGCCAACTTCAAGCACGACGTCGCCGCCATCGGAATTCGTTCCGGTAATCAACCATCGCTGGGTTTGTTCGGCCGTTGCGATCTCTGCCGGGAACTGTGACCTTAGCAATGCTTGAATTCGGTCTTGATGCACTTGGTTGAAGTGGTAGTTCGCAAACCCTTTCCGTTCGTCGATCAGCTTTGCCGCCTGCGCGGGGATCGCGCTAGCGCCGTGAGGCGACCGCTTGGTGCGTTTGGGGGACTGTTTTTCAGACTTGGGGGCGTCCTCTTCCTTGGGCTGGTCGTCGGATTCTTTCGCATTTTCTTCTTTGGAGTCACCATTCCCCTCGGGCGTTTCATCTTCTGGCTGGTCGGGCACCGGCGGAGGCGGTGGAAGGGCCGCCTGCATTTTGGTCAGCAACTCATCGCGACGATGGACGCCCATCAAGCGGATTGGCACACGAGACGTTTTACCGGCTTCGCGAAACGCGACTTCGACCCTCCAGCCACTCGGGAGTGTGCCCAATACGTTTTGCACGTCGTTGGCGGATGTCACTACGCGTCCGTCAATTTCCAAGATCTCGGAATCGTATCGCAGGCCACGGCGATAGGCATCGCTCGATTCCAAGATATTGCTCACGACTACGCTACCGTCCGAGTCGGTCGATACGGTCGCACCTAAAGTGGCGTGATCGACAATTCGTCCACTCTGCAAGTAGCCGAGAAAGTTTTTTGCTTGGTTGATCGAGATCGCATAGCCGACACCCACGTTGACGCGGCCACGTTTTTCGAAGGAGCATCGACCGACGATGCCAAGCAATTCACCACGATCATTGTAAATCGGCCCACCCGAGTTGCCCGGATTGATTGACGCGTCGGTTTGTAAACAATCCGCGTATTCAAGCAGTGTGCCCGAAGGGTACTGGTAACGACCGACACCACTAAGTAGCCCCCAAGTCACGGTGGGCTGCAGATTGGTCGCCAGCAAAAAGGGGTTGCCGATCACCATGCACCAGTCACCGGCGCGAGCTTTCAAACTGTCCGCCATCGTTGCGACGGGAAAGTCATCGCGTCCGAGTAACTTGATCATGGCCAAGTCACCGACCGGATCAAGCCCAACCAAGACCGCATCGTATACGCGTCCGTCACTGAGTCCGCAACGCATGAACGTACCGGCGGGACTGGTCACATGAAAATTGGTTAACGCGTAGCCCTCCGGCGAAATCAATACGCCACTCCCACCACCGCCACCACCGGGGACGAAGACACAGACGGCACTTGGCATCGCGCGCTCGACCGCTTCGACACGTGCATTCTCAATCGCTTCGATTTCGCTGGGCAGCTCCAGCGGCTCGGCCGCGACGCTGGTACCGGCGGCGAAGCAACAAATCGCAATTGCGATCTTCCATCCGGCCGCTTGTTTGGGATTCCGCGAGGTCGCCATCACTTTAACAATCGGGGTTTATAGAATCGAACCAAGTCGCCGACGTCGCCATCGCCAGTCGGAATTACCTTCAATTTTATCCGGCGAGCACCGGCGACCGAGAGTCGAAAACCAGCCGGCTCCCAGTCAGACAACTCTTGCTCCCACTTCACTTCCTCGTCGATCGCAATCTGAACTTTGACGGTCCACTTGCCTTGCGCGGAAGGGTCACGCCCGACGCTGCCCGAAAAAAACTCGAACCCATCTTCGACGCGATACTCAATGCCCCCTCCGGCTGACGCGACGATGTCTTCGTTCTCAGCTGCCGGCGCAAACCAGTCGTCAAATAGTGAGGTCGAGATCGCGGTTTTTAGGTAGGGCCGCATCTGTTTGTCTGCCGGAGCAAGACCGGCGAGTAACTGTTGACCGCTGGCAAATCGAATGCGTTTAAGCTGCGAGATTTTTAGTTCGTGCGTCACCCCGTTGGCGAGTGTGATCCGCAGTCCCGCCGCGTCTTCGATTAGCTCGATACGACTGGCATTAAAGCTTGAACCGTATACGTCCTCGACGACCGTCTTTGAACTCGATGATGCCGGTGAGTTTCGAAAGACAACGCCCTCAAGACGCTCGACTGGCGCTTCGATCGTATCACCATCGAGTTCAAAACTCACCGTTTGTTCGTCGATCGATAAGATGATGCCTTCGACCGGGTCGAGCTGTGCGTTACTTCGATGGATGACCATCAAGTCCGATCGAATTTCTTTGTCGAATAGCCCCAACCACTGAGGATCGGTGTTTGCGTTACTAGGACGGAAGCGGACGGCACGCAGTGACGCCAGCGGCATCTTGATTTCCGCCTGCGTCCGCGGCTTAATCGTGATCGTTTGATCGTCTGCTTGAACCGAATTAGCGCGGACCTGTGAACCGTCGACCAGCACCGCGTTGACGGGGGGGGAGATCGCGGAGGTATCGGTCGATGTGGGGCGAAGATTGACGATCTGAGAGATATCGAGCGTTTGATCGGGGCCCTGCAAGGTCAACGAACTCGTATCGGCTTGGACCCAGTTTCCACGGAGTTTTTCGCCCGAGCTAAGCTCAACCTCGACTTCGGCGGCGATGCCACCATCGGAATACGCCAGGAAACTCAGCAGCAATGCGAGCGTTCGAAGAGGCCAGCGATTGAATCGGCGCATAGTGGGCAGATAGCGAAGGTGCGAGACGGAACGGTGACCCTCGCAGTTTACCATAGCCAGCAGCGAAATCCGCCGGTGACGCCCGAAAATACAATCTTGGGGTGGGAAGACAGAAGCATGCCCGCTTCTGAGCCGACGATGCTAACTTCGCGACGTCTTGTTAGACCATAGACGTTTGCGCCGGCCGTGTACCCTCACAGATAAATCCACCCTTTCGGTTGCCGTTGTGGTGGATCGGAGAATCGATCGATCGCAACGATACGAACCGATCGCGATTTCGCTGCCAGATCGCCGACGATGAACGTTTTGATTCAATGCGACGGCATCTGGCTTGCGAAACCAAGATTGCGTTTTCAATTTTGAAAACCGCGAAGCCTACTCAGCATCAGCTTCGGGTTCAGCTGCTGGCGTTTCCACGGCGGGGGTTTCCGCAGCAGCGGTCGTGTTCGATGTGGTGTTGTCGCTTGCCGCGTCTTCGGTTTCGCCGGCAGGCGTTTCCGGAGCTGGTGGCTTGGGAGGTTGGCACCCGATTGAGACGAGAGCCAAAGTGACGGCCGAGATCCCGAGCAGATTGCAAAGAACTTTCTTCATTTGCCTAGAGCGTTGGTAGGTGGGAAAGATGAAATCCTGATTTGCTTCTTCGATTGTTGGCACGAATCCTCGATTACACCATCCCTGACCACCAGAATTCTTAATTCACGGTGGTTAATGGGGATTTGGACACCCTCATTGCCAAAAAATCGCTATGACCGGTCCATCGGGTGGGTGTTTTGGAAAGTTGGCGAGGGAATCTTTTTGCGCTACCGAGAACCTCTGCCGATAGGCACGTTGGCCATCCCTCCATCTCACAATTCCGCACCTGCCATGAAAATCACCTCACCTGATTCCATTCGCCGCCTCGCGTTCGCCGCAGTAGCCGCTGCGTGCATGACGGGCGTTTCGGTTGCTCAATATCCAAATACAGACTCTTACGGCGAAGACGAAAATGCACCTCGGCTGTTCGAGTCGTCATTGTTTGCCGACGAGCCGGTCGAAGATGAGTTCTCTGTCTTCGAAATGGAGTTGAACTCGACAACGAATGCCAACCCGCGTGCCTCGCTTTCGGAGCATCATTCGGCGTCTGAGCCGGTGGCGGCGATCGCTCAAACTCAGCCGCTCATCGAGGCGCCTGAACCAACGGTACAAAAGCCGCAAGCCGAGCCGGTCGGAGTTTTGGTCGACGAAGTTTCGAGTTCGTCGGACCGATCCATTGATAAACCCACCGTGATGGAGCTGCGTCAGGCCCGCGCCCAACTTCGCGAGAAAGCCCGACTGGAGCGAATGGAACGTAATCTCTGGTACGGTTACGAACCGCTGCGGCCGAACTGGAATGCCGTTCCGATGACACACAGTCGTTACAACCATCGAACGACCTACCTCGTACCGGTCTACTTCGGTCGATAGCGACTCGGTCGCAATGCAGCCTTTCTGGAAACCAATTTGCGTCGACAAATGGTGTGTGTCAGGTTAGTCGCCGGCGCGTTCGACACATGGATTTCAGATCGGACCTTAATGAAAACCCGCTCAGCAGCGTCCCTCATCGAGACGCTGCTTTTCTTTTTTACCGCGGTTCGCGGAGTACCGTTGAGATGATTCCGAGACGGGAAGGTCCGGCGTTTGGTTGAGTTGAACGGTTGCGAGAGATACCGGAGATGCGGTGTCGCTGACGCTCATAGCGAACAGAGCACTCGTAGCGGACAGACGACTCCCTCACCACGGTCAACGGTCGATGAATCGAACCGATCTTATCGGTAGCAGTCGTTCTAGCCGATAGCTGGAACATCGGATCGACCGCATGCGACAAGCGACGTTGGGTCCGAGATGAGCTTTACCAATTGTCGTCTTGCCTCTGGCGATACTTTTCTATGGACAAAGAAATCAACGTTCTGGCTTTAGTCAAAGGAGAGGAAAAGTTTATCTTCTTATTTGACGACGCGAATCGTGACCAAACCCTTCGCCAATTGGCGCGTTATGCGGCCAACCCAGAATTGGATTTTTCTTGGTACGACGCCGCCATGCTCAGTCGCAAGATTCGAGACGCGGTTCCGTCGGACGAAGACATGATGATCGATAACGAACTCGATAACCTGTCGCTCGAAGACTTCAAATAAAGCGTCGCCACGCAGCGTCATCCGGCAGCGACATCCGGATGTTTGGCGACTACGGTCGCTTCGTCGCCCGAACCACATCGCAATGAAAGGATTCTATGAATTCGGCTATCGCCCAGTTCTTGCGCTACATGGTTAACGAGCGTAACGCGAGCGAATTGACCATCAAGTCGTACCGCGAGGACTTGTTCTCGTTTGTCGAATGGCTTGATGTCACTCGAGGAAACGTGCCCGCACCGGCAGAACTATCGCCGCAAGATCTGCGGGCCTTTCAAGCTGCCTTGCAGCAGGCCGACTACGCGCGAACGAGTATTGCTCGCAAGCTGGCCGCTCTGCGGAGCTTTTACAAGTTTGCGATGCGAGAAGGCCTGGCCAGTAGCAATCCGGCCAAACCGCTACGAAACCCGCGACGCCAACGAAAACTTCCGCATGTGCTTTCCGGTGACGAGATTGGGCGTCTACTCCTCGCGCCGCCTCCGGACAAAGTCGATGGCCTACGCGATCGTGCGATCCTCGAAACGATGTATTCGGCGGGGCTGCGTGTCAGCGAACTCGTCGGACTGCAAGACGGTGATCTGGATCTTTCCGAAGGGATCGTCCGTGTCCGCGGTAAGGGACGAAAAGAACGGATCTGTCCGCTGGGATCGTTCGCAATGAAAGCGATCCAGATTTATGCCGCTAAGCGCCAACGAAGCCCCGAAGCGAACTCGCTCGGCCGCGCAGCCCCGGTGTTCGTCAATCGATTTGGCAACCAATTGACCACACGCAGCATCGGACGAATGTTGGAAAAGCACTTGACGACCGCGCGACTAGATTCACGCACCAGTCCTCATACTCTGCGACATTCCTTCGCAACGCATCTCCTTGACCGCGGTGCCGACATTCGTAGCGTCCAAGAACTGCTGGGCCACAAATCGTTGGCCACCACACAGATCTACACGCACGTCAGCGCGGCCAGCTTGCGGCAAGTTTACGAGAAGGCACATCCGCGTGCCGTTTAACGTTTAACTTCATCGACCGTCGATCGTATTTCACCGTCTTCGACGATCGTCCGCAATTGATCTCCCGGAGACAACGTGGACGCGCCATGGATCGTTTGACCGGCTTCGTTCAATGTGACACTGTAGCCCCGGGCGAGCGTCGATAATGGCGATAGCGCCGACAGGGTCGACGCCAGCTTCCCTACCGAGGCTTTGCCATGATCGAGCCGCCGCTGGATCGCTTGTTTGGCTCGTTGATCCAACTCATCCAACAAGCGAGAGCGTAAGTGAACCATCTCCATTGGCTTGTTTAGTGCGGGGTGCCTCGAAAGGGAGGCCAGGAGCATCTTTCGCTGCTGAGTTTGTTGCATCATTGCCCGATGCATTCGGGATTCCAACTCAGTCACGCGCCCTACCGTCGCACCGCGGTCAGGAAAGACGCGAGTTGCCGCGTCGGTTGGCGTCAACGCGCGAACGTCGGCCACCAAGTCAGAGAGTGTGACGTCGACTTCGTGTCCGACCGCCGAAACGGTCGGAATCGGACAGCTCGCGATCGCCCTTACGACACGCTCTTCATTGAACGTCCAGAGATCCTCCAAGCTTCCGCCGCCGCGAGTGACGATCACGACATCCAGCTTTGGCCGGATCATCGAGGCAGCCAACAAACCACGTTCGATCGTTTCGGCGGCGCCTGGACCCTGGACCTGGGCGGGGATCACAAAGATCTCGGCATCTAACATGCGTCGCCGGGCAGAGACGAGGAAGTCGTGAACCGCCGCGCCACTAGGGCTGGTGATTAGCCCCACTCGCCGTGGATGCGACGGCAACGGCTGTTTGCGTTCAAGTGAGAAAAGACCTTCCGCGTTTAGCTTCGCCTTCAGTTTTTCGAATGCGACCTGCAAGGCGCCTACGCCACGCGGTTCCGCTTTGCGGACCACGATCTGGTAGCTACCGCGAACGGTGTATATTTCCAGTCCGCCGAAGCAAAGCAACGACTGGCCGTTTTCCAGGTCAAACCGCAATTTAGACGCGACGCTGCGCCACATTACCGCCCGGATCTGTGAGTCGTCATCCTTGAGCGTGAAGTAAAGGTGGCCGCTTCGTGGCCGCGATACATCCGACACCTCACCGGCGACCCACATCGGTGGAAAGGTCCCTTCGACGACCGCTTTGAGGTGTTGATTGAGTTCGCTGACCGAGATGGCTTGGTTCGGCCCGGCATCTTCGAAATCGATATCGCTACTCACCGACAATCACTCAACGATTCCATTGGCCGGAAAAGACTTCCGTTGCCGGTCCGGTCTTGATGACATGCCCGCTGGCTTCGTCCCAGGTCAACGTCAGGTCACCGCCGAGCAAGTGATTGAGCACCGTTCGCTCGGTTCGTCCGGAAAGCACGCCGGCGACACAGACCGCGGCGGCACCGGTTCCACACGCCCAGGTCTCCCCCGATCCACGCTCCCAAGTCCGCTGTCGAACCTCGTTTCGAGAGAGAACTTCAACGAATTCGACGTTAATTCGATTGGGAAATCTTGGGTCATTCTCGATCTTCGGCCCCAGGCCTAAGACCAGTTCGTCCGTTGCATCGGGAACAAAAATCACGCAGTGTGGGTTGCCCATCGAAACGCAGGTCACCGGAAATGTTTTTCCGTCAAACTCGACGGCACTCTCAACGACCCGGCCGTCTGGATCGACCGGCAGCGTGGTTGGGATTTTTGGCCCGTGAAGTTCTGGAGGTCCCATGTCAACTTTGACACGCGACACCAAGCCATCGCCGCCGACTTCACAATCCAAGCTCAAGATGCCGGCTCCGGTTTCGATCTTTAAGTTCGGTGTGGACTTGATGCCGTGGTCGTACATGAACTTAGCGACGCAGCGAATCGCGTTGCCACACATCTCGCTTTCACTGCCGTCGGCGTTGAACATCTGCATGCGGGCGTCCGCTTGATCGCTCTTGCGGATCAACACTAAACCGTCTCCGCCGACTCCGAAGTGGCGGTGAGAGATTTGGCGAGCTAACTCGGGGAGGTCATCGGGGACGTCTTGCGAAAAGCAATCGATGTAAACGTAGTCGTTCCCGGCGCCGTGCATCTTTGTAATGTTCATGGGGCCCATGCTATGAAAATGATGGCGATCGCGACAGATACCCCCGCAGACGACGCGGGCCAGTCATTGTCGGATCGAACGATCAGGATGGCGGCAGCGGCGGAAGCAGCATGCGAAAGCAACACCCGACACCGGTCGGCGAATCGACGATCGTTAGGCTTCCGCCGTGTTCATTGAGGATTTTGGCGCTCACTGGCAAGCCTAGCCCGGTACCCCGAGCTCCCTTTTTGGACTCGAATAGCGAGAATACCCTTTGCCGATCTTCTTCACTGATCCCCGGACCATTGTCGATCACATCGACAATCCAGCCGATCTCCGGTGCGTACTTAGAAACGATCGATACCTTGGCTGGGGGTTCGGGCAATTCTGGCACGAATTCGGAGATTTCGGCCCTTTGGCTGGTAATGTCACCCTGCCCGGAAGTCTCGTTTGGTTCGTCCGCCGGCGCCGCGTGCCCCTCTTTGACCGCATCAATCGCATTGGTCACCAAGTTCAACAAGGCTTGGTGAAGTGCATCGGGATCAAACGAGGCGAGCGGTAACTCGTCATCTAAAAACGTTTCCAGCAGCACATCGGACTCACGAGCCCGCGATTCCATCAGTTCGAAGACGTCTCGAATGGTTTCGTTCAAGTCTGCTTCGATTTTTTGCGGTTCCCGTTCTTTGGAGAACGTGAGCATGTCCATGACAAGATTAGAAATCCGCTCCTGGTTCCGATCGACCATCGTCCAGCCGCGTTTGACGGCATCGGTATCATCCCGTTTGAGCCCCGATTCAATCAGGAAACTGCCCCCACGGATGCCTTGTAAAATGTTTTTAACGTGATGCGAAAGCGTCGCGATCGTTTGTCCCATCGCGGCCAAACGTTCGCTTTGCAATAAGGCGGAATAGTAGAACGTGTCTTCGATCGCCAGCGCCGCTTGATGGCCGATGGCCGTGATCAATCGCAAGTGATCGTCGGTGAATCGATGCGTGCTTCCACGTTTGACGATCTGGCCGGGTGAGGTGTAGGTATCGATGTACAACGCACCGACAATGTCATAGCGTCCTTGCAGCGGAACACACAGTGCTTCGCGCACGCCGCCTTGAACGATCGATGCGGCGGCATCAAAGCGATCGTCGTCGCAGGCATCGCTGGTTCGCACTCCCTCGGCCCGTTCGAGTACGTAATCCAGAATCGTACTGCTGATACTGATCGGAGCGTCCTTTCTGGCGTTGCTTTTGGATTGACGATCGCAGCGTGCCGCCGGACGCAAGTCGCCGGTCTCGGCATCACGCAACATGACACAACCGCGATCGGCATCGACCCAGTCGAACACCAATTGCAAAATTCGATCGAGCAATTCGTTCAAATCATCCGTTCGACCGACCGCTAACGCGGTCAGGTACATCACTTCCAAGGACCGATCGGTATCGGTCAGCGTGCTGATCGAGGGTTCGCCGGAAGGTTCGCTGGAGTCGGTGGACGGATCGGCGACCGCGGTCTCGAACCGAGGCGCCGCTTCGGCAACCACGTTTGATTCACCATCGCCGCGGAACGGCACCACCGCGGGCCGCGACGTCGGTCGTACAAACGACGAAACGATCCGGCTGGCGTCGGCCGCGCTACCATGACGGACAATGTCGACTCCATGAGCCGCGTCGATTGCCGTCGGTTGTCCGGTCCCGGTGAAGATCAACAACGTTCCACCAATTTCAACCCGATCGCCGCTGGCCAATCGTTGTTCGCTGACGCGATGCCCGTTGACCTGTGAGCCGTTGCTGCTGTTAAGGTCGACTAGTGTGCATCCGCCTTCAGCGTCGATGCGAATTTCGGCGTGATTTCGCGATGCTTCTCCGTCAAGCAACTGCACATCGTTGTGGGTGTCACGGCCAATGCGCACGACGGGGCCTGAAAGCAAAAAATGCTTCCCCTGATCGCGACCCCGGACGACGTACAAAGATGCCATGTGTCAAAAGATAAGCATTTAAGTCACCGGGATTAACCCCGAATCAGCGAATCTGGATTGTTCCCCCACCACCAATCCGCCAACGAACCATAAACCAGGGGGCCGAAGACCGCCCCAATTTCCCCATGCGTTAACATTCGTCCGCGACGGTTTCGTCTTTCACGCTGATTTTAAACCAAAACAACGCCACAGATCGCTGTCTTGATGGCTCATCGTCGCCGTTACCGATTTACAATGAGTCCGAGAACTTATCCAAAAAAAGTGCGCCGGACGCGCTAATGTTCCGTCTGACTCAACTATTTGGGGTCGGCTCATCAGCCGACGGGCGTTGGCAACGGTAATTGCACCGAAGCCTTGGCTAACGCCAATCATCTAATTTGAAATCGTATTGGAACGAAGCGATAGCATCGGGCCTGCATTGGCATCACTCGTTTTTTGGGACAGGTTCGTCACACCAAACGTCGTTTACTACGCCGGAGTCCGATTCATTCATTCGGGCCTCCGCGTCATCATGAAGGATCACCGCATGGTTCAGCCTCCGCCGATCGAATCCAACACTCCCAATCCCGATCGCGGCCCCCATTCCGGTTCCGGTTCGGGCGATTCGAATCCAGGCCGTGATTCACGCAGCGACGCTGAACTGGCGTCCGAACTGGTGAAGTCCTGCAAGGCCATTCGGCATCAAGTCGCACAGGTTGTCGTCGGACAAAACGAAGTCGTCGAACAACTTCTCATTGCGATTTTGTCCCGTGGTCATTGTCTGCTCGAAGGCGTCCCCGGCCTCGCCAAAACACTGATGATCCGGACCCTTGCCGAATCGATGCATTTGGATTTCCACCGGATCCAGTTCACCCCCGATTTGATGCCCGGCGATATCACCGGAACAGACATCATTCAAGAAGACCCCGAAACGGGCCGCCGAAAATTGCTGTTCGAACGTGGGCCGATCTTCACCCAGATGCTGCTCGCCGACGAAATTAACCGTACGCCTCCGAAAACACAGGCGGCGCTTCTCGAAGCAATGCAAGAACACGAAGTCACCGCCGGAGGTAAAACGTATTCCTTGAAGGAACCGTTCTTCGTCCTCGCGACCCAGAACCCGATCGAGCAGGAAGGCACCTACCCGCTGCCAGAAGCTCAACGCGATCGATTTTTATTCCATGTCGTCGTCGATTACCCCACCCGCGACGAAGAATCGGAGATCGTCGATCGTACGACGTCAACGTTTGATGCCGAGGTGAAACCGGTCGTCACCGGGGAACAAATCATTGCCTTTCAGAGGACCGTCCGGCGCGTCCCGTTGCCGCCCCACGTCAAAGACTGGGTGCTCGATGCCGTTCGGTCGGTGCGTCCCTCAGATCCGCAGTGCGCCGACTGGGCAAAAGAACTGGTCGAATGGGGACCGGGACCACGTGCTAGCCAACAATTAGTGCTTGCCGCCAAAGCGCGCGCATTGATGCATGGTCGTCCCCAAGTGACCCTTGAGGACGTCCAGACACTCGCGCTACCTGTCTTACGACACCGGCTGGTCCCGACGTTCACCGCGGAAGCTGACGGCATCACGGTCGACGATCTGATCACGCGGTTGATCAAAGATCTCGCGCCCAAGCAGGCGTCAGCGCTCTAACGCAACATGAGCCACGGATCCGCTCGATGATTCCGTCGCGTATGCGACAATCGTGTCCCCGCTCGCATCCTCGGGCACTACCTTCGCCCATCGCCGTTCTCTTCCGATCTCTCTTTAGGCAATTCATCGGGACGGTGCCCGAAGACGGCATAAAGAGCGAAATCGAGTAGCCCCGCGAATCGAAAGCGGGGATCAACGTAATGCTCGATGACGTAGAACGCGAAGTAGTACGCTCGGCAGAAAGCCCATATGGCGATGGCATATATGACGACATAGCGAAAATCTGTGAGCTGTGTGAACAAGACACCCGATGCGAGAACCCCGAGCAGGACGAATAAGACGCCTTTGAACCAGATCACACGGGCGTTAGTTAAGTTTGCCATGGTTTTTTCACCTGCGTTCCGGCCACACCGCTCAGTGGTCGACGATGACGACCAGCGACGTGCTTGTGAGGTTCACCGTGTGCTTCGTTGAGACAATGTTGTTGAGTTCGGCTCATCCTAAACTCAAGTTCTGCGGTATCGCATAGGGTACCGATCCGACAAGCAATGACACGCACTCAAAGCCGACGCCTCCGCAAGCATCTTTATGGCTGATGCTCGCATTGCGTTCGTCCATCATCGTGTCTGTGCGGTTGCAGACCCAGCAAATATTACTCGAAGGCTACAAGGATCATTGGAGTTTCTTCGGAAGCACGTCACGCCAATAGTGTGGGCGAAGGGCCGATAACGGCAGAAAGTCACAGACTCCATCGATCTTCGTTCCCGGAATTCCGACTACCAAATCCATTCCCCAATAGGAGAGTCGTTCCTGGCAAATTCCGCATGCCGGTACGACTTGTATATCGCCATTGGTAGACTCTCTCATCACGCAAACCGACGCGAGCACCACCTCATTTGTCCGATGCGCTTCACAGATCGGTCCGGTTTCGGCACAGAGTGCAGCGGCGTCGAGCGCCGCATCAATCCAGATCCCTGTGTAGATCTGATGCGATTGAGTCAAGATGGCCGCGGCGACTGCTTCACCAGTTGGGAGTCGACGGGCAACGAGATCTGTTGCCGCTTGAAATAATTGTGAAAGGCCTTTGTCGGTGATGCTGGAGTGCATTGCTAAAGCGGATTGGTTAGACAATGACGTGTCGCCATGCGAAGGGAACATTGCGCGACGATGCCACCGGGAATCGGTTGGTTAAACAGACGGACAGCGATCTCTGTCAGCGTCAGTATACATGTCAAAGGGTTTGCCTCACGACTTGTCGTATAGAACTGTTCCCTTTGTCATCCGACGAAACGGCGCACAGACTTGCCTAAACCTTTAGCGCTCCATCGCATCGATGCCGATGACGTCGGAAAGTTGGTTGACACCATCACGACGAAGTCGCTCGGCTAAATCACGATTGATCTTCGCGACAAGACCTGGGCCATGGTAGATCAGTGCGGTGTAAACCTGAACCAGCGATGCACCCAATCGAATCCTACGATAGGCGTCGGTGGCATTCTGAATCCCTCCCGCTGAAATGATCCGTAGCCGAGTACCGCGTAGCTGGCGAAATAGCCATGCCGTTCGCCGGTCCATCCAGTCCTTCGTTGGACGACCGGCGATCGCGCCCGGTCGATCTTGGTAAGTCGACGGTGCGGACACTAATCCTTCGCGACGGTGCGCCGATAGATTGAACATCACCCCGGCGACTGAGTGGTACTGCAACGCAATGTCCAACAGATCTGCGATCAATGTCTGCTCCCAATCGGGCGACAGCTTTAAAAATACCGGAACATCGCCGGTCACCTCCGTCACCGATCGTAGCAAGTCGTCCAGACGAGAGGACTGTTCAAAGAAACCGCGACCATCGATCGTGTTGGGGCAGCTAAGGTTCAACATCAGATACGAGGTCACATCGGCAAATCGCTTCGCCGATTCACGGTAGTCGTCGATCACCGCATCTGGAGAACTTGGGCCTGACGAAGGCTCATTGGTGTTGACCAAATTGACTCCGATGGGTGTCTTGATCGCATCGCGATTCCGCAAATCTTGCAACCGCTTCGCCACCACAACTGATCCATCATTTGGCAACCCATAGTGGACTAGTACAGCGGCATCATCGATCAAACGCCACAACCGTGGAGTCTGGTTGCCTTTCGACGGTCGGGCCGAGATCGAACCAATTTCGAGATGTCCAAACCCGATCGCTTGCATCGCCGGAACGATTTCACCCGATTTGTCCAAGCCTGCGGCAAGCCCGATCGGATTTGCAAAATCGATGCCTGCGAGCGCAACGCGAAGGATCGGGTCAACGTTGGGGTCGCACCGGATGAACCTAAGAACGCCGGGGATCGATTGGACGATACTTCCGGTGCGAATGCCAAGTTGATGAGCCTTTTCCGGATCCAGAGAAAATAACAACGGACGGATGCCGCGATAAAAAAGCATTTGCTCTCCGGTGATCTTCACTGGTCAAAAAAGCCGGCGTTAGACCTGGTATTCCGTTGAGTCCTTGGTCAACACCGTTCGGCTAAACTTCAGGTAACTGAAACTATGGCTGTGATCGGGGCAACGGATCGGGGGAATTCTTTAGCAATGCAGCTAGATGAATCGAAAGCTTGTTCAATTCTGTGTGGCTATACGAGAAGCTCCCGGCAAGCATGGCTGCTTCCTTTGACCAGCGTATGTCTCTTCCCGGTGGTAAATCGACGAGGCCAAACGCTGCTTCGCTTGGGACGCCTAAAAAATTGAACTCGCCGGCGTCGACAAAAATGTCTCGCGTCTCGACTGTTTCGAACGGCAGGACACGGATTGGGTGATCAATGATCGGATACGCTGTCTTTCCATGTTCGCGACCGAGCGGCGCCATCAACCAAACCATCATCGCTCCCTCGCCAGTCTTAGCATCGAGATAGACAAAATGACGAGTCAGGTAACGTCGGTTCTGATCCCGGCGGTGCATGATCGATGGGGCATCAAAGACGTAGATCTGGTCCGTCTTTCCCACTACCGTGACGCGTTGCAGTTGGGATTCGCTGGACCGCAACACCTGTTTTTGAATCAGCCCCAGAGAGACGCCAAGTTCACTTGCGGTGTCGGCAGAGACGATGATGCGTCCTTGGTCGGACGATATGCTGTAGCCAACGCCGACAGACGCCAATCTGAATTCACCTTGTGGCGAAAGCGGTGGATTGCCTTCGCCAGACAATTCGTCCGGCGAGGTTTTCGTTACTGATGCCATGATCGTTAGCGAGGATTTCGTTGCCGCATCACGTACCGTGTCGCTGACGGTCTTAGCATCACCCGCCGATAGCCTGGGATTCGCTAACAGTACTAACCGGTTGAAAGGCGATTGCTCGCTAGGCGAAGTCACCGAAATGCCGGCAGGGATCTTTGTGATACTCTGTGGAACGAACGTATCATCGAATTTCGATTGAGCCTGCGATGAGGACGCAGAGCAGATAATCGAGACGCAAGCGAAGACTACGGATGATCGTAAATCTCGCATCCACGGTCGCATCGTTTTGCGGTGACGGGTATCTTCCATCGTTTCAATCCATTCCATCTTCAGTCGGTTTCCAATGCCCGGGCAAGCTTCCGTCGATCGCTCTACCGACGCCGTCGTGCAGACCCATTCAGTTTCACGCTATTTTCCCCGGGGCGACGTGCATGCCCTTCACGACGTCAGTTTGGCGATTACCCATGGCGAACATGTCTCGATTGTAGGCAAAAGTGGAAGCGGGAAATCAACCTTGTTGAATCTAATCGGAGGGATGGACCGACCGACTGCGGGCGAGGTGTACTTTGACGGGCAATCATTGGCCACTGCCAATCTGGATCGTTATCGACGTCAGCAGGTCGGATTCGTGTTCCAGCGATACTATTTATTGCCGAACTTAACCGCCGCCGAAAACGTTCAAATTCCCATGTTTGAAACCTCGGCATCCGCGAATGAACGCGCCGAAACAGCCAACTCGCTACTCGCCCAAGTTGGACTCTCTGGCCGTGGACGCCATTTGCCCCGACAACTCTCTGGCGGTGAATGCCAACGCGTCGCGATCGCGCGAGCAATTGCGAACCGCCCTCAAGTGATCTTGGCGGACGAACCCACCGGGGCACTCGATAGTGAATCGGGAATGGCGATATTGGAATTATTAGAATCGCTACGCGAAACCAGTCAGACGACGTTGGTTGTCGTCACTCATGATGAAGCCGTCGCATCCAGGGCGAGTCGGCAAATCGTTCTGGCCGACGGTGAACTGGTCGACTCGGGCGGTGCTTAAAACTGTGGCGTCACTGATCCGCGATTCGATGCGGCCGAGGGACGAAAGTTTGTTCGGCCATTCACCGCTCGACCTCCCCTCGCTGCGCTCGGCCCTCCCCGCAGGAAGAGGAAATGACCTAAGCCGAATCATTCGTATTCAACTGCTTAGAACGTGCGTTCGATAGTTGATACCGCAACTAAGCTTCTGTCGAAACGATGTACTCGAACTGATCATCCTTCATATCAATTGAAACTTTGGAGATCGCTTCGCCTTCGGCCAGATTGGACAAGACTTGCGAAGAGAGTTCGGGAAGCATGGTTCGGTTGAGAATGTGGTCGATGTTGCGAGCACCTGTATCAACTTCGGTACAACGATTTCGAATCGAATCAACGACCGCATCGCTGTAGTCGAACGTTGCTCCGTAGCTTTCGACGACGCGGCGACCGACCTTGCCAAGTTTTAAACGAATGATCTGGCTCATCACGTCGTCGGCCAGCGGGTAATACGGAATCACACTCACGCGACCCAAGAACGCCGGCTTGAACGTTTTCAATAACTCTGGAAAGACGGCTTCGATAAAACCATCCGGGTCTGGCATCGTGTCATCATCGGCGCAAAGGCTTTTGATCAAGTCCGTTCCCGCATTGGTGGTCATGATGATGACCGTGTTTTTAAAGTCGATATCGCGACCTTCACCGTCCTTCATCTGGCCTTTATCAAAGACCTGATAAAAGACATCTTGAACGCCGGGATGCGCCTTCTCGACTTCGTCCAATAGTACCACCGAGTACGGTTTTCGACGGACCGCTTCGGTCAGAACCCCGCCTTCGCCGTAACCGACGTAACCGGGGGGCGAGCCCATCAACAGCGAGACCTTGTGTTCTTCTTTAAACTCCGACATGTTGATCGTCGTCATATTTTGCTCGCCGCCGTAAAGCAGGTTCGCCAATGTGATCGCGGTTTCAGTTTTTCCAACTCCGCTGGTTCCTGCCAGCAGGAACACGCCGATCGGTGTTCGCGGATCTCGCAAGCCGGCGCGACTGGTTCGGATACTTTGGGCGATCCGATCGAGGGCATGAGATTGCCCAACGATCGATTCCTCCATCAACTCTTTTAGTCGCAGGACGGTATTGATTTCGTTGCTGACCATGCGGCCAACCGGGATGCCCGTCCATGCGGCGACGGTTTCCGCGATCGCACCGGCATCGACGGAAGGGAAAAGTAACGGGCGCTCGCCCTGAATCGTTTGCAATTCTTCTTCGGCGGCGACCAATTCCGTCTTCCACCGAGCGATTTGTTCGTCGCTTGGTTCTTCGTTGGAGGCATCTGATTCCGCCGCGGGGGTTTCCTCGGCCGTTGTTTCTTCTTTTGTGGCGTCGATCGTGGCGGCGAGATGCTCAGGCGCGTCCTTGTCGAGCTTCTTTCGTAAGTCGACGATGGTTTTGAGTAGTTGCTTTTCTTCGTCCCACTGCTTTTGCAGCGATTCTAGTTCGCTTTCGACGGCTACCTTTTCGGCTTCGGCTTCTTCGATTGCTTCGCCGTGATCCGCTCCGGTCTGCTGTTCACGATTAAGAATCCGAATCGACACGTCGAGTTGATCGCGTCGGCGCTGGGCGTCTTCGATTGCCGGCGGGGTGGACGATTGGCTGAGTTGGATTCGCGCACATGCGGTGTCGAGAAGACTAACGGCTTTGTCCGGTAACTGTCGTCCAGAGATGTATCGTTTCGACAGTTTCACCGCTTCGACAACTGCTTCGTTCATGATGCGAACGCGATGATGCTTTTCTAACGTTCCGACCAAGCCACGCATCATTTCTACCGCGACGGGCTCATCGGGTTCATTGACGATGACAACTTGGAATCGACGCGCCAGGGCGGCATCCTTTTCGAAATACTTTTTGTACTCCGCCCAGGTTGTTGCCGCGATCGTTCGCAACTCGCCACGCGCGAGAGCTGGCTTAAGCAGATTGGCGGCGTCGCCTTGGCCTGCCTGTCCACCGGCGCCGATCAACGTGTGAGCTTCATCGATAAACAGGATGATCGGTGTCGGCGAACTTTTGACTTCATCGATCACACCGCGTAAGCGATTTTCAAACTCGCCTTTCATTCCCGCGCCCGCTTGCAGCAGGCCGAGGTCGAGCGTGTGAATGCGAATGTTGCGAATCGATTCGGGGACATCACCGGCGGCAACACGCAGTGCGAAGCCTTCGACGACGGCGGTTTTCCCGACCCCTGCCTCACCGGTCAAGATTGGGTTGTTTTGGCGGCGACGTGTCAAGATATCGATCAACTGCCGAATTTCGGGATCACGACCGAGCACCGGATCGATGTGTCCGGACGAAGCACGCTCGGTCAGGTCAATCGTGAATTGATCCAGGGCCGGCGTTTTAGTCATGCCCGGTTTCGCGGCCGACCCGCCACCGGAGGACGAGGACGCGGCGGTCCCGGCTCCCATCGGAACATGCGTTTCTTCGCTATCGCTTAAGACCGTTGCGAAGTCTTGGGTCAACCCATCTCCGTTGATCGAATCGAACTCGCCCGAGGCATCGCGTGCGATCGATCGCAAAGTGCTTGATTTTAATAGCGCCACCAGCAAGTGACCACTACGAACCTTCGCGGCTCCATGATCGACCGATGCGAACAACCAAGCTTCACGAACGAGATCGACGATATTGGGCGACAGTGCCGGTGGTCGGCCGTTTCCGGTTTTGAACTTATCGATCGCTTTGTTCAAATCGGCTTGCAAACTGCTGAGGTCGACGCCGGATGTTTTACAGGCGATCACAAGGTCTGATCGGTCGTTCTCGAGAAGCTTGAGTAGCCAATGTTCGATTTCAATGTTGTAGTTGGTCCTCGAAAGGCACAGCCCTGCGGCCGATTCCAACGCCCCGCGGCAGGTGTCGTTCAGCTTGCCAACCAGTTCTTTTAAGTTGATCTGTGCCATAAGTTTGCAAAATGATGTAGGTAGAGAGGAAAGCTGAATTACCGAATGATTTGTATGTCGATAGGTTACCGCGTCGGTGTCCCATCGTGGTGGAAGACGGCATCGGCACTATCATGAGTTGGGGGGCGACTGCAAAGCCATGTATTCCACCCCAAGTGCGGTGCGGACGAACCGTCCTGCGTTGATCCGGAAGCGACAAAGCGACATGCCGGTATCTCGTCGGCCATCAGGATGACTTGCAAATCGAAGTCAAACTCCATCCCGACATAGCTCCGGATAAACTGACATACCTGGGGCAGCGTTTGTCCGGTCGGTAGTAGACGCGTGAAGTCTTTGAATCGTACCGGACCGATCTGGATTCGAAACTTGGATCCCGGGTCCCATGTCCTGCCGCCCAAAATCGTATCTAACCCAACGATGCAGTGGGCGCCCGTACTTCCAAGTCGTGAGCACTCCGCCGGGGGCAGCACCAGCCATTGGCCGAACATCGACAGCACTTTGGCGGGTAAGCCGAGATAGTCTGATACGATCGCGCGTAGCGATTCGGCGGTCGGGCGATCGTTGAAGACGCCACCGTAATAGATCAATGCATCATCGGTGACCTGCAAACGGTCGCGGACTTGATCGGTTCCCCTGCCAACGATCGAGAGGAGTGTTTCGCGGATCAAATCGGCCTCGGGACGTTGCCGCTGCGCACTCGTTTCGTAGCCTGCCGCTAACGAATACTTCTCCCAAGCTCGATAGAAGAACGAAAGTTGACGATGCGAAAACATGTCAAAGAAACTGCGCATCGCCTGGTCTTTGGCGTGAACGCGATCGATCACCAGTTGTGTGTACTGGGTCGGCAACGCTCCCGCGGGGCCGGTTAAACCCCAAAAACTGACCAGCATCTCGACCAAACCCTCAGTCACTTTGTCCGTTTCGGCATCCTGATGTGGGTTGACCGAAATAACTTCGCTGGGGGCAAATCGAAGCGCCGGTTGAACTTGAAACCGAACGGGTTCTTCATTGATGTTGCTGACCGTTCCGATCCGTCCGGCACGTTTCGGGCCGGCAGGCTGATGTTGTGAGTGCGCATCGGAACGGGTTGCCGAAGGAGCGGCAAGCAGCAATCGCACGGCTTGGAAAAACGTGAACTTGTAGGGTTCACGCATCAAGCGTTGCTTTACAGAAATTCTTGTCTTCCCGACCGCGCCGGCCATTTAGCGATTTCCTGTTCTCGTAGACTGCTGCGCAGTGTCGTTCGGGTAAAAGAATTGATCGAGGCGTACAGGGCGACGAACCGTTCCAAGATGCTGCCCAGCAAATACGCCCCGCCACTACTGAGTTTTTCTTCGTCGATGGTGAATTCCAAATCGAGGCCGCGGCACATCGAAAGTCCACCCGTCGGGGCTTTGCAGCGTGCGACACTCGGTTGGCTAATCACCGAGCGGATCGAATCGATTCGCTGCTGGGAATCGCCTTTCCCGATGAATTCGTAGAGCCCCAGGATCTCACGAATCGCGCTAGCACCGTCGCGGCCATCGAACAGCGAAACATGTCCCAGGGAAAGGTGGCTGATCAATCGCCAGTAGGTGCCTTTTTCCAGTGGCGGACGCAACGGGACGCGCGGCTGAGTCACGCATTTCGGTGGCAATAGCGGTCCACCTTTGACTAACGTCAACGATGGTCGCCCCCCACCAAATTCCAATCGTTGCGGAAGATTACGACTAGTGCACAAGGCACGAATGTCCAAAACAGTTCCGTCGTTTTCGTCCGGATTGAAATCTAAATCGACCAGCGACAAATAAACTTCACTCGCGGATTCTTGGACACCGCCGCTTTGGTCGCTGCGTCGCCGGTGCGTATGGAAAAAGCCACGACGATCGCGTTGTTCGCCTGCATGCCGGATCGAATAGAACGGATGAAATTCTCGATCGGGTTGTTCAGAGTCAATCGCGCGAACGCTTTGGATCGAATGGACTTCGAATGCACGCGGCTGTCGGGCGTCCGCAACGACGTGATATTCGTGGCTGGCATGACCGACCCGAATCGGTTCGCAGCGATGTTCGAACAGGTTCACCATCGGCGTACAACCCAGGCGGATCGTTTCCGGTTCGACAAACTGCTCAACCGAACCGACGTGACGTTTGAGCAACAAGAACACGTGCAACGACTCGCCATAACCGGCGAGTTGTTCTCGATCGATGCCGCGGACGTCGAAAAACATGAATTTCTCGGGAGCGGCAAAGTATTCCGTCAGCAATCGATATCCGCTGAACGTCCGAGGCTCCTCGGGAAACAAGCATTCGCCCGGTTCGAACCCGATCACTCCCAAGTTGTCTTTCGACAGGCGGATCGGATTCGGATCGTTCGCCGACTTTGCGATCAGAATTTCAAGCGTATCGTTGTGTATTAGCTCGTAGAGATCCATCGCGGCGTGTGAAATGCCGCGAATGAAAAATCGTAACGAGTCAAGCTCTATCATTTCAAAACGGACCGATTCGCGAAACGTTTGCAGCGTCAAGTGAATCGCCGCTTCTGCTTTGGGGAGTAACGGGCTGGACGGACTTTGAAACGGTTGGCCCTTGTACGATGCGGCGGCGACCTTGATCGGGAACAGCTTGACGGGATACGCCGTTCGAAATTGGCAGACGCCGTCTTCGGTCGATTCGGTTTCGATCGCACCGCCGGCTTCGATTTCATATCCCGCGACCAAGTCCGCCTGCCGAGGATCGAGGTTGAATTCGACCACCGCCGTCGACGGAATCGGTGCGAGGTAGTGCGGATAGAGCACGCCCAGCAGCGCGTGCGTGATTTCAGGGAAATCGTCATCCAATTTCAACCGAGTCCGCGCCGAGAGCAACGCGAATGACTCGATGATTCGTGAAACGTGTGGGTCTTCGCTTAAGTCGTCTCCCAATCGCAATCGGGCTGCGATCTTGGGATGTTGCTTCGCAAATTCAGAACCGAAGCGACGTAAGAATTGCAATTCTTGGTTGTAGTACGGCAATAATCGATCGGTCATCGACGCACTCCTTTGACCATGAAGTCACCGCTGGTGGCATCCAATTCACTGTCGTAGACCACCGGTTCAGGAGCCGGATTGACTTTCAGCATCGCGTCGATCCGAAATCGAAGTGCCCGGTCGGTTGGATCATTCGTATCGGCAAGTTGAACGCGAACTTTCGTTAACCGTGGTTCGAAGACGTCGATCGCACGGACCATTAGCTTACGAAGCATTTCCTGCTGTTCGCGCGATCCGGTACTGATGCCAACGCAATCGGGAATTCCATACGCAAACACGGATCGATCGAGTTCCTTTAGGTCTGCCGGCCAAGACGTCGCCCGGCACCGTGTGTTGAGTAACGCTTGTAGGTCGCGTCCCACGCTTTCCTTCATCTGGGAGAGGATCTGCGTTCGATTCATCGGCACCTCTGTCTTTTGGTGCGGTTCCAAATCGATCAATCGATCAAGAACACTGGGAATCAACGGACGGTCATTGGGAACTCGGGACATGTTTGATCGGGTCAGTCTTCGCGGCGAATTGTTTTAAGTTCCATGATCGGCAAGTCACTGTCACCGGCCAGTAGCATTCGCTGCCCTCGGCCTCGGACAATTCCTTGTTCGGTGTCGAACCAGTCGGTACCGCGTCCTAGCCGTAAGTTTGCGTCGGGCTGTGAATCTTGGTTCGGTTCGAGGTAGATTGCCGGTACATAAACCTCACCGTCCGGGCCCGATTCGATCGACAAGGTCGCTTGTCGCCAAAGCAAATCAAACGGACGTTCGGGAGCACGTAATTCCAGGTTTAGGATTTGATTCCAATCGACCCAGAAGTACTTTCCCGTCGACGTGTAGACTTCCAGTACCGGGGCGAGCAAGTCATCGAGGTCGCGAATGTCGTCAACCTCAGCTCCGTTGACCTCGATGGGCTGATTGAGGATCGGTGCGTCGGCAAACGGCGCGAGCGTCTTGGCCGCCCCTTCGATGTCACCGCCGCGGTATGCGGTGAGGGCTTCCAGCGATGCCTTCAATCGGGGAGACGGGTCGCCCAGAAATTCCGGTACGCGGCCTTCGAAAAAACACTCTCGCCGCGCGAGTTCTGCTCGAACGAGCTGCCGCAATAGCGCGGCACCGATCGCCGCTTGGGCGTCTTGGTTAGAAACGGTATCGAGTTGCTTGTCGGCCCGATCGAGGTTTCCTGCGATGCATGAAAGTTCGGCCAATTGAAACCGCAGCCCAACGTCTGCCGGTTTCGACTTCACCAATTGCAACGATGCCTCCATCGCTTCGTCCAGTTTCCCGGCTTCGTACAACTCCATTGGAGACGATGTCATGAAAAGATTCCGTGGTGGTTAAGACGAGAGGTCGATGATTCAACGTTGTTGACCGCCGCTATGAGCGACCGATTCGAGTTTGTAATCGGATGCTACCGACCATTTCGTCCAGTTCATAATGCGGTGCCAGACGCATCATACAATAAAAAGCCCCGGGCTTTCCCGGGTCTGGCTGGACGGTGATCGAAGCCTCACGCAGTGGTTTGCGGCTTTTCACATCAGCGCTCGCTTCGCGGTCGGCGGTGACGTATTCGATGATCCAATCGTGTAGCATCCGCTGTAGGTCTTCGGCGGTCGCGAACGATCCCGTTTTAGTTCGGGCGATCACTTTGACATAATGCGCGAATCGTGAAACGGTCAGGATGTACGGCAACATCGCACTGATTTTCGCATTGGTCGTTGCCTCGTTGGTGTCGAAGACCTTCGCACGCTGTAGCGACTGGCCACTGGCGAACACCGCCATCGGTGTGTCCTTGCAATCGCAGATCGGCAATAGCCCGAGTTCGCTGAGCTGTCGTTCCAGAGAATCGCTGACTGCGATTTCGGTGATCGGACGAGGGATGACGCCTTTCGAATCGGTCGGAAACGAAAGGGCCGGCAGATCAGACACCAAGCCACCGCCTTCGACGTTTTGACGCAATCCACGGATGTCGGCAAGCCAACCACTATTGGCAAACGACCGCATCAATACTGACACGTACGCGTATGCCGGATTGCCCCATAAGTAATCGTCGCCGCTTGGGTGGCTGACGTCTTCTTGGAACATAAAACGATCGACGCGGCTGCCGTCGTCTTGATAGGGGCCACGCATCAGGATTCGCGGCAACACCATCCCTAAGAATCGCGAATCTTCGTCGTCTCGGATCGCGTTCCACTTGAGGTAGTCTGGACGAGACAGTCGCGACGCATGATCGCGTGTGACTTGTAAATCACCAAACGATTCCAAGTCTAACAACGCGGGGCTGGCCGCCATCAAGATCGGACAGAACGAACTGGCGGCGACGCCGGCAAGCGAACGAAGCACGAACAGGTCATCGGTCGTTCGTTCCGGCGAGACGCGCGGATGAATGTCATAGTCTCCCACCAGTACGCCGAAAGGCTCGCCACCGGGTGAACCGAACTCGTCTTCATAGACTTTCTTAAAGACCGTACTTTGATCGAATTCGACGCTGCGTTCGAAATCTTTTTCCAGCTCTTTCCAACGTGCCGTCAGGACACGAATTTTGATCATCGGGTCACTTTCGATTTCCGCGCGGTTGACCAGGAATTCCAGTCCTCGCCAAGACGATTCCAGCTTTTGAAATCGCGGGTGGTGCAGAATCTTGTTGACCTGATCGTTCAGTAATTGATCGATCTGCGCGATGTCGGCAGAGAGTCGTCGCAAGACGTGTTCGCGATCGGCAAACCGTGAATCAGATTGCCAGCCTTGCCCGAACCAATCATTCAGTGCATCGCCGACTGTCGAGGCACGGAGGAATTGATCGAGCGGCGCAGCGCCGGCGGATTTTATTTCGGCCGATTTGTCGACCGGTTGTTCTAAGACGCGATCGAGAAAACTAGACGCCAGTCCGCCGGGGGCATGCGATGACCTCGCGGATGCAACTGACGCGGGAGCGGGTTTCGGTAGTTCGGCGGAAGACATGCTGGATTACCGAAACGAGACGATCGGGAAGGGATCATCGAACAACCACGGCGATGCTTTCGGTGACAAAGCAAAAACATCGCCGTGATGTGATGATCAGGCTTGCGTTGCGTTTCTATGAAACGCGATCAGCCGCCAAGCTTTGGAATACTGGCAACCATCCGCATGCTGGTCGTCAGTTCTTCCATTTGCAACCAAGGACGCATCCACGCGACGGCATTGTACGACCCCGGTTTGCCCGGGATCTCCTTGACTTCGACGCGAGCTTCGGCCAGCGGATAGCGGGCGCGAACGTCCGAGGGCGGGTTCGGATCACTGGTCACATAGTTGTGAATCCAGCGATCAAGCCATGCTTCGCAGTCACTCGCTTCCATGAACGAGCCGATCTTGTCGCGTCCAAGAACTTTCAAGTAATGCGAGAATCGGCTGGTCGCCATGATGTACGGCAAACGGGCGCTGATCGCCGCGTTCGCGGTCGCTTCGGGGCGATCGTATTGTTTCGGCTTCTGGCACGTCTGAGCGCCGAAGAAGACCGAATAATCTGTGTTCTTGAAGTGACAGAGGGGAAGGAATCCGAGGTCGCTGAGTTCTTTTTCACGGCGATCGGTGATCGCGATTTCGGTGGGACACTTCAAGTCCGTGTCGCCGTCGTCGGCCTTGAAAATATAGGTCGGCAGGTCTTCGACCTTACCGCCGTTTTCGACTCCGCGGATTGTCGTGCAGAATCCGGTTTTGGCGAACGCGTCGGTCAGCTTTGCTCCCATCACGTACGCGGTATTCATCCAGCAGAATTGGTCATGGTTGACATGGACCGATTCGCCTTGGCTACCGACGGGGACCTCTTCGTAGGCGAACTCGTCGATGGTTTTGGTGTTCGCCCCGTAGGGCAAACGTGCCAAAGTCCGTGGCATCGTCAGGACACAAAAGCGGCTGTCTTCGCTTTCGCGGAAGGACTTCCACTTCGTGTATTCGGCGCTTTCAAAGATCCTCGCCATATCACGTGGCTTGGAAAGTTCGGTCCATTCGTCGAAGCCGAACAGTTGTGGGGCGGTCGCCGATATAAACGGGCAGAACGCCGAAGCGGCAACTCCGCTGACTTTGGACATCAAGTCGATGTCTTCGGGGTGGTTGGTGAATTCGTAGTCACCGATCAAGGCGCCATAAGGTGCGCCGCCGGGGGTGCCGAATTCATCTTCATAAATTTTCTTGAACAACTGACTTTGGTCGAACTCGACGGCCCGGTCCATGTCTTTAAACAGCTCACGCTTGCCGCAGTTGAGCACACGGATCTTCAGCGATTCACCGGTTTCGCTGTTCATTACCAAGTGTTGCAGGCCACGCCACGATCCTTCCAGCTTTTGGAATTTCTCGTTATGCATGATCGCGGCCAATTGCTCGCTCATCTTTTTATCGATGCCGGCGATGGCGGCATTGATCGAACGCATCACGTCTTTATCGAACGAGACGGTTCCTTTGAGCGCTTCTTCGGTCAGCGTCTTGATCAGTTCTTCGGCACGCGATCGTTCGGTCTTCTTTGTCGCCGCGATGGCAGATTCCAACAAACTGCTACCCGCATCGGCGGTCGCTTCGGCTTGCTGTTCTGGTTGGCTTTCGGTCTCACCGGAACTCATGGCCAGGGGACTCCTTGAATCGATAATGGAATGTTCGTGTTGGGATGGTCAATGGCGTCGACCGTTGGTTCTTCGCCAGGCCTTTGGCTTTACTTGCTTACTTGAAGCGTCGCTTGATCGTCCTGCGTTCCGTTTTGATTTCAGGGTAAGCCGCATGGCGTTTGTGACAACGTGTCTGCGGCGATGTGTTTCCGGCGACCGGGACAAACGCCCGTCGGCTAAACAATCACACCCGTATCTCTGTTAGGATCCAATCAACCGTTTGGCTCACTGCTCTTCGTCGTTCGCATCGACACCAAGTTCGCCAGAGAGTTTCTTCAGTTGTTCGCTATTGGTGAGCACTTGCTCGAGCACGTTTTCCAGGTCATCGCTGCGGTCGATTTTGGTCGCCAAGTCGCGCAATTTGTCGCGCGTTTCCATCAGCTTTTTCAGCGGGTCGACTTTTTCGACGATGTTGGCCGGCTCGAAGTCGTCCATCGATTGAAAATCGAGATTGACCGACATTTCGCTGCCGTCGCCGGCAAGCGTGTTCTCGACACGCATATTCAAGCCGGGGGTCATCCGTTGTAGCACGTCGTTGAAGTTATCACGATCGATTTGGATGAACTTGCGATCTTTTAGCGGCTTTAGTTTCGAAGTTGGGTCACCCGAAAAGTCTCCCATCACGCCGACGACGAAGGGTAATTCTTTGACGACCTGTGCCCCTTCGGTCTCGACCTCATAGGTTATATGCACGCGAGGCTTACGGACGCGATTTAGCTTTTGCTGTTGGCTTTCAGCCATCTCAAAATCTCCAGACGCAATTGCGGATCACAAAAATGGAACATTCCCTTGCCAAATCCTTGCCTGCGAAACGGGAACTCAACGGTATCGGTTGTAAATCACCACTCAGGGTGAGACAACCTTTCGCTAAGACGCAGCGAGCAAGAAACTAGCGAAAATTAACGTTTAATCATCATCGTACGAGTCCTCTTTGACCGGGACGCCGACGCGTTCGGAAAAATTCTTGAGGACGTCGTCGTCGCGAATCAAGGTTTGCAGCAAGGTCGGCAAGTCCATCCGCCCAAACTCGACCGCTTGCTGAAGCATGTAGCTGACCGGCGAATGAGGTTCCGTTTTGCGAAAAAATTCGCTCGCTTTCATCAGCATTCGAAACGCGTCTTCGCGGTTGTTGACCTGAGCTTGGGCAATATCGACCGATGGCGCGCTCGGGCTGGCGATGCCGGTGGGGGATCCTTCGTCTGAACCGCCGGCGGCGACTTCACCGCCGCCATCGCTGAGCAAGTTACGTGTCAGCGTGGCGAAGGACTGCTGCAGTGCTTCGAGAGCCCGGCGAATTTGACTGCTCGGCGGCGTGCAGTCTTCGTGCTCGTCACTCTGACATTTCGATTCCAAAATTCCGCACATCCGCGAATATTCGGCGATCGCCTCGGCGATATCCTCTTCATGGGATCGCAGCGTCTCCAAGTCGACCTGACGAACCGCGTTTAGAAAATCGCCTTCAGTCGTTTCGCCGCCACCTCGCTCGGTCGCCTCACGATAGGCGACGAAGGTCAACGCGCCATAACCTGGGACGAGTTCCACTTCTTCCAAAGGCGCGATCAGCGTCCCCGGGCCTTCCATGCCGTTCAAACTGGTGAGTTGTGAGACCGTTTCCGCGTAACCTTCGTCTTCATCGAAGGGCGGGTTGATTCCGTCCCAGTACTGCTCGCACATTTCTGAAACGTACTTAAAACCGTCACGAGCACCGACGATGCCGTGCAGTCGCGTGTTAGCTTCGATCAACCACGTCGCGACCCAAAGGTCTTTTGAATGGCTGGCAAGAATTTCGGTGCATTGCCGATGCACGGTTCGCCAGTCAGGCGGACTAGGAGATTCGACACCTTGGCCTTGGGCGTCGAGTTCGGCCAAGTCGGCTTCGCTAAAGAGCGCGAACTCACGCATCTTACGTTCCGCACCGACGGCCTCGTTCCGTGCGTCCTTGGCGTTTTGAAATCGTTCGAAATCGCTTCGCCGCAAGTATTCACCGGCAGGTGTATCATCCGAAATCGGTGCGAGCAATGCGTCAAAGTCGAGTGTCGGTTCGGATGCCATTGTCGGGTGCTTGGTCGTTGGAAAGGATGGCGTGAGGATTGTTGTCGGTCGAAGCTTGGGAAAGTTGTGAGGAACTTTCAAAAACGATCCCAAGTTCATCGCAGGCCGCTTGTTTGTCGGCCCGCATCTGCGGACTGCTTACAAACGTTGAACCTATCTGGAAATGTAGGTCGAACGCAGGAGCGTCCGGTCTGTGTCACCAACCCCGCTCGTTACGAGTCCGGTTCGCGATTCGGTTTCAATTGGTCGTTCGGGTTCGATGGATCTGCCGTCGGGCGTTGGCCCCGTTGGTTGTGGTTCAATCGCGGCTGAATCAGTGTTCTGTCATTGCGAATTGCCCCTCGCACTTGGAGGTCGTGCGAGTGTGTGTGATTGTTAAACGTGTTCTGACCCCGTTCGGCAAAACCGTGGCAACGCCAGCCGGCTGAACCGTGGCTAACGCCATTCGGCTGATTCGATCCTGTCTTATCACGACGCAACACCGTTGCGACTCGCCCATCATTCTCTCGATAGGTTCTCAGCGAAATGATTCCTCAATCGTTACCGGATCTGCGCAAAGATTGTGCCAATTGATCCAATCCCTTGGCGTGAATCCTGCTCGCCCAACTCTTGCTGATCCCAACCCGTTCGGCGGCTTCGGTCAGCGAAAAACCTTCAAAGTAAATGCTTGAGATCAAACGCCGAGCGTCGGCGGGAAGTTGATCGACGAGCTTTCGAAGGGTTAATTGCATTTCGCGGTTTGCGACGACTTTGCTGGGGATCTCATGCCGGTCGGGGGCATCGTTGAGCGGCCCACCGGCATCGGAGTTCTCATCTCCACTGGCCAAGTAGACGATCGCCAACCGTTCGGTCATCCGTCCCAACCATTCGGCATCGGATTCATTTGGTGATTCCGCGTCGCCTTCCGCCGTCGCGGTCGCATCGGACTGAATGACATCGTCGGCCATTTCACGGAAGCGTGCCCGGCGCAGTCGAGCGCGGCTGGTCCAATTCATCTTCGACACGCCGTCGTAGATTGCACCGCGGACGCGATAGTAGGCAAATGTCGTGAAGCGAACACCCTCGGCGGGGTCATACTTTTGCGCCGCTTCGGCGAGTCCCAGCTGGCCGTAAGCGATCAAGTCGTCGAGGTCCATTGGGATCGGCAGCGACCGATGAACCTTCATCGCCAGCGAACGTACGAGCCCTTGGGCCTCGCTGATCAACTCGGAAACATTCGGTTGTTCTTCCGGCGGCGAAGTCACTTGTCGATCCCCAGGGTGGACCAGAATTGTTGAATCCGTTCACGCGATTGTTCATTGTTCCAGAACGCTCGCCCGACCTCTTCGAAGGCATCTTGAGGCAGTCGTCGAAAGCGATCGCCTAGTCGGTGGCGGAGTACCTGTCGGGCGATTTCGACAAACAAGGACTCGTCACATCGCCGGCCGTCGCATGATCCGCGAAGCTGTTCGAGCGCGTCGATCAGTGACCCACCGTCCTCTTGGTGCCTGGCAAGCGTTTCCCCCAACACGTCATTGAGTAACTGTTGGTTGTCGAAGCGTTCCGCCGATGCCGCATCGTCTTGCGGCTCGCCATACTCGCTAGTGTGGTCCCCGGGTTGGGGCTGCTGGGCGAACATCTCGGTCGGCTCGTTAAAAGGTAAACGTGGACACGTTACGGATTGATATTGAAGTGATAAACCAGCAACCCAATGATCGTCGCCACCAAGGCACCGTTGACAACCATCAGGACTCGGACGCCGGCTTGCATGCGATCTTCTTCGGCGATCGCCTCGCTACCCCATTCAAGTTCTTCTTCTTCGTTCTGTGCCTTCTTGAAAACGCTGGCAAGGAACGCTTGGCGGTCGGGCATCTGACCACTGGCGACGAAGTAGCAACCACTGAAAAGCAGCGGCTCACTGTCGCTTAATTGCGGCCCGGACGGATTGATCCCATACGCCGACTTGATCAGATGCGACAGCCTCGGCTGGAACGTCGATCGGATTCGACACAGTAACGAATACAAGTGCCGGTTGCCGGCTTTGTTTAGGCCGTCGCCTTCACGAAACAGTAGATACGACCAGTCTTCGAACGCACCGCAGGCATGTCGCACGACCGCGTCAAGCTGTTGGGCGTTGGGCAGGTTCCACAAGCCATAGCCTTTGCCAAACCGCTGAACGGAAGACCGCTCGGCACCGACTCGACGAACCAGTTCACGGAAACCGGTTTCCAGTTCCATCGAATCGACGACATGGGTCACACTGCAGCGAATCCGTAGTGTCCCTCGTAAGCAGGCGAGGTCTGCTTTTTGGGCGACCAAAATCTGGTTGACCATTTCCTGCGACCCATCAGCCAAAAAACGAAACGGTGTCGAGACGATGACGCCGTTGATCGGGCACAGGGGATCGCGAAGCTTTCGAAAAAGGCGTGCGAGGTGCGCCAATCGATTCGTCGCTTCGCTGGCATCGCTCGGTGTGAGCGCTGCACTTGCGATCCCGCCACCCTGTGGGGCAGTCGGATTTGCCGCGCCGCCGGAGAGGTCGCCGACCATCATCGTCCCCCGTAAGTCCGCGCCACCGCTAGGCGCCGGCGTGGGGATGTTTAATCCGGCGATGGTGTTCCGAACCTCTGCCGAATAGTTCCCGCCCGGGTTAGCGGCCGCCGGCGGAATCGGTGGTCCGCCGAACGCTTGGCCACCTCCCATCGAGCTGACGTCCATCGTCGCGTTCGGTGCGAATGGCGGGGGCGGTGCGCCAGGCAATTGGTCGGGAACGATCGTCGCGTCGCGTGGCGATCCGAACAGTTTGCTGAGTTGGCAACATTCGGTGCAAACCACATAGATGGCTTGTTGGTTGGCGAACACATGAATCGGGGCGGGCCCGAGTGGCGTTCGAACCGGAAACTGCGTATTGCTGGTCGCCATAAAGGCGTTCACGCTGTCGACGGTGCCGGGCCCGAGGATCATAAAGATCGGCGTTTCGGTGGGATCGATCGAGTGCTCGCGCATCGATTCGAGCGCCCCATCCCAGACACGATCGATTTCCGGAAATTGGGAGGGCTCGCCTTCGAGCCAGAGTTTCAACGCATACCAAACGACGGCCGGAATCGCAAAGCAAAGCAGCAAGACGATGGGCAACTCCATCGCCAAGAACCCACCAAACTGCTCGCGGTCATCGGTATAAAAACGAACAACCGCCCAAATGATCGCTACGAAAAGCAATCCAACCCACAACAACAGCGCCGCCCGGGACTGCAGCGATAACCCAAGAACACGCCTGGGGGTACTGATCACGCTGCTGGGGATCCGTGCCATCAGGCGAAACGGATAAAGCACCGCATCGATAAAGCTTCGAATGGCACTTCCCATCCTAAGTGAACCTCCCCATCGGCCCTGCCGAGATACGGCGTTTTGCGTTGTCGGTCGTGTGGCTGTGACAGCCCTGATTGTATCGAGATTTCAGCCGTGGCATTGATGCGGCGGCCGATCGTCTGGCGTCGCTATGTTGATTCATTCGCCCAGCACCATCCGTGCGATGCCGATGGTGACCGCCGAAAGTAGCACGCAGCAGATCACCGAGCTGATCATCAAATACTTGCCTTCCAACGGTGGGGCACCCATCCCGGGACGTCCCTGTTCGAGGATCGGCGGCCGGCCTTGGCCGAGCTGGATCGTCATCCCGGTCCGGCGAGCCCATTCATTGAGCGACGGCGGGACCTTGAAGTGCTCGTGTTGCGCGGTCGCTTCGGGGTCGCCGTAGAGTCCACGGAAGCCGAGCACGACGCAGACATAAAATACCTCCAGGGCATCTTTTTTGGGCAGCTGTGACGCCTTCTGGCTCTGCTCGTAGAACTTGGAGAACGCGCTGGTCGTGTTGAAAATTTGAAACTCCAGTCGATTCTGTTCCCACCACTGACTGCCATCCCAAGCCGCCTCGATCAGCAAGTCATCGACCCAGGCGACAAGTGCGTACTTCGCCAATTGCCAATCCTGGCTTCCGCCGAGCGCATTTTCGGCGGCGTCCAAGAGTCCGCGGACTTTGGCGTTGACGTCTTCCGGGTTGGGGCTGCGATTAATCTCGATCTCGTCGATCACTAACGAGACATACATAAAGATCGGGTCAACCGCTTTGGCAAATTCTGGCGACATGAATCAAGTCGAGAGGGCAAGTCCAAGATCTAAAAGCTACGTGATGGCATCGAGTCCGGCATGGTTTCATTGAATATTTTGGCTCGCCTCATCAGCGATCTTATCCGCGACGCTTCAAAAACGTCTCGGCTGGCATCAGGATCCAGCACCGTGGGGCGTTAGCAGCGGTTTGTGCGCAATAATCGGGGCTAACGCCAGTCGGCATAACCGGGGCTAACGCCCGTCGGCTGATGAGCCGAACCCGAAAATCTAATTTTGCCAATGCACTAGGACGCCGGAACCGCGAACAGGCTCAGTCGCAGCGTGCCTTCGATCCCATCGACGTTGATTTGAAGTTCTTTCTTTCCTTGCAGGGTTTCAAGATTCGTAATCAGTGCCTCTTTAAAACGCACTCCCAATCGTGGGGAATCATCCGATCGCAAGTCCTCCCACGCCGGACCACTCTTGTTCACGCTGTAAAACAACCAGTTGTCGCCCTGTGGCAGTGCCCGAGGCGCTTTTGTCTCGGTGATGTTCAGGCCTTCTTGTCGGTATCGGAACATGAAATCAACTTTTTCACTTTTTCCGAGTTTCCAGTCTAAACGGCCCGGCACCAGGTAATCGCGGCACTGGGCGGCAGTGATATGCTCGTATTGCACGCCGATGTACCACTCCCAGCCCTGACTCATCCATTTTTGATCGAGCGAAACTTCTTGTCCGCGTCCCGCCCCGATAAAATCTCGACGCTCAAATTTGTATTCTTGGACTTCGGTGATCAGCGACCGAATTTCTTCGCGAACCCAGGTAAAGATTCTCGCCAAGTCATCGTGATCGTACAGCGGGATCTCTCCCGGTCTCCGGTCGGACCGAAAGATCGAAAGTGAACCGACGATGCGACAAAGCTCGGTGTAGGCGACATGCGGGTGGACTCCGCGGGCAAACGCGAGTGAACGCAACGAGGCGAAACCGGCGTTGAGTGCCGTCAGCATCAGCAAACGGTTGATGTCCCCGGCTTCGGGAGAACCCTGCATGATGCCACGCGTGTTGACCTGCTGGGCGAGGACTTCTAGTTTTTGTCCGATGATGTCGTAGACCGCTCGCACGTAATCGCGTGCCAATTCCGGCCACGCGTCACACCCTAAAACCGGTGGGATGTAGTCTTGGTCGAGTTCCGGTGCGGCTTCGGCGGCACCGCTTCGTTTGATCCGGGCGATCGGAAGCGTTTCGTACCCGCCCAGATTGTCTGTCCCTAACAGAATCTGAACATTAAGCGAACGCATCGTGATTTCTTGTTCGTTGCCGCCGGCATTTTCGTCGGCCACCGTTTCGGTTTGACTGACGTAGCGATGCTGGCCGCCAGATTCTTCGAGCGTGTTGGGGCGACCGAGACGCAGTTTGGGGACCGCCAGAAACACATCGATCGATTCCATTTGATCAAATGCATCGGCGAGACTTCGTTTTGCCGCGCCACCAGCTTTTCCGAGATCAACGCGGTCTGGTTGCGTCGCCGCGTCGATCCAAATCACCGTCCCATCGCGCAACCGTGCCTGGCATTCGGACAATTCGAATTGGCCGTTGGCAATTGCATCTCGTGAAAAACTGATCTGGCGAATGCCGTAGTGATAGGCATGGTCAAGCGATGCCTGCTGACGGATGTTGTCATCGAGACTTCGTTCGGCCGACTGCATGTGGTGTGGCCGAAGAAACATCCCTTCCAACCAAGCGACGCTCTCGTTGTGCATCGGTGACTTGTTCCCCCGTAGTCCGTAACGCGTTTTCCAACCGATACTCTAGCATGTGTCGCCTCGGGGCGGCACTGGGCGTCGACGAGAGGCCGCCAAGGCGGTCGATTCTGTCGCTGGAGGATCTCTTCGCCATTGAATCGTGACTTCTTGCGGACTTCCCACAGACGCAAACGGGCGATTCCGTTAGCTTAACATTCGGCCAAAATTTGATGGGGGCCATCAGCCAACGGGCGTCTGTCCCGGCTGCCATAAGGAAAGTGGTCGCCCAGAAACCACGACCGGCGCCCATCGGCCGATCTTAAAATCACAGAAGACTCGCATTCGCGTTTCCTAACCCGTTCGACTGAACACCATTTCTGACGCCACTCCGCAAATCGCTTATGAGTACCGCAGGCAAATACGGCGAACGTCAATCATGGCGAAAAACCACCGGTAGCGAAGCCGACAAACGAAAGGCGACCAAGTCCATCCTGACGGTCTTGGCACTGTTACTGTTGGCGTTGTTCCTGTTCATTTTGCTTCGCCCCCGCCCCAATCGTGAATTGGTCACCATCGTGGTGTCGCCGTCTTATAATTTGGACGTCGTCACACCGTGCTTGTTTGCCGAATCGGCCCGGCAAGCGTTTCGGGATCAATTGGCTGCCGATGTGGTCAACGATTCCAAGGCTACCATTCTCGCACGGTTGCAAGAGACCACGCAAATTGCGAAGTACTTCGATGATAGCGATGACACCTTGTTGGTCGTGATTCGCGGCTACTTGCTCGAAAACGCGGAGGGCGAACCGGCGCTCGCATGTACCGACCTGAACCTTGCCCCCGGGGCTTCTGAACCGACAGGGCTGCTACCGCTTCGCGAAATACTGACCCCGCTTGTCAACCAAGGTCCCGAATCGTTTTCGGGGACTCGGCTGGTTGTGCTGGACGTTGAACCGCTCGCCGCACATTCCGCTCTCGGTCAAGCCAATGAATCGGTCTTCGCATCGCTCGAATCATTAGTTCAAGAGATGACCGGCCCCTTTGTTTCCAACCTTTGGGTTCTCTCAACACGGGCACCACTACAGAACGTTAGCTGGGACCCGCAAGCGAAACTACCGTTGTCAACAAAGACGTTTCTCGACGGACTGTCCGGTCAAGCCGAATTGGATGGTGATGGCGTGATTGAACTGTCTGAACTCTGCGCGTTTATTTCCGATCGCTACGCACGATTGCCACGCAATGCCGATGACGCCCCGCGAATCGTGCTCTATCGCGGCGGTCAAGGAACCGTATCGCCACAAAATCTCGCCGCCGGCGAATTAGATGTTTGGGTCAATCGCTACCACCCAACCGGTCAAGATTCAGACATACAGAATTCAGACACACAAGAGGAACGGTCGGACGCAAAATCAGAGTCTCGCGGCGGTGAAGAGCAGCCCACCGCAGCGCGAGATCAACTTGATGTTCGGTCGGTCGTGTTCCAATCTCCGCCATCGAACGGACAATCGGAACCCGCAGAGGATGGTCGTCCTACCGAGACACCGACGAATCCATCGCAAGCAGACGCGTCATCACCAGTCGCCGATCCGAATCAAGCGACCGAGAATGCTTCCGGACAAAGCAACGACGCTCCGCCTTCGCCGACGGCCGTCCTAGAGCCAATCCAGCGTGACGCCGACAAGACATCCGCTGCACTCGACTTTTGGACCTTGAGGGATCGGTTTCAATCAGTTTCGACGGAGTCAATGGGCGAAGCGTCGACGCTCAGTCCACTCGCATTGTCGCCTCACCTATGGCGACAGCTAACACTTAAGGTACTGGCGGCAGAAATTCAGCGATTCGATCCCGTAGTGACTGATCGTACATCACTGCAGATTCCCGAAATTGTGACAGGCGATTTAGCAAAGCTTCAACGTCTTACTCAGGATGGTTCGGTCTCGGACCCGATCAACGATGACATCGTCGGACAACTTGCAGACTTGATCGTCAATGAACTCGCACGTTCAAACAACCAGCGGCAAGACCGGCGTTTAACAACCGCGAATGCACTGCAACACTGCGTCGCGGCAGCCTATTGTCGACTCTGGTCGTTCTACGAGTTTGAACGTCAAGCGATCTTGGCAAACGCGACGGTGCCGATCAATCAACTTTTGACAGCGGCACGAAATGCCGAGCGAACGCTCGCTTCGGCGCTCGGCGGACAAGCCCCGACACTTGCCGTTCTGGAACGACAGCAACGTGACTTGATCGATTCGATCAATGCCTTTGATCGCAACGTCGACCAAACAATCGAGGACTTGGCAAACGAGTTTTCTCGACGTGACCCCGAACGGACTTGGGAATTGGTCCGCATCGCGTATGCGTGGTTGCGCAGCCCGCTTCCGTCGGCCGATCAACGTCGACGGTTGCGATCGGCCATTGTCGAAGCACCCATCGATAGCACCGACGTCGAAGTGCGGGACATTCAATTGATCAACACTGCGTTCGGCAAGTCACAAGCGAGCGAATCGGATCAACAGCGCGTGGCCCAGTACAACGTTCACGTCCAGGATTTTTATTCGCCGCCGAGTGCATCGGTCGATGCGAATTCGGCTGAGCAATGGCATCGACAGTTCATTTCCAATCCGGATCAAACTTCGTTCGCACAGCGTTTGGCGAGCATGCTTCGTGTCGATCCACGTTACGACGTCGCAGCAATCACGGCACCGCCGCTGCGTCACGCCGTCACCGCAGCACCAATCATTCGCCGGCCATCGGTCGTTCTCGTTGACTCATCCGGCACACCGCTCGTCGCTGAAACAGAAGACTCGACGGTGGTCATTAAAAGTGCGGTGCGGTTGGAATCATCCAATGACTCAAGTTCGCTCACGCTGCGAATCAAACCAGACCGACCGAGTTCGACTCGCTTACTGATCAGCTATCGCATGCGAACTTCGACCAGCGATTTCCGAGATCCGCCGGTTTCGATTGAGCTTGCCATTCCGGGGAAAAACGACCTCGGACCGGATCAAACCACCGGGGTAACGATCGCCGCAGAACAAGTGTATGAGTTACCGATTCGAATAACGGCACGTGGTGTTGCCGAACCGAACGAACAACTTCATCTCGAACTGACGATTCGGGGCGACCGCACCTCCGACCAAATCGATGGGGTTGTCGGGACCTACCAAATTCCGGTCGAGCTTCCGGCCGAAAATCGCTTGGTGGTAGTCGCATCGAACTATCGAGGTATCGGCTGCAGTCGTCCTACCGAGAGCGGCGAAGGAAGTCTGCCAGGCGGGATGTGGCTCAGGACGTTCAATGATCGCAAGACTCCGTTTCAACTGAGCCTTTACAACCAAGCCGACAAAGCGTGCCGGGCAAAGGTCTGGCTGATTCGGCTTCCCAATCCGATGCCGCAAAACGTGCGTGCCTATTGGCCCGATTTCGCTGCCCGGCGTTATTCCGATCCCGTCGACGGTCGAATCCTTGATAACGACGGTCGATTGGAAGAACGCTATCTGCGTCCCGAACGCGTGATCCTTGGCCCAGGCGTGATCGACATCCCTGCCGGAAACGAACACGTTCCGCTTCGGTTTGTCGGCGATAAAACGGCGGAGGAGACAGCGCCGAGTAGCTCGCCACCGGAGGACCTTGATATCTCTCACGGGATGGCATTGGTGTGTCGTCTGATCGATCAGGACGGCAATACACTGGCCGACAAAGATCAAGTCATTTTTCTTGTCGCGCGGCCGTGGTCACCACGCGATTACATCGATACCAAGGTGACTTTCAACGACGGCCGAGTCGAAGTGAACGCAAGCCTGCGGGCAACGCTCGATGGCGACCAAGAACGTGACGAAATCCCGGAGATTCAAACACGCCCCGTGGTCGTCACGTGGCAAGCCGATGACCAATGGGCAAACTTTCAGTCCGGAAATCGCGAACGTCCAGATTTCCGTCCGCTTCGGCTTCGAGGGCAATCCGGTGAACCGATCGGCTTTATCAGCGTGCCGATTAACGAACGAAATTCTCGATCCTGGGTCCGTCTGGACGTCGACGGATGGCCGCGAGCGATCTCGCATCTCGTCGAACACCAATCCGGTAGCGTCGGTCAGAGTAAAACTAGAAACCGAGTCGAAATCGGTTCGGTCATTCATGTCAAACGTCCGAGCGGTGAAAAAACTCCTCCGGCGGAATCGATCTTTGCCCCACGCCGTGAAGTGTACTTTAAAGGCGGTGGCGAGTTACTCCGGACCGTTATCCGAGCCGATTTCTCAGACGGAGATTTCGTGCCTTCGCGTCAACCAGAAATCCGGCTGAGTGTCGAAGGCCGGCCCTACGCGACATATCACACCGATCGGATCGTCAAGACACAGTTGTCTCAAGCGACCCTCGATGGCGTGGTGACGTTGAAAACGACCGTTAGCGATCTATCCGAAGACCTACCACAAGGGCAATACACCGACGAGCGTGTGCCGATTACGGCAACACTATTACTTGACGGCAGAGAAGAAGAATCCACCGCAATCACGGCCGTCATGGATTCCACCCTACCCAATTCGATCACCGTCCGGCCGACCAGCGAAGGTCCCTATATTCAAGGAGCAACGGTCGGCTTCACGATCGCGGCAATCGACGGCGGGGCGGCCGCGTCAGGAATCCAAACGATCGAATACGGCTTGGACACAACCGGCGATGGACAAGCCAACACACAACGCGATCGATACACCTTTGATCCCCCCGTTGCCGGAAGCGTCGCCGTCGTGCCAAGCACTCGGACGAATTTTAAGTTTCCGCTCGCCCAAAACTATCACATCGCGGTGCGCGCCACCGACGCATCGGGCAATGCGTTCGAGTCACAGTACCCGATTCAGTTTGTTAAGCGGCCGGAAACTTCGATGGCTGGGTCACAAGGCAGCAACAAGTCATCGACCCCGGCAAAGAAGGGATGGCTACATGGAAAGATCGATACCCGCGCGGGACTCAATGGCACGTTGACGCTCTCTCCCGCGCCGGACCCGGTTAATATGAAATCGAAAGATATCGTCGGCCAAGACCGAAGCTTCAACTTTGGGTTACTTCCCGAAGGCAAGTACACGTTGAAGTTCAAAGGTTCGGTCAGCAACAAAGCTAAAACACTGACTTGGGAAGACCTCGAAATCGACACCTCCCGAGGTAAAACGCAACCGCTCTCGTTGAAACTTTCCGATGCCAAGTAGAGACAGCTACCTGTCAAAGAAGGCTTGCCGAAAACAGGATACGGCGATTTAGGTTGGTAATCATTGAGAGGTGTTTCAGAGCGATTTTAAATTCGCGTCGGACGTTTGTACGCAGTGGTGTCAATTGATCCTACGAAACGTCCACTTCGTTCTCCTTGCTCGGCGGTGCGAATAGCTGCATACAATCGAAACGAAAGCGGCGATAGCCAAATGAAATGGTCACGAGACAAAACAAAGCGATTGTGATCGGACTCGCACCGGCATCGATCAATCGAGCCGTGTCCAGCAAACGATCGTCCAAAAACCATGCGACGGCCAAGTACGAGCCGTTTGCGAGGATGCAAAAATCGGCGACCAGCCATGCCCAAAAATTTCGCGTCAAACCGGCAACGATGGGCGGCACCAATGCACCGACGATGGGGCCCATCCAAACGGTGATCAAGGGATGCGGGTCGGGCTGATGGATCGAATAGGGCAAACGCCACGGCGCTAGATCACAGCGAATCAATGTCGCCCCGGTGACCCATCCGCCGAACAGGTGACCAAGCTCGTGCGTGACCAGCATCACGCACCAAGCAATGACCATCGCGGCAGCGAAGCGAAGCGTATTGCGAACGAATGAATTTTTCAACGGATCCGATTCAATATCAGCGTCAAGTGACCGTTTCTATTTTTGCGGTAACCAGCATGGATAATAGCCGGGATCGATGACTCGCCACACTCGCACGAAAGTGCTTGCTGGGAGCACCGCGGGCATTGCTCGATATTACACGATGGCACATGGAACTAGCCTTTCAGAACACCACAGTCGCCCAGCGCGTCGTTCGTTTCAGCTACGATCAGAAACGCTCGTTTGAATCGACACGATGAACGATTGCTTCGTTCCGGTGCAGTTTTGGATTCGCCGCATGAGGGCCGTTGCAATTGCTGAGCAACAACCGGGGCTGATGACCATAGGCTGAAACCTGGGAACGGAATTCTTAGTTGGAGCAACGCATTTCCATTTTTTACTCTCGGCCATCCAGCCGAGAATCAAAGGGCGAAGTACCGATCCGTAGGTTCGGTTGCTTGGAATCGAGTTGCCACTTTGACGGTGCAACAAAGCCATCTTTCCCAACCGCGTAAGGCAAGACACTTTCTGAGGGCTGCAGTGATCGATACTCGGCCAGTTGCTTGCCAAGGCGATCGCGAATCCTCGGATGCTTGCTGACCAAGTTCCGTGACTCCGTCGGATCGTCGGCGAGACGAAACAGTTCGACTTTGTGAACATCACCGGTCAATTGTTTGATGTTGACGAATCTCGGACCATTGACCTTCAATTTCCATCCGTCGTCGATGACCGCCAAGTGTTCTGACCCTTCGCCGCTTTGACCGTGATACGAAAACCATGGGCGATCAAATTCAGTTCGTTGTTCGGCTTCGGTCGGTTTTGTTAATCCGGCAAGTAAGTCGATCCCGTCGAGCGGATGATTGGTTTTTGGTTGCTTTAAATTGATGGCGGCGCTTAATAACGTCGGCATCACATCGATGTAGCCACACACTTGTTCCAGTTTCTGTCCGGCAGGCAGCCTCTTCGGCCATTTGATCGCCGCGGGGACACGAATGCCGCCTTCGTAAACCGTCAGTTTGCTACCCCGCAAAGGATCATTGTTTTCTCGAATGTTACCCACACCGCCGTTGTCGCTACAAAACAGAACGATCGTGTTGGTTTCTTCTCCCGAGTCTTTGATTGCTTCGAGGACTTGGCCGATGCCCTTGTCCATTTCCCAGATCATCCCGGCATAGATTTGGCGTCGAGTCGGTTCTTTGCGGTGAGCGGGGACTTTCAAGGATTCGAATGCTTTGATCGCATCTTCGGGAGCCTGGAAAGGGGAATGTGGTGCGTTGAAAGGGATGTAGCAAAAGAACGGCGTGTCCGCTTCGGCGACCTCACGAATCCAAGAGGCGGCCGCAGTTGCGATCAGTCCGGTTGCGTATCCTTGCTCTTCCGATGGCGAAAAGTCGAGTTGCCAATCACGTTCACCTTCACGGGTCAAGTCGAAGTAATCGATCGCGCCATTGTAATGGCCATGAAAATGACTGAAGCCACGCATCAGCGGATGCCATTTGGAGCGTCGGTGACCGAGATGCCACTTTCCGAAGATACCGCGGTGTTGATAGCCAAGTGTTTCAAGAGCCTCTGGTAGCGTGGTTTCGTCAGTCGGTAAACCGAAATCACGATACGGTGGGATGACCGCCCGCGCTAGGCCATAGCGGATCGGGTATCGGCCGGTCATCAATCCCGCCCGAGTCGGCGAGCACATCGGCGCAACATAAAACCGATCTAATTCGACGCCGTCCCGAACGATCGAATCGATGTGAGGCGTTTTGAATTTGGCGTTGTGATAACCGACCGCATTCCAACCCAGGTCGTCGGCCAAAATCACTACGATGTTAGGTGGATCACCGGAGGACTCGGTGGCCGACAGGACCGTACCCGAAAGAAACTGGGTGCCGATCAAGAGCAGGAATGCCAGTGACAGCCCAGTCGGTCGTCGCATTGTGATATCGGAAGTCGGCAGATTAAAAATAGATTGTCGCATCGAAGATTGAACGAAGAGCAAGCAGAAACCTCTGTGCGGGGGCAGGCGTAAGAGCGGAGGCGTGGAATCACAAGTGCAGACGAACGAACCTGTCTTGGACGCACGGATCTTCGTTCGTCATCTGCCGGTATCCGGCCCCCCATGCTACCATCCGGCCGACCGCGAAGTGCCAAAAGTGTTCCGAAAGTGGTGCTTCAATGTCCGATTATGGCGAGTGGTCGGTTGCTAAGGTTTGACGCGAGACGCATTCACTCGGCTTCTTAGGGACGAGGCCACAACTTTTTCGAAGAGGCGATTAAGATAGACGCTTCACTCGTCGCTTTTCGCCTTCAAGTAGACTTCCCCCATGTGGTTTCGACGTTTCGCCCCTACCTGGCTGCTCACTGGATTGTCGCTCACGGTGTTGATCGCACCGAATTTAGCCGCTCAAACGGAAACAGAAACGGCCGCAGAATCCGTGAAACCGGACGAGTTGGTTCGGCAAATTGAAACGCAAGCGGCGCAGGGTGGGGCGAATCTTGCCGAGGCGATCGCGAAATTGGTCCGAGTCGGTGCCTGGTCAGAGGCGGTTCGCTGGACAGAGAAACTGGCAGAAAGCGAGGACGCGTCAGTCTTGGCCGACGCGGCCCGGCAAATCGGCCCCGACGTCTTACTCCGTCTTTCGCTGCGTGAAGAAATGACCGAACCGGCGCGGACGGCAATCACCAAAATGTCCGACGCCTTAAAAAAGCAGAACCAGTCGCGGCCGAAACTCGTTGCCGCAATCGCAGATCTGGCTGGTGATTCGGTGGATCAAAATTTGGCAGCCAATCGAACGTTGCTCCGCGGCGGTGAGGCCGCGATCGCTGAAATGGCAGGGGCGATCGGCGGTGGGCTTCCACCGGCGCAACTAAGCAAGGTACTCGGTGTCCTCAAAACCTTCGGCCCAGAGGGAATCAATGCGCTTGGCGAATTGGCGTTGTACGGTTCTGATCAAGTCCGTGCGAATGCCTTGGTCGCCTTTCAGTCGATCGCCGAACAAGAGCGAAGTTTGGTCTGGTCCTTGGGGGCACAATTTGCATCCAATGCGACGCCGGCTGAGAAACGGGTGGCAAGTCGACTGACAGGCGTCAGTTCACCGGCAGAAGCGGCGGATTATCTAGCCGATCGCTTGGCTCAACAGCGTGCGAATGCTCGAGAAACCAACAACAGTCAAACCGGCGTTACGGTTTGGTCAATCACCGAAGATCGAACCGGGGTGACGGCCGTCCGCAGCACTGAGTTGTACGACGCTTACCGACAAGCGTACGACATCGCACAGCAACTTCGGCGACTTCCAAATCTGACGCCGACGGCGAGCCGATCGGTGTTCTCGACTGACCTCGCTTTACGGGTAATGGCGGATCTTGATTGGGGCGATCAAGATCAACTGGACCGGTTTTCCAAGACCTATGGATCTACGTTCAACACGGAATCGCTGTTGACGGCGGTCAACGAGAATCGTGAACTCGGTGACACGCCGGCGATCATCGGATTGATTCGCGTTTTGGAAACGATGGCAACAGAAGAGTTACTCTATGGGATCGGTGCTCAGCGTTCCCCCTTGGTTCAAGCCGCAATCGACAGCGTCTCACCGCGGGTTCGCTACGAGGCTGCGTCGGTTGTTGCCGATTTAATCGACGCCGCAAAAGCCGAGGGCAAGACGCTCCATTTCCCGGGGTCGAGCGAAGTTCGACGGACGTTGTCTGAAATGGCATCACTATCCGATCAACCCTCTGCGATTTTGATCGAAACCCGACCTGAGATCGCGGTCAGTCAAGAAACGATCTTAGGAGACCTTGGCTACGGGGTTCAGTTGGCGACCTCGGTCAACGAAGCCGAACGCATGGTCGCCCAGGGCGGTGACTTGCGAATGGTGGTCAGTAAAATTCAATTGAGCGACGCCACCGCGGTTGAACTGGTCGATCGCATCCGGCGTCTTCCCCGGGGCCGGCAAGTACCGATCGTGTTTTACAGCGACGACTCGGTCCACCCTGACGCGATCGCCTCGGCTGAACTGGAAACCCGTTCGATGCGATGGGACCGCGATCGTTCACCGGCGGTGTTTGTGGTCCCGCTGCCCGGTGGAACGTCAGCGTTTGCCGATGCGATCGCCGAGGTCGAATCCAAGCGACGACTGCCGGCACTGTCGATCGGCGACCGCTCGCGATTCCGTAAAGTCGCACAAACCGCGCTTCAAAGCGTCTCGATGCGTCCTTAGTTCACGCCGCCTACCAGTCAGCGGCATAAAACGCTAATTTCTTCGGTAGCTCGTGGACGATGGCGGAAGCATCGCATCGTCTAGGCGGAGCGGGTGATCGTCCAACGAAACAGTAGTTCCATCGGCGGTCTGGAATCCTCCATTCCGTCCGGCCGGCGAGCCTTCCACCATCGCATCGACGCCCAACGAAATGCTTGGCAATTCAGCGACAACGACGCACGACACTGCATTACCGGGGATCATCGGTGATTGTGCGGCGATGCGAGAGGTCTTTCGGGTCACCCGACGTGTCGCGGTCAGCAACGCGTCCGTGCTGATTTTGGGAGAAACCGGCGTCGGAAAGGAACTGGTCGCCGGTGCGGTCCACAACCTGAGCCATCGTAGTGGGCGCCCCTTCGTTCGCGTCAACTGTGGCGCACTCAGCGAAAGCTTGCTGGAAAGTGAATTGTTCGGTCACGTTCGCGGCGCGTTTACCGGCGCCGTCAGCAACCGAACCGGTCGCTTCGAAGCGGCCCAGGGGGGCACAATCTTTCTCGATGAAATCAACAGCACCTCGCTGACCTTGCAAGTCAAACTGCTACGCGTGCTTCAAGAAAAAGAATTCGAACGCGTCGGTGACACGAATACGTTGCGGACCGACGTGCGAATCGTTGCGGCGAGCAACCGTGATTTGATGGGCGAAGTTCGGGCCGGCCGATTCCGCGAAGACCTTTACTGGCGATTGAATGTGGTGCCGATTGAGATCCCGCCACTCAGGAAGCGTCGTGACGACATCCCCGCACTTGTCTCTCACTTTCTTGACTACTACAACGAACTGAACGATCGCTATGTCGTTCACATCGGCCCAGGCACGATGGAAGCATTGCGAAACTACCACTGGCCCGGAAACGTTCGAGAGCTGCAGAACTATGTCGAACGCGCCGTCGTCATGGCGGAAACCGATGAACTGCTGATCGAACTGCTGCCTCGTTGCGTGACCGAAAATGAACCGCTGAATACTGAATCACTTTCCGGCGAAAGCCAGCCGCGGAATTTCCAGGCGCTCACTCAATCGGTGGTGCAATCCGGGATTCGTGAAGCCGGCGATGATTCCAGCGAGTTGCACCGGAGTGTCGTCGATCTGGTGGAAAAAGAATTGATCGCTCAGGTACTGGCCGCATGCGGCGGGGTGCAAACCAAAGCGGCTTCGCGACTGGGAATGAATCGCAATACCCTGCACAAAAAAATCAAAGACTACGGCCTAGGTGATTAAGTCGCTGCCCCCGCCGATTCGAAGTTCCTTCTGGCAGTGAATTGCCAACCTAGAGCTTTGTCTTGATTCAATGTTTGCATTGGGCTCATCGGCCGACGGGCGTTCACCCGGTGATTGCGACGAAACCGTGGTTAATGCCATGCGGCTAAACCTGATTTCAAACTGTTGACGAAAGACTTGCGTCTGGATCGCCAGTCGCGGTTTTCGACTCGTCATTTTAGTTGACGAAATTTCAGTTGCCGAGGGAATCTAATCTCAACAGTCAAAACGGGTGGCCATGAGTCACCTGCGGGATTGCGGTACTTTCCGCCATTCCAGTTGGAGCGATGCTTTTTCTTGGCGTAAGTTCCCGTTGTCATTAGTAGGTCTGCCGCAGCCATCAATCCCCCAAGCAAAGGGGCGAAGGCACCGATCGAGCCATCAATCTGAAAGAAGCTGAAGATTATTCCAAACTTGATGCGGACTTACTGAGAACAATCGCGTTCTTCATTGGCACGGAAGACCCTTGAATTGGCTGAGCTAGACCGTGTTAGATGTGCTTTGGTTTAGCAGTAAACGTACGATTAGGTAAGTGATGAAAGACCTGGAATACACCCTTGAGATGGCGGATGGCACGGTCGTGAAAGTGGGATTGATCGAGGGAACCGCACATCCAGACATCAAAGCATTTCAGTTTCCTGCCGGAGCCTTGGTTCCTTTCAGCCATCAAAATTTGCCCACAGCGCGTGATCACCGCGAAAACTCCGAGTATCGCCGTTTCAGTCGCGCGTAACCCGATGTCGGGTTCGGCTCATCAGTCGATGGGCAGTGGTGCCGAGCGATGCAACGAAACCGTGGCTAACGCCATTCGGCTAATTCAAAAACCGAACCGGAACGGAGTATTCGTGCTTTGTCTCGATTCCATGCTTAAGTTCGGCTCATCAGCCGATGGGCGTTAGCCTCGGTTACTGCGCCGAAACCGCGGCTCACACCAATCGACACATCCATGTGGGGCCGACGTATCGCAAGCTTGGCTTAATGCGACGGAGCTTCGGCAAGCTGTTCGACGATCAACGCGATCGCGGCGCTTTCCATCGGCGTACTCATACTGGCATGGCTGGAGCCGTCACTGACGACCTGGGCGGGAGTCAGCGGGAGATGCACAAACAAGCTCTCGGTGCGTCGCCCCATCTCGTGGCTGTAATGCAGACTCATGTACAACGCCGCATTGCAGAGATACGTTCCGGCATGGTGTGATACCGACGTGGGAATGCCTGCGGCGAGCAATCGTTCCTGACAAGCAATCAGATCGAGGCTGGTTCGATAGGCAGCCGGTGCGTCAACCAACAATGGTTCTCCGTTGGTTCTCATATTCAACCCAACCGCCTCAAGCTTAATCAGGCTCGCCCCGGGGGCTTGGCCTAAATGAATGGCGAAATCATAGTTCGCCGCGAGGTCCTCGCGTAACTGCTGTCGCAGTTTGGGCAAGTCAACTGGATAGCGCCGCGTCGTGATGTCATGGCTTCCGTCATACCAACTGGTAAAGTCGATCAGGGCAAGCCAACTACTGTTGTCTTTCCATCGATCATAGGGCTCGAAAGCGGTCAGTAGGATTCGTGTCACAGCAACACTGTCCGATTGGCATCAGGGTTTGTACGTCGCTTCGTTGCTTATGATAGCCGACGTGCAGTGGAAACGGGGAAAGTCATCGGAGTTCGCGACGCGGCCGATCGAGCCAGCCGCGTCAAATCATGGGTCGTAATCAACCGCTGGGGGTGTCCCGTCCTGCGGTCGCGACGAGACTTTGCGGTAAGATTGAGCGATCGCGGTAATTGCGGCGATCGAAGCGATTTGAATGACACCCACCATCAGCGGCGGGGTCGACCGGATTCGGTCCATGACTCGGCGGATCCATCCTGGCTCGCGCTGTTTGTGCTCTTCAATCCATCCGGGAAGCGACTGGGGGACGTCGACAGATTTCCAATGCCACGTCGAGGCATCTTCCCAGCCATCTTTGGTTCGCCGCATCCCGGTCGGGAAAGCAGCCGGGGAATCAAGCGTGGCGTAGACACTCCCTTGTTGTTGACGAAAGGTCGCCGGAGGGGAGCAGCCGACCAACAGAACCAGTGTCGCAAAGGCTGGCAAGAAACTGAGCTGTGATTTCTGGGGCATCATGGACGCCCGAAAAAGCACTCCGTGTGCCAGACCTTGAATTCGTCCTCAACGACGATGAAATCTCAACATAGTCGCTCGGATTGGAAGTTGATGATGACGAAACGCATCATCGTTGTTGCCAATCGGCAACGTCGGCGAAGCGACGGAGCATCGCTCAGTAGCCGACTCCCAGCCGGATCATGAAGGTGTCGTCGAGATCTTGATGCAATGCTTCGTTGACAAAGATTTCGCGATTGAAAACGTAGCCAACTTCGGCAAACCAAGTCCGACGACCCGCGCGGATTAATTCACTGCGGCCAAGCTCCAACCCAAAAATGACACGCATGTCGTTGATGTCCGCTTTGCGTTCATCACCGGCGATGTCGATCCCGCCCATTTGCCGTTCCAATCCCGTGACGCGTCGCGTCCAAGAACCTTCACCGTACTCACCGGAAAGATACCACCACACATCCTGGGTCCCCAACGTGGCGAGGAATCGCGATACCCTTGGTTGTGGAAAGTAGAAATCGATCTTTGTGAAGGGATTGGGTTGCCAGAAGAATCCGCCCGCGGGAAGGATCTTGACCCGCTGCCGATCATAGTACTGCACGCCAAGCTTAAACGTCGTTGCCGGGGAAAGCCGAATCACGCCTAAACCGCGACCACGCAAACGAATACTGTCGGTGTCATAGATGCCGAACTCCGAGAACACACCGGCGCCAAACTGCAGTTCCATGCCTGCGATTTGGCTCGGATCCGATTGCCAAGCAAAGTCGACGAACGCATCGTACAAGTCGTATTCGTGAGGCTGATGCCACGAAAACGATGGGGCGACAAACAATGGCTGGCTGGACCAAAGAAATCGTTGGAACGCAAACGCAAACGCGATGTCGGTCGTATTGATATCGGAGCTGTCGCCGGGATCACCAAGAAACGTGTGACGCAATCGGACACGCTGAATCAAACGATAGGGATCGATCGGCGGAAGCAGTGAACCGGGACGACGAATGATTCCGCCGGGAAATAGCGTCGATGGACTGGCCGATGGGTACGCGGTCGCACCGTAACCGGGGGCCGTTAGTGCCGGGTCGACCATGGTTGTTCCATAGCCTCCGCCGCCGAATAGCGGTCCCGCGTAACCACTCGATGGAATTGCGACCGGCGCGCCGCCGAAGGCATTGGACATCACCGAGGGGGTCCCGATCGTCGATCCTCCTAAAATCGGAGGCGGCTGACTGGCTAGACCGCCATAGGTCGGTCCGGCCCCGTAAGACGGCGTCGCGGGGGCGAACATGCCGCCGGTCATGGGAAGACCACTGTAGGGCGATGGCTGAACATAACCGCCGGCGGGGCCGCCCGCGTAAGGATCAAACGAACCCGACGGAATCGAGGGGGCGCCGAGGGACGTCGCCGGTGCGGCACCGTATGAGGGAGTGATTCCCGCAGGTGACGAAGTCATCCCCGGCTGGGAAGGCATCCCCTGCGGCGTCGTTCCGAGCGGCGCTAAACGTGTCTGTGGAACATCCAATGAGCCACCCGTTTGTGCCTGTAATTCGGCGTGGGGCATCGACTGGATTAAAATCATCAGCCATGCCCAGCGCAGCAATCGACCGGCCGAAGTCAGATTCATCAAACAGGATTCAAGTGAGGCGTTCAAGCTTCGAGGGTCTGCGTCTTCATGAAACGAAAGCGGTCCGAGACCGGGATTTGATTCGGGAATAGCTTTCGATGACCGCCGCGGTCAAGAGCGAGAGTTCGGCGATGCGGTGAAACTTTAGAAAATCCGCCCAGAAACTAAAAACTATCTCGTTGCTAGATCTGCCCCGTTTGACTTACAGTGCCAGCAGTTTGCTAATTGCTCCGCAGTTTGCAAAGTGAATCTGAAAGCACACCGCGTCGACGATGGCGTTTGAACGAACGAAGATCTGATGGAAGACCTCGATTTAGCCCAGCTTGCCCAATACCTTCACATCACGCCGTCACAGGTAGAAAAGATGGCAATGCGAGGTCGTATTCCGGGGCGACGCGTTAGTGGGCAATGGAGATTCAGCGAGGCAGAAATCCATCATTGGTTGGAAGAACGAATCGGCGCAAGTGATGACTCAGCCCAACTGGAGCAGGTGCAGAAGGTCGTCGATCGCATGACGGATCAATCCTCTGATCGCCCCATCCATGAACTTTGCACCCAGGCGACGATTGAAATTCCATTTTCGGCGCGGACGCGCGGATCGGTCATACGCAATCTTTGCGATATCGTTTCCCAGTCCGGCTTGATGTGGGACGCACCGGCGATGGCCGACGCGGTGAAGAGCCGTGAGCAGATGCACCCGACGGCGCTCGATTGCGGCGTCGCCTTGATGCACCCACGACGGCCGCAGACCTCGATCCTCGCCGATTCGGTGATCGGGCTCGCCGTCAGTCCGGCTCGGATTCCGTTCTCCGATACCGGTCACATGACCGACATCTTTTTTTTGATCTGCTCTTACGACGATGCCGCTCACCTTCGTAATCTTGCCAAGATCAGCCGATTGATCTCGGTCGATTCCTTTTTAGATCGTCTCCGTCAGTGTTCGACATCGCGTGAAGCATGGGACTGCTTGCACGAAGCCGAAACACTGATGTCGGTGTAGCCGCTGGCATCACGCTCGACCGCTTTTAGCCATGCCCGCCGTAAAGGCGACGATCATTGCTCGTTCTTAATGATCTCTGTCGCTATGCCCAGAAACTCAACCGCCGCGACGATCGGACTACAATCGCCGCTCGATCGGAGTGTCGGCACCCTGCTTTGGATCGGCGATCGTTCTGCATTGCCATTTCGTGATGCTTACGATTTTTGTGAAACGAGTGTTTCCCAACTGGCCTATCGGCGGACGCTTCACGACGCCCTCGTTCGACCGGCAAGCGATGTCCATGGGATTCTGCTTTGTCAGCCAAACGATGCGAGCGATCGGGGCGTGCAATGGGAGCAAATCTGCGAGCAGCACCCACACGCAGTCAGGCTTTTGCTACTCGGACCGTTGGTCGCGGGCAGTCGCCCTTCGCCGACCGAAACGTTTGCCACCGAAGGAATTTGGTGGCATGGCTGGCAGAACCGATTGCCACAACGCTTGCGAGAATGTGGCGTGATCGACTCGCTCTCTTCGAAGCCACGCAGTTTGGCCATCGTGTCTCAGGACCGAATGATGGCCGAGGCGTTGCTTGCGATTGCTTCGGTCGGTGCGATGCCCGCAGTGATCTGTCGCCCGGATGCGTTAAACTCGATCCAAGGCATTGATGAGTATTGGTGGGATGACTCAGCGACGCGCGGAAAACCGCTTAACGGAGTCGTCTCTTCTGTGCCCGCAAGGACGAAGCATCTTTTGATCAGCCATTTCGTGACTCCACGACTTTGCGAGCAAGCCAAGACCGCGGGGTTCGAGCGAGTCATCGCGAAACCCGGTGACTACCACGCACTCCTGCGGCGTGTCAGTCAAAGCGGCGCACGCGTCGAACGCCATGCCGCGTGAATGTGTATCAGCATCGTATCGGAAGCCGCGGAGGCATCGGCGAGCTATCATTGCCCGTTGCTTTGACCTTCGATTGAGAAGTACCGAAACGCGTTGCTTTATCCGTTGCCTATTCGCTTAAGTTAGCGATCGACGAGACCGAAACTCCTGCGATTCCGATGACTGGCTGACCATCGATCGGTGCGGGGCGTGTGATCGGAACGCGTGGGCGATGACTGCGTCGAACATGATCAATCTCGTCTAGATGCTGTGCGAACACGTTGACGAGGTTAGGATCCCAGAACTGACCGGCACCACCTTGAAGGATACCAATGGCTTTTTCGACCGACATGCCACGCCGATAAGGCCGGTCACTGGTCATCGCGTCGAAGGCATCGCATACGGCTAGGACACGACCATCGATGGGGATGTTCTCGCCGACAAGCCGATCCGGATACCCGCCACCATCCCAATGTTCGTGATGGTAGAGCACACCCGGCAAAATGTCTTGGAGCGCTTCAAGCTCATGGAGGATTCGCCAGCCGAAATCCGTATGCGTCTCGATAATCTCTCGCTCTTCCGGATTCAGTGAGTTCGGTTTCTGAAGAACTCCGTCGGGAATGGCGATCTTGCCGACATCGTGTAGAAGACCGGTCAGATAGATCCGTTCGCATTCGGATGGACTAAATCCAATTTTCGCGGCGATCAGCCGAGCAAACGAGGCGACACGTTCGCTATGGCCACACGTGTAGGGATCTCGTGCCTCGACGGCGTTGACCAATGCTCGAATCACATCGGTAAACAATTCTTCTTTCTGACGAAGCAAGCGAATGTTATTGAGCTGCGACGCCAATTGGTTAGTCACCGTTTCCATCAGAGAAGCCTGCACGGTCGTGAATCCCAACTGGGCCCACGGTAAATCATCTTTTTCGTCACGCATGCGATTGCAGGACAAAATCCAACCGTGCTTTCTTGCTTCGCTGGCGCATTCGACCAACATGATCTCGTGCACCAAATCATCGCAATCGGGATCACAGCCGATATCATGATTCCGCACGACAGGCCGCGAGGCGGCTTCGTCACGCAGCCGTTCGATCAGATTCCAAGTCGCTTCGTTGGACAGAAGTTTCTTTCCCGTCCAGAGCGGTGCCCGCATCTGATTGTCGTCTGTCAAGACAGCCGCGATTGATTCAGCCCCGACGCCACTTACCAACGGCAGCAAGGAAGAGACGACAAACGTATCGATGTCGTTTGTCGATTGTGGCAATTCCAAGCTCGAAGCGAGCGTACGAATCAGTGACAACTCTTCGAAGTCTTGCATCACTTGGTTGGTCAGTGACTGTACCTCGGAAAGCAGTTGATTATTTTCATGTTTCGTGATCGCCAATTGAAGCACCGCGGCGGCGTGGTTGGCGATCCGCTTGGCGTGACCGGATTCACATTCCCAAACGGCGACGGAGCCTTGAGGGAGCGCGAGTGCCGACCGAACCTGTTCACCACGTGTTTCTAATTGAACCTTTCCCGGCTGCGATTTCGCTTGAACGATCAACGTTGTGTCGTCATCGTCTGCGGCGATGCGAATCGACAGTTCAATTTGCTCGGCCAAACGAGCGGCCATCGATTGATCAAGTTGACGCAACTGGCCGCCCGTGGCTCGGATTGACGGACTGTGTTCCGAAGGATCAATGTCATGCGAGTTCATGGACTGGGCCCTGGGATGAATGAACCGCCGGCGGTGGCAGGAAATCGAATGGGAAGCACAATCGGTGGTCCGACGAGCGCGATCTTCAGCGAATCGGCGACCGAATTAACGATGGACGAAGGACTAAACGGTTTCCCAAAAACATCCACAATGCCAAGTTCTTTCACTCGCCGGTCACGGACCAGTTCCAGTTTTCTACCGCTTACTAAAAAGCAGGGCATGTCCGGCCGAACTTGTTTCACTCTGGCGATCAACTCCAGTCCCGACAGCCCTGGCATCTCGTGATCGGTGACTACCGCAGCGATCTCCTGCTGTTCGAAAGCGCACCACGCCGAATGACCGTCGGCGCAAGTGATTGGCTCAAATCCACAGCTCAGAAACTTGAATGACAACACGCGAGCCAATCCCGGATTGTCTTCCGCGAGAAGGATATTCTTGTTTTCGGATGTCATGTGGAATGTTGTAGTGACGACGAAACAATGGGAGCGAAAGACGTCTCCAAATTTGCTTCGCGATTCGGAGTGTCTGCTGCTGGCAGCGAATCAGCCAAGATCATTTGGCAGAACTGCTCCACTAATTTTGGGTCATGCATTCCTTGGATGACGCGATGTTTTAAGATTTCGATCGCTTCGAGCTTAGTTTTGGCCCTCCGAAACGATCGATCGTTCGTCAACGCGCTGAAAACGTCTGCGATCCCTACGATCTGTGCCTTCAAGGGAATCTGATCTCCGCGTAATCCGTCGGGAAAGCCTGTTCCGTCAAAGTGCTCTTTGTGGTGCCGGATAATCGGCAAAACCGGCTCAAGTTGTTTCAGTGACACACAGATGTCGCTGCCGACCCGCGGGTGTTGATGAATGATCGCTCGCTCACGAGGCGTCAGCGCGGTGGTCTTTTCAAGGATCGCGTCAGGGATCGATACTTTTCCGATATTGTGGAGCATCGCTCCGAATCGCAACAAACGCAGATCTTCGTGATCCATCCCAAGCGTTTTGCCAAACGCGACGGCATAGTTGGCGACTTGTTCGGCGTGACCACTGCTGTAACCGTCTTTGATCGCAATAAGATGTGCGAGCGTCAAAGTGACACTTTCGATATCGATCGATGCAGGGCTTTCTCGTTGCGATCGAGTAGCCGAACGAATACGAATGTTCAATTCGTCGCGGTGAATCGGCTTACTCAATACCTCATCCGCGCCTGCCTCGACGGCATCCGAAATCTCCTCATGCGATCCGATTGTGACTAGCATGATGACCGGTATCTTACAGAACTGCAGGTCGTCTTTGAGTGAACGACAAACGTCGTGACCGGTCATTCCGCCACCGAGATTTGCGTCCAGAAGGATCGCAATCGGCTCCGGAGATTCGGTCGCCAAAACGTAGGCATCCGGACCGTTACTCGCTTCGACGATCTCGTACTCATCGTCACGCAGCGCCCACCGGATCAATTTGCGCACCGTCGCGTTACCATCAGCGATTAACACCCGCGGCTTGCGTGGGGCATCGATGCCTACGGCTGATTCGTGTTTCGAATGAATCCAATGATCAGACTGGGAATCCGTTCGAACAAACGAATCCGAGCCGTCGTGGTTGCCGATTTCGTGAACACGGTTTTCGTAATCGTGATTCATGCAGTTTTCCTTCATTGGCTAGTTCGTTCTTATCAATCAGACCGAAACTCACGACGGTTGAGGCCTACCGATCTCCCGCCGACGTCCCCGCTTACCCAGCGGTGCGATACGATCTTCGGGGGTTCGATGAACCCGGTTGGCGAGGTCGCATGTTCGTGGAATGCGCACCATCAATCGAGTTCCCGATCCCAAAACGCTTTGTACGTCGATTGAGCCACCGTGTAGTTCGACCAGGTGCTTCACGATCGCCATATCGAATCGTTGTCCGATTCCCTGGCGCTCGTCGTCCGATTGCACAAAGGGATCGAAGAGGTGCTTCATTTGGTCCGAAGTCATTCCTTGCCCGGTATCGCGAACCGTGATTCGGAAACATCGACCTTCGTCGGGGCGAACCTGGACAATCACCATGCCGCCCGATTGGCTGTTCTTGATCGCATTGGAAATCAACTTCAAGGTGATTTGGCGCAAGCGAATCGGATCGGCGATCACTTCGGTTAATTCGTCGTCGACTTGAGCGGTCAGCGTCAGCCCCTTCTCTTCTGCCCGCGGTGTCAGCATCGCGAGGCATCGGTCCATCAGATCGATCAGAGCCACCGGTTGTGGGATCAAACGAATCGCCCCGGCAGATGCCTTTTCGCAGTCAGATATGTCGTTGACAAAGTTCAGCACATCGAGCGCAGAATGATGAATGTCACGCAAAAACTCACGCTGGTCTGCATCACGATGACGGTCTGTGTTATCGGTCGCGGAATCTTGGCAGCCGCCACCGACATCAAGCAGAGCTTCGCTGATCGCCGTAATGGTGGTCAACGGAGTCCTGAATTCGCGTTCAATTTGCTGAAGCGTCTGGGTGCGAGCCGCCGCAAGCTGCTGCTCAGAAGGTGTGCCAACAGATCGGTCGGTCGATGGTGCGTGATCCCGAAAGCTGGCGACCAAAATATGCAACGACGCGATCGCCGCGACATAACAGAGTATCAGCACCGATCGATTTTGAAGATCGAGATGGTGCAGCGTCGCGAGTGTGACAAGTGAAGTGCAAACGATCAGGCTGCTCAGCCTGAACCAATGCTTCTGTTTTAGTGGTGATACAGCCATGATCCTGGTTCCGAAACGGTCGATCGCTCAACACGAGCGATGATGTCCGAAAACCCTAGGTTCGCATTTGTTGCCGTACACCACCTTTTGCAGTCGGGAGGGAGATAGTCCAATCAGGCTATGAGCGCGGTTCGGATTGAATCAATCGTGCGGGATCGGCAGACGCCCGACCGCCAATCCGGATTTCATTTGCATTTCGCGATCACGAAGAAGCAGAACGTTCTGTGAAATTCTCGCTTTCTTTCGATCGCGGAACGTCATCGGCAGTGGGCCGAATTTGGTCCGGTGTCTGCGCTTTTGAATCAGCCTCATCGGTAGGGTTGGGGACCGGAACGAGCACCAATCGCACAGGGGTTTCGCGGGCCGGAATCTTTGATTCAAAGGGCTCAAAACGCAACGCATCAGCATCGGCACTACTGCTGATCGCCACATCCAGCATCGCACTCGAAAAATTCGAGACGCAAATCATGTCACCCGAATCAGCTTCGTAGTATTCACGATTGTCCTCAGGGTCTTGCCAAAAACCGCTGCCGGCGAAGACCCACTCGGTCGCCATCGCTTTGCCGGTGTCCAGGTCATGAATCCACTCGCGGGCATCGACGGTATGAAATTTTCCGTCCGAATCGTACCAGCACACCCAGACGCGGATGACTTGGCCAGTCGGAGGGACATACTCAGGCCGAAATCGCACCGGGGTTCCCGGGCTTGCCTCGACAGCCAGGAGAGCCGCATGGGCATCGCGCGAACGGCTGAGTGCCGCAACGATCGATTCATGTTCTTTGGTACCGGCAGGGCACGCAAACATTTCCAGTGGGCCACGCGTCATCGCGACATAGCCATCGATGTAAACTCGCTTCTTTTTAGGGTCAATCCAGAGCCGCCCTTCTTTGCTCAGCGATGTCGCTCCGGGAGGTGGCTCGAATGCCTTCGCCGCGATCTCTTGCGCCGATGGGCCGCGATTCCACTGCGAATTCGGAGTCGCCAGGGGCGTCGCATCGTCGGCCATCTCGGTAGGCGTGTTTTCCGGTGACGTGAGGCTGGGGAGGGATCGCTCCTTGGCAGGCACGTTTTCGGTAACTTCATCTGCTTTCAATTCAGACGAAGCGGACGGGGCTGCGGCGATTTCAGACGAAGACTCGACGGATGAATCGGTATCACCCACGATGCCATTTTCACCCTCGAGATTCGACGAACCAGCCTGAGGTGATTTCGACTCACTTGTCTCGCTACGGCCGCCACAGCCTACGACCCCGAGGGGGACGGTCACGAACAACGCAATTAAAATGACATTGGATAACTTGGCAATCACGACAAGTCCTAATCTCTGGGGGGAGGTGCACGCTCGATCCGGACTAGTTAACTTAGGCAAATTCAAAGTTCAGCAAATTCAATGCCGCGCTATTCATCGCCCGGTCCGGGTGGCTGTCAACAGATCATTAGGTTATCGCCCTCAGGACGGATGCCAAAGAGCGTTCGCTACGGTTTCGGTGCAATCACCGGGGCGAACGCTCGTCGGCTGATGAGCCGAACCCGAACATTCACTCATTCCTCACAGCCCGGCTAGCCATTGAATCAGCCACGGCTTGTCCGTTTTGCCTTCTCTTCCCGACCGCTCGATCCTGTCAATCGCCTTTCAGTAACCGGGGCAGAGGGATCTTCACTCTTCTTCGTCTATCTCGTATGTCTCGCCAGTCTGCGAAATCCTCAACGGCAGCAATCGCCAGCCCCGAGCGTCCATCGATGCAAATCTCCAAGTCCCAGGGACTCGACCAACCAACGCGCCAATTGCCAGGAACGTCCTCAAACGTCGACTCGCCGATTTCGCCGCAATGGGTGACGCTTCGCAAACAAATTGCCCAACAACGAAAGAGTACTCCCATAAAAAAGATCTTTGGTGATTCAACCAAAGCAGGCGAGGTCTATCGCTGGGGCATCTCGCCGGCGAATTTTTCGCCGCTTGATGATGAAATCTTCATCGAGTTTCTTTCTCGGTTAGCTGCAGATGCGTCGGTGACAGCGGATCGATTTCGCGCTTTGGAATTCGCTCGGCTCACCGGTGATCTATTCGAGTTGGCCACATTCGCCGGTGACGAGTTGAAACAGTCGAGCCTCCTGGCGATTGCCGCGGCGGCCCTCCCCGGACTGCTCAAACACCTCGATGAACCTACCTGGTGGGAATGGCTCGGTACGATTCAAGAGTTGCGTGAAGGTTGGCTTGATCAGGATGCTTCGCACCCGGCGTACCTGATCGCAACGGGTGAAATTGGGTTGACGCTTAGTCTGACACTTCAGCCGTTGCCATCTTGCCGCCGCATGTTTGAGACGTCGTTGTCGTCGATCGCCCGCTGGGCCGAGCAACCCGAGCGCTGTGTGTGTTCGGCACTGGAGCATCCGCAAGACGTACGTTTGGTTCTCGCGTCAGTGTTGCGTTGTCATTCCTGGCTCGCCGCGATCTTGTCAGCACAGTTTGCGAGCGAGCATTTCAGCCTTAACAAACGCCAGGCAAAGCAGATTCGAAAGACAAGTGACCAATTGCACGAGGTCGCGCGTGAACTGACAACTTGGATGCTCGCCCTTTCACGTGGCGATGGGAGCACGGCATTCGTCCCCAAGTCGGACGGGCGATGGGGCGATACACGCACGACGGGTTTGCTGCGACAAGCAGCGCAGTTAGATCCACCGGTTTTTGTTCCGACGATCGATGCTTTGTTAGGCCAAACGCCATCGATCCGGCGATTGACCTGGATGACATCCCTGCCCGAGTCACTGATGCATCACGAAGGGGCAAAGTTAGCCTGTCTTTTACCCGATTGGGATGCGCGTCGCGGACGGGTGTTCCTAGATTATCGCGGCAAGGAGTTTCATTTCGAAATGGCCACGGGCAAAACCGTATTGTTGTCCGGTCGTTGGAAGACGTCGCTTCACGTCGATGGGATCCAACTCAAGCCGGTCACCGATTGGGAACTGACCTGCGAATACACTGACGATGATGTTCATTACCTTGAGTTCGAACAATCGTACGATGACGGCTTCGCGGTCCAGCGGCAAGTCGCTTTGATTCGCGAAGATCGCTGTTGTTTGATCGCCGACGCGATTGTTCAAACAGACTATCGGAATGCTCCCGAAAATTCGGAACGACGAATTGAGTATCGTTCGACGATTCCCATCTCCGATTCCGTCACATTGACATCACAGGACGACTTGACCGAGATGCTGTTTAAGTCAAAAACTAGTCAAGGGTTGCTTCTTCCGCTTGCGGCAGACGAGTGGACAACGGCACCGAGTTCTCAGCGGTTAAGCGTGAATGACGAAGGTGAATTGCAATGGACGGATCGCGGTGTCGGTCAACTGTTTTCACCGCTATGGATTGATCTCAACAAAAAACGATTTTCGTCGAAACGAACCTGGCGACAGTTGACCGTCGCTGAACAATTAGAACCCGTACCGCATTCGACAGCGTCGGCATTCCGTATCCAATCCGAAGCATCCCAGTGGATCCTTTACCGATCTCTCCATGAAGGTGGCCCGCGAAGTTTTTTCGGAAAGCAAATGATCGTCGATTTTTTTGCCGCCCGATTCTATGCCCACGACCAAAGCTGGGAAGAGCTTGTTGTCGTCGAAGGAAGCGAAGATCACGAGTGAAAATGATCGATCAGATACGAGCGAACTACCAAGCCGTTGTTCAAAAGATTCGTCAAGCCGAGTCGGCCGCCGGTCGACCAAGCGAAAGCGTTCGCTTAATCGGTGTCACTAAATATGTCGATGCCTCGACGACACAAAGTTTGATTGACGTCGGGTGCGCAGACCTTGGTGAAAATCGCCCTCAGGTGCTCTGGCAAAAAGCGGCCGAACTGACTGTCCCCAAAGACTTTCGATGGCACATGATCGGTCACGTGCAAACGAACAAGCTTCGGCGTTTACTAAAACACCGGCCGCTGATCCACTCGGTCGATAGCGAACGCCTATTGCGGGCGATCGAAGAAGAATCTCGACATCAAAACTGTGTGACCGATGTTCTACTGGAAGTCAACGTCAGTGGGGACGAAAACAAAACCGGCTTATCGGTCGAAGAAATTCGCCGCCTCGCCAAGCATTGCGATCCGGCATCGGTAAACTTGCTCGGCCTGATGGCCATGGCCGGTTGGGGAACCGCCGGCGATGAAGCTGCCAGACAGTTCGCCGAGGTCGCCCGACTTCGTGACGAACTCGAAGGTGAACTCGACCGGCGACTGCCAGAATTATCGATGGGAATGAGCGGTGACTTCGGAGAAGCTATCGCCGCCGGGGCGACCATGGTTCGAATCGGTTCGGCTCTTTTCGAAGGCATCCCAAGAAGCTAAGCAGTTGAACACGAAAGATTCGGCTTAAGTCATTTCACTCTCCCACTGGGAGAGTCGGGCCTTCAGGCCCGGAGAGGGCACCCTCCCCGGCCGTTTGCTCGTCCGACCCTCCCGCAAGCGGGAAGGTGTTATCCAGATGTTTAAACCCAAAGATGTTTAAACCCAAAGACTCGTGTTTGCCTGCTTAGAAGTCCGTCACTACGATCGACGTTTCGAACAGTTCTCGATAGACAGTGTAGCCGCCGGCTTGCACGGATCGACGGTGGTCAATTGGACGCGAGCAAATCGCAACGTTGCCATACCCCGGTAGCAACTCCGATTTAATCGACCAGATCGCTATGCGAAGTGGATTTAAAATCGAAATGCTCGATGACCAAACCCGTTAGCGGCCGAGCAAGATTGAAACACTCGGCACTTTTCGCTACCACGTTGATCGGTGTGTCCCGCGAGCGTTTTCTTTCGTCACGTGATGCCGAGTTCAAGCCGGCACTATTGTGTCTTACGGGCGAAGGCTCGCTTTAATTCGTCCAGGCTCGTCAGGCCGCGGGCGACAGTTAAGACGGCCTCAGTTTGCACATTGTGGAAGCCTTCGGACTTTGCGATCGCGGCTAGCTTGGCGAGATCCTGTGTCTTTGTAATCGCATCCCGAAGCTTTGGCCCCGGCAACAACAACTCGTAAATTGCGATTCGTCCGAAGTAACCGCGTCCGTGACAGACTGGGCATGGCGTGATCGGTGCCGGGCGACCATTCTCGTCCACTTGCTGTTCTGGAGGCGGTGGAATGAACGGTTGATACAACAACGCGACACGGCCTTGTGGTATGCCCAATTGTTGCAGCAATTGCGGCGGCGGCTGATAGCCCACTTTGCAATTGTCACACAGACGCCGGACCAGACGCTGGCCGATCACGCATGAAAGCTTCTGTGCGATCGCTTGCCGATGGTCGGCATACTTCGCAACCAATCGTGCGAAGCCTTCGACGGCGCTGTTGGCGACCAAACGGGTGATGATTTTTTTATCCAAGCTTTCGACTTGGTCCAACGCTAACTTGAACGTTTCCGAATCCACCGGTTCGGGGAACATGTAAACGTCGGGCTCTTTCAAGATTGCCTTCCGCAGCGCTTCGTATGGCGTCAAGCCGGTCGAACCACCGAAGTAGTTCGGGTTGATGTTGATGATTTCCGGCTCCGGTTTCGCTTGCTCTTCGAATGACTGAAAGTCACGCACCAAGCGGTCTGCGGCACCGATTGCGATGTTCCAGGAGGTCGTCAAGCCTTCGCCCTTCGGCGCCGTGAGCAGGGCGATGTCGCCATCGGAATTGAGGTACTGTTTGACCGTCGCGACCATCTTGTCACGCATGCCAAGATCGGCCAGCGTCTCAAACGGGACCTGCTGTGCTTCCAGTCGCATCAGGACTCGTTCGCCGGTCGGCACGCCTTGAGATTGCAATAGGACGTCGTATTTCTCTTTCTTCAGCTTGGCCATCACCGACCCCGATTGGGCACTGCGGCGATCGGCGGGGTTCATCAAGCTAAGTTGCTTGAGTGCGATCAGCATCGCATCACTGCTTTCGCGATCGAGTGGGGGCAACTGTTCCCATTGACCATCGATCATGTACCGAATTGTGCTTCCGGCGGCGGTGAAATCGAACAGCACTTGAGTCGCGCGGGACTGAATGGCGTGCGAAACCTGTCCAGCGGCGATCGCGAAACCGGCCCCCTGCCGAGCACCGATCAACAGTGCTTGGGCTTGCGAATTGTCGTTCAGCTTGGGCGTAAACTCGACTGGCGCGACCGATTGCCAGAGCTGAGGCTGATCATCTTGTGGCATTAAGGCGGGGACGGAGATAAGAGGACGGGATGGAAACTGATGTCGGAGACGCGTCGCTCATTCGGCAGAACAATGTCATGCTGGAGGTGTCGCGTTTTCTCCGATCTCGCAATAAGGTACTCACAGCAGCGGCGTCATCGAAGCCGGCATCCGAACAATTCCCGTCAGGGAAAAACAAACGGACGGACGCGTCGTCGTGCGTCGCGGCTAGAGATTGCCGATCACCGCGATGCCCTTGCGATCATGCCACGGAACGATTCTTACAAAATCCCCGGTGCTTTGACGTCGATCCCCTTGAGGGCCATTTTCAAGGCATCCTTGTTCGGCGCGACGGCAAACGCGGTCGGTCGGTCGATCAATTCGTCGTCGATCAGGCCCTTTAGACTCATCGTAAAGTCTTGCATCCCATCTTCGGCGCCGATGCGGATCGCGTCAGGCAGCTTTTCATCTTTACCTTCCAAAACCAGTTTTCGGATCGTCGGATTGAACGTCATCACCTCACACGTCGGGACTCGCGAGACCCCCGGCTTGATGCTCCTGAGCAGCTTCTGAGCGACGATTCCCTTCATGTTAAATGCGATCGCACTGCGGATAGCATTGTGCATTTCTTCGGGGAACAAATCCAAAATCCGCCCGATCGTGGTCGACGCACTCGCGGCGTGAATCGTCCCGAAGACCAAGTGACCAGTTTCGGCGGCGTGGATGGCCGTCATGAATGTCTCTTCATCCCGTAGCTCGCCGACCAGGATGATATCGGGGTCTTCACGAACGGCGTGCTTCATCCCGATGTTAAAGTCTTTGACGTCCTGCCCCATTTCCCGTTGGTTGATCAAGCATTTATCCTCGGTGAAGATAAATTCGATCGGATCTTCCAACGTCAAAATGTGCTTGCGGTAGAGCGAATTGATGTAGTTGAGCATCGAACCGATCGTCGTACTTTTACCGCTACCGGTGACCCCCGCGAGTAGCACCATGCCCTGTTCGAAGTGACAGAGCTGCTCGATCGAATCGGGCAAAAACAGCCCGCGAAAGTCGGGGATAAAATTGTTAATCCGCCGGGCAACTAATCCGATATTGCCAAGTGATTTGAGCATGTTGACCCGGAATCGCCAGCGAACACCGTCGACTTCGCAGAGGTACGCAAAGTCAGCGCCGCCTTCTTCTTCAAAAATCAGCAGGTTTCGCTCGTCCATCATCGGCAGCAACAGCTCGACCATTTCCTCCGAGTCGATTGGGCCGCGATTAAGCGGTTTTAATTCGCCGCCAACACGCACCATCGGCGGTTGGCCAACTTTCATGTGCAAATCGCTGCCTTCCAGTTTGACCAAGGCGCGGAAGAACTTGTCCACTTCAAGCGCGTCGCGTTTCTTCAGCAGACTGCTGCGTAGACGTTCTTTGACCGCCTCCATCGTGGTCGGTTGGGTGACACGAGGAGCTGCGGGAGCCGATTTGCCGTTCTTATGAGCCATTGAGATTTATGCTGGTCGCGAAAAGTTTGCTGCAACGCGGGACAGTTTTGCCCCAAATAGATCTTACCCCGAACAACCGGAACGCGGGGCCGATTGGTCGTCGCAAAGATGTCCAAGCGGACGCGTTGTCCGCATTGCCCGAATTCCACACTCCGGAAATCCAGTCTGCCCGGAATCCGCTCCGCCGAAATACACGCGTTTTGCGATCGCGCAATGGTGGTGCGATCGCGCAATGGTCCCGTGCTCTACGTTTCGGTGCAACGTCTGACCTTCGGTGACGGCCACATTCTAAGCCAAGCGGCCGGACTCTCAACGGATTTGCCAAATGGAATCGCTTTGCGGGCAAAATCAGAATCAATTCTTGAAAATAATGCCAATCCGATTGGGTGGTGGCCTTCCCAATCCGGAGCGACTTCCCATGATCAAGATCGCCCGAACGCGTCCGATAGAACGCCGCTAACGATCGATTCATTCTAGTCCGTAATGCACCCGCCGCAGGCTCGAACACCAGGTACCGGTCCAACATATTGCAGGGGCTGGCGACGTTGATCGAGTGCCAAAGTCGTTTGGTTTACGGTTTTCGCTTCGGTTCTGCAGTCTCTGTCGGCATTTGTCCGGGGGTTGTTGCAGTCGAAGATGAATCCAGCGCACAATACCCCGCGAGTGCTGCGTTTCAATTTGCCTTAAGGCTCCGCCCAAAGGCGTTTACTGCGGATTTGGCGACAATCGATGTCAATGCTCAAGGCTAAGACACGGCGTTCGATTCGGAACAGAGCACTCAATTATCCTCCCGTACGCACGATCACATCTTATTTTATCGGAGTACTCCATGGCGCGCCCCGTCACTCTCTTTACCGGTCAATGGGCAGATCTTCCGTTCACCACTATGGTGGAAAAAACCAAGGGGTTCGGATACGACGGGATCGAACTTGCATGTTGGGGGGATCACTTTGAAGTCGACAAGGCGCTCGCCGAAGTCGATTACTGCGACAACAAACGCCAGGCACTCGACGACGCCGGCTTGCAATGTCATGCGATAAGCGCCCACCTCGCCGGCCAAGCGGTGCTGGACCGAATCGATCAACGGCACCAAGCGATCCTGCCGGACTACGTGTGGGGCGATGGTGATCCCGATGGAGTCAACCAGAGAGCCGCCGAAGAATTGATGAACACGGCCCGAGCGGCGCAAAAATTCGGCGTCGAAGTCGTCAACGGCTTCACGGGCAGCAGCATTTGGCACTTACTGTATTCGTTCCCACCGGTGCCTCCGAGCATGATCGATGACGGTTTCAACCTGCTCGCCGAGCGTTTCAATCCGATCATGGATGTCTTCGGTGAATGTGGCGTACGCTTCGCCTTAGAAGTTCACCCGACCGAAATCGCCTTTGACATTTACACCGCCGAACGCGCCCTCGAAGCGCTCGACAATCGCCCCGAATTCGGCTTTAACTTCGATCCTAGCCACCTGATTTGGCAAGGCGTCGATCCGGTCAAGTTCATCCGTCGCTTTCCGGACCGGATTTACCACGTCCACATCAAGGATGCGATCGTGACGCTCGACGGGTTGAGCGGAATTAATTGTAGCCATATCAATTTCGGCGATGCCCGACGCGGTTGGGATTTTCGCAGTCCCGGACGTGGCGGCGTGAACTTTGAAGAAATCATCCGTGCCCTCAACGATATTGGCTACCAAGGACCGCTTTCGATCGAATGGGAAGACAGCGGGATGGATCGTGATTTTGGTGCAGCCGAAGCCTGCGAGTTCACGAAGAAATTGGACTTTTCGCCCAGCGGTCGCGCCTTCGACGCAGCCTTTGACGAAGCCAACGATTGAGTGCCCTGAGCCGCCAACGCTCCCCACGGCCCTTTATCGGTGCCCCGTAGCGGAAGCCGCCGAGGCTTTCGGTGAGACGGCATTCGTGCGTCCTCTCACCGTTGATCGAACATCATCGAAACGCTTCGCGCGTTCCGCTACCTCCAAATCAAATCGAACCGAAGGCGTCGGAGAGTTGTTCCGGTCGACAACGCGGTGAGTCGGCTCTGTTGGCTGGAACGGGTTCATAAAACGCCTTCGCCCCCATTCGCCCTGTCACCACAATCGGCCGCGGCCAACGACGACATCCTATGATTAGAATCACTGTCAACGGCGACCCGGTTGATTTGGAAACCGAGATGAGCGTTCAACAACTGTTGGACACCGTCGATGTCCCACCCAACTACCTCGCGGTCGAAGTCAACGCCGACGTTGTGCCTCGCGAGGACTACGCGAGCGCGATCGTTCGTGATGGTGACGCGGTCGAAGTCGTCACGCTTGTCGGTGGCGGTTGATCGACCTCGCGTTATCCTACCGTTCTATTTCGCTTGTTTGTGAAATTTGCCATCGGCTCCACCGACCACATCGCCGTCCGCTTTCTACCACCCAATTTCCTGTCACCCAATGTTTGCTACGATTCATGCCAGCGTCTGAGAAACCTTTACGCGTCGGTGGGCATGATTTGCACAGTCGACTAATCGTCGGCACCGGCCGTTACGACACGATGGAGCAAATGCGTGACAGCCTGGACGCATCCGGTGCCGATTGTGTGACCGTCGCCGTTCGGCGTGAGCGATTGTATGAACGCGGCGGCAAAAACATTCTCGACTTCATCGACCTCGATCGATACACGCTGCTTCCCAACACGGCCGGTTGCTACACCGCGGCCGATGCCATTCGAGCGGCCAAGCTCGGTCGTGAAATCTTGCGAACGCTTGGCAACCCGGGTGCCGATTGGGTCAAGTTAGAAGTGCTGGGGGACAGCAAGACGTTGCTTCCTGATCCCGCCGAAACCGTATCCGCGTGTGCAGAACTTGCCAAAGAAGGCTTCCAGGTACTCTGCTACACGAGTGACTGCCCGGTCACCGCGCAACGCCTCAAGCAAGCCGGTGCGGCCAGCGTGATGCCTGCCGGAAGCCCAATCGGAAGCGGCCAAGGTTTGCTCAATCCGAATAACTTGCGAATCATCCTGGAGTACCTCAAGGAGGACGATCCTGAGTACCCGGTGATCATCGACGCCGGAGTCGGAACGGCCAGTGATGTGGCCGAAGCGTTCGAGCTTGGTGGCGACGCCGTATTGCTTAATACAGCGATCGCGCACGCCCGTGACCCCGTCCAGATGGCGATCGCGATGAAGCATGCCGCGGTCGCCGGGCGTCACGCCTTCCTTGCCGGCCGGATTCCCAAGCGTCTTTACGGCACCGCATCCAGCCCCACCGAAGGCGTCATCAGCACGCGTCCTTATCAAAACAACCGCGAATAGATCGTGCCCGGATCGGAACCCCTGCGGGGCATTGTGCGGTCACCGGACAGCGTCTCTAGGACGCCGCTTCTTCGTCGTCACCGGACGGGTTATCAAGGGCCCCCAACTCGACGACGCCGCTAATCGCGACCGCCAGTCGCCCCAAAATGGCGAAGTAAACAAACACGGCCATGATCGAAAAGACGATCCCGATCCCAATTCCCATCGGCGATTGGGGGGCAAATACGAAGTACCCGAATAATGCGGCGAACAACACACCGGTGCTGAAGTAGAAAATGCCCCAGTCGTCCTGGCAGCGAGTCAAACTCTTTGACACGTCTGCCGAAAATGGCATCGTGACCGTTTGCATATCCAGCATCGACAACAGCACGATGGGGAACACCGCGTAGACACAGAACATCACCAGGGAGATTACAAGAATCGGCGGAGCACTGACCAGCGTCGAGATCACGTAAGCGGGGCCAACCGAAATCGCGGTCGCTGCGATTACCAACCATAACGTTTCGAACCAAGCTGCCGGGTCAACCGTTGGCCAGTCTTCGACTCGGTCGGCATCATTGGCGACCGAAAAAAGCACCGCAAACCCACATGACACCGTCAGCGTGATACCCAGCAGTGCCAGCGGTACGAAGATCACCGACAGCGTGGGGTAAGGTGAAATAATTGCAGCGGGAACCGCCAAGATCACCGAAAGCCCCAGCAGATGAACGATCACACCGACATCCAAAAAAATCCCGAAGACGGCGCGCATCCAACTCGCAACGCTCGGCGTATCAAACGCCATCGACAACTTCTGCTCTTCATCCGGTTCCTCACGCGAGGCCTCTTCTAACAGCTCCTCGGCACTGCGTTTCATCGGATCGGCCGGACGACCTTTGGACGTCGTCTCAGTGAAACGAAATGTTGCCGCGGATTCAATCGACGGGGCTTCCGTTTTCTTTCGTTTACGTGGTGGCGGGCCAACTTTTACTTTGCCGTGACAGTCACCACATCGCACCGTTTGCCCACTTTGCGAAGCCTTGACGACCAACATCGATTCACAAATCGGACAACGAATCCGGTACTCATCCTCGTACTCGATTTTCGGTTCCCGAGCCGCTGGCATCGATTGCGACCCCGAGCCACTGCCAGCTTTAGGGGCACCGAACGACTCCAGTTCTGGCAAGGAGGCGAACGGGTCTGATGCATCGGATTGGTCAGCGGCAAATAAATCAGTGAACGGTTGGTCGGACACCGGTCGCTGCGAAACGGGAGCCATCGTGAAGGGATCGTCTTCGTCACCCGAAGGCGGATTGGGGGATGAGGTTTCGATCGAAGCGAACGGATTGTCCGAGTCTTCGTCAGCCAAATCGGCCGCCGAAAGCGATTCGACCTGATCGCGTTTGGCCCCACCACCGGACTGCATGGAATCACTTGGCGCAGGTGAGATGGATGGGGGCACTGTAGGCCCGGTCGATTTTGGGTGGGACTTCGTTGGCTCTGGCGGCGCGAGCGACAACCAGTCCTCATCTTCTTCGCTAGCACCACCGGCACCGAGCACAGCCGGTGCCAGGAAGATCTTTTGGCAGCTCGGGCATTGAACACGCGTGCCCGCTTGCTCCGCCTGAATCGAGACGGCGGACTGACACTTGGGGCAATGCACGATTTGCGTCATGGATCAACGAAGCGGAACGAGCCGAGTGGAGAAAGAAGCGATCAGAATCGTCAATGCGATTGACGAACGTGCTTATTCATAGCACGGTGCTTCATGATAACATCGGACCAGTGATCCAGAAAATCCGATCTCTCCGGTGGGCTTTTCAATCCCGCTCGCGATTAAAGCAACGCCGGGACGCTCCCGCGACCGTCTTTAGCGGCGCAAGACCGCGTTGGTCAAACTTTCCCATGGCGTTACGGACACCTCGGTAACCTGAATTCGGTCGCCCGGACGCAAGCTATAGTCGGTGGTCGGATCAATGGTGTCTTCGTCGACGAAGACGATGTCCATCTTCGCGCCTTCGATAGAATTCGGAGTCGGGCGATACACGGTCGCTTCGATTCGGTCGAGCTTGTTGAGCAATCCGGTCTGGCCGAGTAGTTCACTCACGAAGGCCGTCTTCTCTCCCGGCGGCAGCGGCAGCACACGGATCGGCTCACTGTCGTTGGCGACCTGTAAGACGACCGCGTTTTGTGCCTTTGCTTCACGGATCTTTTGATAGGTTTCCATCGTCATCGAACCGTCTGCCGGATAGTTCATTTGGGCTGGAGATCCGTCGGCATAGCGATACTTGGGGCTATGCTTGGCAAAGGGCGACAGAATACTGGTGCTTGGTGACATCAGGTCCAAAGACTTCATGCCGGGGGTTTTCAATGGGGCACAACCGCCCGCGGCACCGAACAGCAACACCGCGACGGTGGCAAATTTCAAGCCGAAGCGTTGCATATCGACGCGTAAAAAGGTGTTTTGCGGAGTCAGCATGGGGTTTGGCATCGGTGGGGAGGTCTGAGATCGCCTGGGCCGATCGAAGGGGCTGGCAAATCAAACAGGTGCACAGGCGTTGGCGGCAGCCTGTGGGCCGCGGCGTAAATCGGCTTACTGCCGTCCGGTCAGAGGGCCTAGGAAAGGTTTTCGGCCAAACGGTTCGGCATCTTGAAGAATCTCGACTGAATTGCTCAAGAAACGCGATTGGCCCCGGCTTCGCGGAATTGACCCGTTTAGCGGAAATTAACGAGGTCCGCCTTCCGCAGGCCAACGGGATTTGCTAGAGTTTGCCGCTTCGCAGTTGAGTCTTCCAGCGAGACCAACGGCCATCGTCGGGCAGCGGTTGTAATCCACAACCCCGCGCGGCGTAAAAACCACTCCGCCCCTATAGCTCAGTTGGTAGAGCAACTGACTCTTAATCAGTGGGTCCAAGGTTCGAGTCCTTGTGGGGGCATACCGCCGTCCGTCACCAGTCGCCGCAAAGTGGCTGGGACGGCATTCCTGGCGGTTTCTGTTTCGCTGACCGCCGGTGGTGCCGTCTGGCCAGCACTGACGCACCGCCAGCAATTGCACGCGGAATTGTAGATGGTCAGGGACGCCTGAATCTACATCTTAGGGCGAAAGTCCGCTGGGCAACTTGTTGAGATCGCTTTCAGTTATTCCGCTATCGGCGTCTCCCTCCTTCACAGACGCCCGCGAATAGCGGGCAAAGGGAACCTTGAGCCCAAACCAAAACCAAAAGATGTTGCAATCCAATCCGTGTGATTGATCGGCGACACGTTTCGCTGAATTTTGAAGCTAGGAATAGGTGACGGGCGTCTGCCCCGGATGTCACAGCTCCGTTGTATCGAGCGCTTCGTTCCAACTCGATTTTAGGATTAGCCGCATGGCATTAGCCCCGGCTTCGGTGCAAGCACCGAGGCTAACGCCCGTCGGCTGATGATACGAATCCGTATTCGCAAATGGATCTAATCATTAGCGACTTTCGCGAACCGTAGTTGAAGCCGCAGCAGACCAACAGTATGTCAGTCTGTGAAGTTCAGCTTCCCGGTGACCAGTCGTTCGAGCCACTGCTATCGCTGCGTAGCGTTCGAGCGAGAGGCCGAAGCAATCTCTTTAACCGCGGTGAAGTAGTTTTCAATTTCCGCGGTGTCTTTCAGATTGTCGAACTCTTTGGCCATCTCTGCCGAGAACTTTCGCTCGGTAAGATCTCGAACCAGTTCTTCTCGGACTGCCGATTGTTCACTGACCACTGGTTGGGTCCGGCCTTGGCACTTTAGCAAGATGTACTTGTCGCCCACACCGATCACGCCGCTCAGTTCGCCGGGTTTCAACTCGAAGGCTTCCCGTTCGATCGTTGGTTGACCGCTGTACTTGCGAATCGGAGGCACCTTTCCGCTGTTGCTCGCCGAAACCGGTTCGATGCTATAGTCTTCGGCCAACCGTCCAAAGAACTCTTCGGATGGATTGTCGCGAGCCATCTTCCAGACTTTTTGGGCGGTGCGTTGGTCACCGAGGACGCAAGCGAGGACTTCGACGCGAGGGCCAAAGTTGCTTTCGAAGCCGACTTGTAGGTCTTGTTCGGTCACATGGACACGATCTTCGACAAGTTTCTTCAGTGCGACGCTGGGCCAAACCGCATCGTTGACATAGATCTCGTACGTTGTCTCGCCATCGCTGGTGACCGATTCGATCCAGCCATCGATGTCTGCCGAGCCGTCGCCTTTGATAAAGCCATAGCCTTTTGCCGCTCGCTCAATCTCGGCTTGAACGTCTTCGGAAGTCACCTTCTTTTGGGCTTTGGATAGCGCTTGATTCAGAATCTTACGATTGATTTCGCCTTCGAGAACGTCATCGCCGTGACGCTTGACGCACTCGGCAGCCAATTGAGCGATCGTAATTCGGCTGTTGTTGACGACCGCAGCAATACCGGGATACTGTTTTTCGAGCGATTCATCCCCAAAGACTTTAACGACGTTAGCGTCGCGCTGCAGTTGAGTGAACAACTCTGTCGCAGCTGTCTTCATCTTTTGGTCGCGGATGCGATCATTGATCTGTTCGCGAATCGCCGGCATGGCTTGGGCGTTGGGAACCGTCGCGGGCATCCGCCGGACCGCTTGAACGAACATCCATTGATCGCCGACTTGCAAAATCGGCGAAATCTCATTTTTCTCCAGAGCGAACGCGGCTTCTTCGATTCGCGAATCACCCATGTAGCGGCGGATCGGTGGAATCAAACCGCCGACACTCGCACTGACTTCGTCGTCACTGTTTTGTTTGGCAAGGGTTGCGAAATTGCTTGGGTTGGCGACCGCTTCTCGGTGCAGCATCTGAGCTTTTTGTTGATCGGCGACCATGATCATTCGGCACTTGACCGCTTCGCCGTACTGAGCGACGTAGGCTCGGTTGAACTCTTCCTCGGTCGGTTCGACTTGATCGGCAACCAGTTTTCGAAGCGCCAGCATCGGCCAGATGATTTCTCGACCGTAGCGTCCGGGATCGATATTGCGTTCGTCTTGCAACAGTTTCAGGTAGTCTTGGACGCTGAAGCCGAACTTGGTGGCGAGGCGGCCGATTTCTTCGCTAACTTCGGCTTGGGAGACTTGCATTCCACGGTCATTGCAAGCTTCAAGGATCAGTTGACGATTGATGATGACGTTGTCGAGCACGGAATCGCCGTATCGCGCAAGCGTGGCGTCGGCCAGCATTTGCCGCGTGATGGGATCCGCATTGACGACGGCGACGACGGGGTTGGCATCGTCGCCATAGACGGGCGGTTGGCCGGGTAGATTTGCAAGCAACAACGCGCCACACAGGATGGCAAGCGTCCGCATGGTTGCGAAAGGCCGTAGAGGCTGGACCATAACGATCACTCCTTTGAATCGCTGTCTTCTTCGGTAAGGTGGGTCATTTCGAGAACGCTTGTCGCGGTTGACACGGGATCGGTCACTGTGCGACAGGTTGCCGGTTGGTTCGGCGGGCGACGTTATCGAAGCTATTCGCGGTGGAGGCTAGAAAAATCACCGGTTTGTCTCAAGTCCGATCCTGGTCCAGCCGAGCGGATCTGGCGAAATCGTGGCATTGTCTTGAGAAAACGGTGTCGAACGCGTTTGAGCCCTTCGAATCGGCAAAAGTCCTGAATTACCCGCAAGATCCATATAAGTTCACACGATAAGTGACTCTACAAGCGGAAGAGAGCCGCGCGGAGACGCCGGCCCTGTTAACGATCACCATGGAAGGTTGCTCGGATGACCATCAAGACGAACTGTCAACGAACCGGTGCAAAAGAATCGGGTGCTTCGCACCAAGGTTCACACCCTAAAGCACGTCGACGATCGGGTGCTTTAGCCGCACTCGTTCGCAAACTGGGATTGGCAACGATGGCTGTTGCCGCCGTTACTTCGACAGGATGTTACGGAGTAAATGGCGGGTACAGCTTGGGATTTCTTGGATTCCCAATCCCAGTCAGCCCTTATTATCAACACAAGGCTGAAGAAGAATTTTGGAAGCACGAACGATACGATCGTGTCCCAATCCTTGGCCCCACCACGTCCGGTGGCGCCCCGGTCGCTCTGGATCCACCGAGCGATGACGAAATTATGCATGCCTTGGAAGAGGCTCGCCCTGTTCAAGGTGGCATTCCGTTGCTGTATGAAAAGCAACGCAATGACGTCCGAATCATCAAGGAAAAGATCGCCGACTATGTCGACCCACCGCGATTCTATCCACTGATCGGGCCTGCCCAATTGCACCACGCACACTACAAGTGTTCGATCTACTTCGAAGAGAAGACCACGATCGGTTACCCGGTGCCTCACACATTGCATGATCGTGAAGCGGTTGAAGTCGTCTATATCGACCACAACCACTTCCACATGGTGGGCGACGTCGAACCCTACACGACGCCCGAATTGTAGTCCGCCACGACAGGTTTCCGCTTGTACATTGCCCGGGTCCATTGATTTGGATCCGGGCTTTTTTTATGAGCACCGGGAATTTCGGGGATCGCTCGCAGCGACAGCTCACTCAGAGCCGGACACGTTGCATCATTCCGAGAGTGGTGCGTCGTCGGCAACTTTTTCAAGTTCTTTGACGTAGTCCCACTGGATTGTTTTGGGAACCAACCCTTCTTTGCCGGCTTCCTTGTAGATCGACCGCAGGATTTTCTTGCGAGATTCGGCACGCTTTCGGAACTGCTCGGCGACTTTGCGCTTGTCTGGTAAGTCGGCTTCCCGATCGAGCTGACGCTCTCGGATGGTGGACTTCAAGCGGTCGTCCATTTGCCGCGCGTACTGGATGTATTCTTCGGCTGGCAACTGAGCTTCGTATTCTTTGGTGCTCACCTGGCTCGCGTCGACGCCAGATCGATTTTCCATCCGCCGGAACGGAGAGGTGAAGGCAAACGCGAGGAGCGTGATCGAAAAGAGGTAGGACAGAGCGATCAGTGCCAAGCCAAATTTGCTGCGTGGCAAAATCGATTTGCGATCGCTTTGCCGTCTCCCGCCCGCCCGATCTGATGCCGGTGCGTTGCCACGATCTGACGCACGACGTTGTGGATGAACGGTATCGTTCTTCGGTTGCTTGGATGGTTCCAACATGAATCAAATCCCCGTGTGTCCTTGAAGCCTATTCGGTCAAGATGGTTGGAAGGTTGTTGGCGATTTCTTCGAAGATCTGAACCAGATCGGCCCCGGTCGCAGCGTGGTAGTGCTTGCCGCCGCCGATCGCGGCAACGTTTTGCATTGTCGCCTGATCCGCTCCTTCGCCGAACGTCACGGTGTGAATGGTCAGCAGGTTGTTCGCGACAAGGCCTTGGGCAATCGGACCGGCCCACGGCGATTGGTTTTCCATGCCGTCCGTCATAACGACCATCGTTTTTGCCGCAAACGGTCGGGCCCGTCCGTCGATCAATGCTTGGATCCCTTGCTGCATTCCGCGGCCGATCGCGGTCGATCCGCCCGTGTTCAATTGATCCACCTTGTCGCGGATGATTTGATGGTTTTTTTCCAGCAGCGTGTCGAGTGTTGCGTACGTTGAATAGCTTGCGACGGAGACTTGTTCTTCCTGGCTCGTGCCGTCGAGAACATCAAGGAATGCGTTAACGGCAACGACAAGGTCCTGCCAGGCCATGGTCGGCGGCGGACCATTGTTGAAGTAATTCTCCCAGAGGTGCTGCTGGTAAGTTACCGCATCGTAACCGTTGGCATAGTAATACTGGTAACGACCGTTGCTGTAGTAACGCCCAAGTACGCCTTCGTTGTAAGCCCAATTGATCGCCGAGTTTGAATAGGGATTTTCACCGTAACCCCAATCAAATTCGATGTCATCCATTGATCCCGAGCGATCGAGAATCAACGAGATGTCACGGTCGACTTGCATCGCAACCGAATCCGATTGAGTCTCGAATCGATTCATGTTTAGCAAGCCTGGAATGATCAAAGGGACATTTCCCGAAAGCGAATCATTGAGCCGCTTACCATGAATTCGCACCGCACTGGCGACGACCCCGGATCGAACGTCACTGGTCGGGATTTTTTGAAAGTTGTAGCGACTATTGAAACCGCCCTGTTGTTGGGTCGATCCGAATTCAATCTCGCCATCGTTGTCGCCAGTTCGCAGACGCAGTGGATCACCGTTGATGGTATTGAGTGCGGCAGTCGCGACGGCTGCATCGACCGCGGCGTCGACGGTTTGGACTTCACTGAAGGCTCGACCGGCGGCCCGAGCTGCGGCGTCGGTGGCGATCGTCAATTCGGTTCGCGTCAACTGCATGTGGGCCGCATTGATCGCAAAGGCAGCCAGGATCGCCAGGATCGGAAGGAAGACCGCCGTCATGCCCATCACCGACCCACGACGACGCAGGGTCATCTTTCGACCTGCTTGCTGATGGATTGTCATTGCGTTCATCATGATGTTGATACTCGAAGCTTCTGGAAACGAACTTTGACCCGGGGAGGCTTATTGGTGGTAGTAACCGTCGTATCGTTCGGTCTTCATCTGAGCCGTTGATTCGATCGTTGCGTTGGGGAGAAACAGAGGTGCGAACAACGCGATCTGATTGAAGTCGACCTTGACGGTGACTTCGACAACCGGTGAATCTTCGTTGAGCTCGTTTACTTCAACGCTGTAACCGGTTGTGGTCATCATGTCCATCACTTCGGCCGCAGCGGCTTCGGCTTCGGCTGCCGTTGCCCCAGGGACGATCGCATGCCGTGCGGCGAAGTACGCGGCATCTTGTGAAAGGTTGCGGATCATATTCATTCGCGCAAATTCCATGCACGTGAACACGAGGACGAAGAAAATGTTGGCAATGATCGCAAACTCGACCATCGCCGCTCCTTTCCGATCTCGCCGTGCTTGGCGTCGTGTTCGGCAACGGATTCGCCCGGCCGATCGTCGTCGCAAACCTTTGGCACCGAGACGATGGGTGAGACGAGATTGATCGCAGGATGGCCTAACGACTTGGTTTTCCATGACATCCACCTCAGTTAGCGATCAAGTTTTTGTATTCTTTCCGCAGCGTGACGGACGCGGAAAGATCCATGCCCGCAAACAACGCCGAAGGAATCAACAGGTTTCCGTCACATGGCACCGTTACCGTCACCGTGACGTTGTCGAGCGTGTCGGCGGACGTGAAGTCGGGCGATCCGAACGAGCAGGGATTCCCGGTGTACTGAATGTTGCGTTCGTCTAAGAACTGCTGGACGCGAGTCGAGACGTCGCCGTTGGTGCGGTCGCGGCCGACACCCATGCGAGCGCCTTCATACGCGGCGATTGTGATCGATTCTTTGAGAAACAACATCGAACAGATGTCGATGGTACCGATCGTCAAAGCGATCAATGCGGGAAGACAAATCGCGAACTCAACCGTGGCAACCCCACGGCGGTTGGGGCGACGGGATCGGATTCGTTCGTTCGATCTGAGTTGACGTCCTGAACGGTCGGTGCAGATTGTGCGACCGTGGCGAGCTGCTAGCCGACGCTGGGCGGGACGTCTGTGGAGGATCATGGCGGAGAAGTTCAGATGGCGGCTGACGAACTAGGGTTTGTTTTGGGAAACCTAGCTCGAAAAGCCGTCAAAGACGCCAGAATTCAAGGGCGACGCCGGTAATAATCCACCACAAATCGCACCATCGGTCGATTCGGATCGAATGACGTTGACCAAAGACAACATTCGATGAAAAAGGACAGCGCCGGACCGTTGGTTGTCGTCGCAGTCCACGCGACTGAATCAATTAAGCGACAGGTTGTCGGATTCGAGTGCCGATCGAAATGACGAGAACAACCAATGCCACAAGAACAAACGCCTCGCCGATACTCACGCAGTCGCGGTAGTAACCGAAAGGTCGTGGGCGAGGTCGGGGGCGGGGGCGACGCGGGCGGGCGCGTCAGCTTGGTCCGGCGGTCTACAGGCGGTCCACTCGGCCGGTTTCTTCGAGAAGCTTCACCGCCTCGCGGACGCGTTCCTCGGCGCTCTTTGGCGCCACCAACGTTGCGTCTTTGGTGTGAACGACAATCAGGTCTTCGATCCCGATGGTCACAATCGTGTGGTCTGATTCGCCAAAAACAATTGAACCGGATGTGTCAATGGAGACATGGTCACCGACGGAGGTGTTGCCACGATCATCGGCCGAATGCAACCGACCGAGTGACTGCCAACTGCCGACATCGTCCCAAGTAAATCCAGCTTCGATGACAGCGACATTGTCATAGTTTTCCATGACGGCGTAGTCGATCGAAGTTCCTTTGATCGCCTTGAATTCGCGGTCCAATACGGCGTCGTAGTCGGGGCTACCGATCGCTTCGCTAATGACTTTGATGTGATCGAACATCTCAGGCTGGTTTGCTTCTAGGGCCTTCAGAATCGTGCTCGCTTTCCATAGGAAGATTCCGCTGTTCCAGTAGAAGTCACCGGACTGGACGTATTGCTCCGCAGTTTCGCGATCTGGTTTTTCGCGGAATTTTTCCACGTCGAAAGCATTCTCGAGGCCTTTGCCAAGTTTTGCCCCGCGTTGGATATAGCCAAATGACTCTGCCGGATAAGTGGGCTTGATGCCGAAGGTCACGATACGGGTCGGATCTTCTTCGACCAATCGTTCGGCGGCTTTCAGATCCGCACAAAACTGTTCATCGGTGCCGATCACATGATCCGATGGCATCACCGCCATGATCGCTTCGGGATCCCGCGCGGTAATCAATGATGCGGCTAGTCCGATGCACGGTGCGGTGTCTCGTTTGGCCGGTTCGCCAATCAAGTTGCTTTTCGGTAGACCTGGCAATTGTTCTCCGATCGGATCGATCAGGACTTCATTGGTCAGAATTAATTGCCGGTCGACCGGAACCAGCCCACCGAGACGTTCGCTAGTGGCCTGGATCATCGTGTTTGACCCCGATGACAACGCCAGGAGTTGTTTGGGACGCAATTTGCGGCTTGCGGGCCAAAAGCGAGTTCCACTACCACCGGCCATGATCACGGCATACAACATTGGACGCGTTCAGATTTGGAGTCAATCGAGAGGAATGAAACGGATCGTAGACGTTTAAGGGCGTTTGGCCCAGAAGTCCAAGACTCGAACTTTGCTAAGGACGGGTTTAAGCACACTGACGAACGCTTGATGATCAGGATGCGGCAGGTACTCCGCACGCCCTTTCTCACTGTCAAACGTCACCAGAAAGCAGTGCGTGAATCCGTGATCGTGTTTCTCAGGGCTATTGTTGATGCCCCATTCGAATGCCTTGATCTCTTTGATCTTTCCTGGCAATCCTTCGAAGGCCGCTTCCACTGCTTTCACGCCATCTGCGGGCGCTTCGTCTTTGAATTGAAAAAAGACGGCGTGCAGTAGCGGCTGATCGAGCTTGGGCTGCTTCGGGTCACCCCAGTAGTCGATGACAAATACCTTTTCCATGTGAGGCCGCAGCACGTTTCCGAATTCTTTGTGTGCGGGGTGCGGCAAATACTTTGCCCGGCCGGCTTCGTCTTTAAAGGACAACAGAAAACAATGGGTGAAACCATCATCAAGGCCCTCCGGACTGTTGTTGACGCCGTATTGAAAGTCAACGATGGAATCTATTTTGCTGGGCAAGGCGGCGAAGGCATCGACGACTTTCTGGACGTCCGCTTCGCTAGAAGAATCCTTGAAGCTGAAGAACACCGCGTGCCGCAACAGGCCGGTGGGTTCTTTTGCGTCGTCGGCCTGAACACGATCAGAAGTTGACATCACCATTGCCAAACAGATGGAAGGAATCAAGATTCGAAGCATTGGACGGACCGGGGAAAATAAGGAGTGAGGTTGGGGCTGGCTAAATCTTCACGGCATCGAATGGCGATCACCGGTTATTCGTTCGACCATCATAGTCGACTCGGCAATGTCAGGCAGCGTTGCCAATCGCCCAGCGCCTGCTAATCGCCCAGGGGCGTCGACTTTTGGCGAGCGGGGGTGACCGGAGTACTCGTCGAGCATACGAAGACGCACCTTTGCGCTGGCGTACGTTTATGCGTTCGACGCTTGATCAACCGACGTCGGTTTCGTGGCCAGCCGCTCGCGTTCTTTCTGCGCCAACAATTTGCGTTGGTAACGGCCTTGGACGACATCGACGATGATCAGAACGATTAAAACAAAATAGAACGTCGACTTTGCCATCGGGTGAACGTGGTAGCCGAACAATTGGATGTCGGCTAGGTGACCGCCCTCGCTGACCAGCATCACGCCGACGATGAACAGGATGAACAGACCGAGCACTTCGTACATCCGATTGCGTTTGAGGAACTCCGCCACATGGTCTGCCAAGACAATCATCAGCAACCCACTAATCACGATCGCCGTCGCCATGATCGTGATACTTTTTGTGAGTGCCATCGCGCTCAAAATTGAGTCGAAAGAAAACACTAAATTCATCACGACGATCAACGTAATCGCTTTCCCGACGGTCGACTTCGCCTCTTGTCCGTCGGCATGGGCATCGATGTCCTCGACGGCTAGCAAGTGGTAAATCTCTTTGATCGCCGTCCAAAGAATGAATGCCCCGCCGCCGATTACGATCAAACTGTGTCCCGACACATTCATCGAGAGCGGTTTGGAGGCGAAACCAAAGAACGGTTCTTCAAGGAGCGCGATGAGCTTGACGACGACGACCAACAGGACCAATCGAAACACGATTGCCAAGCCGATCCCCCATTTGCGAACCTTTGATTGTTCAGATTCCTTAACCCGTTTACTTTCGATCGAAATGTAAAGCAGGTTGTCAAACCCGAGTACCGCTTGCAGCAGGATTAACATGCCGAGTGTGACAATGCCGCCAATCGAAAAAAGGCTTTCTGCGGCCATGTCACCCGCTTGACGGGCGGCTTCGTGCGTCGCCGCGTCGGCGAACAGCCCTGGCAATCCACCCATACCTAATGTTGCTATTCGATCAATCATCGCGGCCATTGAATTAAGGGGAGCAGTAATAGAGGGCGTGTTTACCAACGACGTTGGCATCTCGACGATCCGTCAGTCGCGCACACCCGACAGCGGATTATGATGCGCCCCCTAGCGCAGACTCAACCCGGGGCCGCTTCAACGTTCGCCCTGCAACGATTGCGATGGCACGTTTGCAAGCTGAAACCCGTTTTTCAAGATCGTCGCTTCGCCACTTGATACCGTGCCTCGGAAGTCAAACCGATTGGCGACTCGGTCCAGCAGTTCGACACGGATTCGCAGTCGATCGCCGGGACGAGCGAAGCCACGGTATTTCGCCCAGTTGACTCGGACCAAAACGCCGAGAGCCATCTCGTTGGCGAACGGATCCGAGGTGTCGAAGTGCTCCATCGGATTGTGTTCCGCCGCGATTAAAATCCCTGCCGATTGAGTCGTCATCTCTTGCATCAAGGCTCCCGGTAAAATTGGCGCGCCGGGAAAATGTCCCGCTGAATAAAACGAGTCGGCTGAAACAGACGACGCGGTAACAATCTGGTCCGAACGGATCTCGACGATCGATTCGACCAACAGGTAGGGCGGTCGATGGTGCAAGTACTCTTCGACCGTTGGAAAGCGATGCTGAAAGGTCGAGGGCGAAAGGGAGGCTCGATTCATTGCAAGTTCCAGTAGAAAACCCGGTCGGAGTCAATCCGACCGGGCTAGGCGATAGTGTTAATTGAGTAGCGTCGGTGCCGGGAGCTATTGTTCCCGATCGTCAAGACGTTCCGCTTGAGCGATGTTAGGACGACGCGGTGACGTTGGGAGTCTTTTGGTCGCGAGCTTTCTTTTCCGCCGCGTTTCGGTAGTCGACGACATCCCAAACCAATCCAATCGCTCGCAAGAACTTGATCGCTTGCCAAGTGATGTCAAATTCCCACCACTTGTGGCCGTGCTTTGCCATGCGTGGGTGGGCATGGTGATTGTTGTGCCAACCCTCGCCGTAGGCGATGATCGCGACCAACCAATTGTTTCGGCTGTCATCGGTGGTTTCATAGTTTTTGTATCCCCACATGTGCGACGCACTGTTGACCAGCCAGGTCGCATGGAGAACACCGACTAAACGAACGAAGACACCCCAGACGACAAGCGAAAGGCCGAGACTGGCGTCGCCAAAGTAGTAGCCGATGCCGAACAGCACCAAGGCCGAGACGATGTGGATAGGCAAAAACATGTAGTCCATGATTCGCATGCCACGAAGCCGGTACAAGTCGGGAGCCCACTTTTGCAGGTATGCCTCGCGGTTCCCGTTGTGGGTGTGGTAAGCCAACCAGAAAATATGGCTCCACCAACTGCCATCTTGTGGCGAGTGTGGGTCACCGGGTTGATCACTGTTCTTGTGGTGATTGCGGTGGTCGGCAACCCAATCAAGCGGCGTCCCTTCGCCAGCTAGACAACCAATGCTGGCGAGAACGTATTTGAACCAAGTCGTGGTCTTCATGCCCGAATGCGTCAGCAAGCGGTGATAGCATAGGCAAATCCCGATGCTGCCGGTGAGCCAGTGCAAGCCGATCGCGACCGCGAGGCCTTGCCATGAAAACGTAAACGGTGCGACGCACAGCACAACGAGGTGGGCCATGCCCAGCCAGCCGATCGCCCACCAAGAAAGATTGGCCGCTCGTTTGCGATCGCTCGCTAGCTCACCCGATAACTTGACAGCCGCGGCGTCGTTTGACGCAATTGTGCCAGAGTCGTCGGAGACTGAACCGTTGGCCAAATCCATGTCGGGATATTCAAGCCGTTCAGGGCTCCCCGATTTCTTCTTCGTTGGGGTTTCGATTACGTTCGCCATCGTGACGTGTCCGTTGTGGGAGGTCTCTATAGGTGGTGGCCGATCGAAGTGTTTCGGGACGCTCAGCGGAGAGAAAATCCTGCCAGCTAAGTCGTTCGACAATCGGAACGCTGGAAAGTTTACGAATTAGTTGTTCCGTGTCTGTCTCGGCGTAGACCTTTCCTTGTAACGACGGTGTAAAAGATCTGACGCCTCCCAGCCAATGAGGGGCGACCAAGGGGACGCCTGGACAGGTTTCGACTGGTGTTTTCCCCCTCTCATTGTCGGCAGGACAAAAAAACATCGGGTACCTGCGAACGGCTCGTGGTTCCGCCGCGGCTTGGAGGGTGATCGGTTTCAGAAAAAGGCTCGCGCCGCCCGCAAGCGTTTTGCCTCACCCAAGTGTCGCTTTGGGGCCGGAAAAGTTTACGCAACGCGACCAAGCCGAACGATTTCGCCGATGCGAATCCACAATCGCATGTTCACCTCCAGAGAAACCGCACCGAAGCGGCGCGGATTGACGATGTACCGAATTACCGGTGAGAGTCAGCTGTTGTGCTGTCTCGGCGCTGGCGAACAGGATTGCGATCTGCTTTTGTCGCTGTGGGAGCGTTAAAGGCGGGCCATCGCAAACTTGCGATTTCAAACGACACGGCTGGGTTCCCGGTTCACCCGGAAACTCGGCCGTTTTTTGTTTACCAACGGTACTAGTAGCGGCGGCTTTAAGAGCTGCACCCCGAAATGGCGGATCGGCCACACCTCGGCACCCCCACCGCGGAGCCGGTTTGGGAGATCTGTTTCGCACAACAGGAGTCGGAATGCCCGCAAGCTATCGGTTTTGCAGATTTCCAACTTTCCCGTTGGATCTTCGGAACCTTTTGGCTTGGTTCTGGCTTTTCGCCGAACTATGCTAACAGCGGCAAGAGGAAACGATTCTGCACATCCCCTGGGGAAAATTGGGACGCGGATCTTAACGCCTTCTTCCTCTCACCCCGGTTTCACCATTCCCTTCGGCTGGTCTCGCAGATTCGGCCGCAAGCGGATTGGTGTTGGTATCCCCAACCCTCGTCGTATCCGGGCGACAGCCTCATCACCGGGCGACACCCATCGCACAAGGAACTCCGCAGTGTTCTATCGAATCGAAATGTCATCTATCGGAAAAATGTCACGTCGCGTTTTTAGCGGTGCCGTAGCGGGTGCTCTCGCCATGGTTGCCTCGGTTGCAATGGCTGATGCACCGGCCGAGCCTCAGACCGCTGACAGTGAATTTTTCAGCGCCATGGATGCGGGCAAGATTGAGGTGAAGTTCATTCCAGTGAATGCATCCAAGGCAAACGTCCTGGTTCGCAATCTGACCGACCAACCGATGACCTTGCAAATGCCAGCAGCGTTTGCGGGTGTTCCAATCAACCGCCAAATGGGAATGGGCGGTATGGGAGGAATGGGCGGCGGTATGGGCGGTATGGGTGGAGGCATGGGTGGTATGGGCGGCGGCGGCGGCCAAGCCATGGGTGGCGGTATGGGCGGCGGCGGCATGGGTGGTGGCATGGGCGGAATGGGTGGAGGCATGGGCGGAATGGGAGGCATGATGCGTGTTGCCCCTAATCGCCAGCAGAAACTTGCCGTGACCACCGTTTGCCTGGAACATGGCAAGCCCGATCCGACCCCGAAAATGGCATACAAAATTGTACCGCTGGATCTAGTGACCACCGACCAACGCGTCCACGTCCTTTGTGAAGCACTCGGCAACCGACAAGTCGCCCAGAACACCGCTCAGGCGGCGGCCTGGAACTTGATGGACAAGATGTCGTGGGAAGAACTCGCGGCAAAAAACCGTGTGGAAAGCAAGTACACCGGCAATATCCGCTGGTTCTCTCCGATCGAAATTCGTTCTGCGATCGCGGTGGTTGGTGAAGCCACCCGGATCGCCGACGCGCGCTCGCCTTCATCGGAAACCGAATCGCTTTCAGATGACTCTCACGTTGAAGAGTCGTTGAGCGAAGATAGCTGAACGACTGATGCTCTAATCATCGAATAACCTAACGAAACGCCGGCGAGTTTGAGATCGTCGGCGTTTTCTTATGCGCCCCGGTACGTGCGGCGAGATTTTACGGGGCTCTTAGGTCGCATTCATCGCCGTTTGTGACGTCGCCTTACCGGGAGGGATTGGAATCGATTCCTGATTCTGATCGGAGCCGTTGCTAGGAATGACTTTGCCGTGGTGATCTTAAACCCGCGTGAAACTGGAAAAGTGCGAATCCCGTCTGGCGTGTGAAAATGTGCCGGTTGTATTGAATGTTTGCCGGCGGGATAGCCGATGACATTTAGCGATAGACAATTTGGTGCTAGGTGTGCGCAGGAGGCGCACTGCGATGGTCGTATTTTCGCTCAAGCTGCTCAACAACCTGCGCAAAGCAATCGCGGACCGTCGATTCCCTCGTCAATTGGCCGCCGGATGTGCCTGTGGCGTGATGTTGGGGATCATGCCCCACGGCAATCTGTTGGCGGTCGTAGTGCTACTTACGCTACTGACTTTTCAAATCAATCATGCCTTGATGGCGGCCGTTGCCATTGGGATTTCGTTCATCGCAACGGGGCTTGATGGCTACTCGCACCAACTCGGCGAGTACCTGTTGACGCATCCCAAAGGTCATCAAATTGCGATGCAGGCATGGGCGTTGCCGTTCGTGCCTTGGACCGATCTGAACAACACCGTCGTGCTCGGGAGTTTTCTGATCGGGCTCGCTTCGGTTTGGCCGGTCTACAAGGTCACGCTTCCGTTGTTCCGGATGGTTGCCCCGGCTGAAGAAGAAACTGACGAAAAAAAGAAGGATGCCGAAGTCGACTCACAAGATCAAAGCGAAACCGCCGTTGCGATCAGTCAGTCACAATCCGCCGAAGCATCGACCGAGTCAAGCCACGCGACCACGTCGGACGCTGTGGCACCGGTTTCTGTCCGAATCGATGATGCAACTTCGGCCTCGCGACCTCCGCGTTGGCAAAAGAAAAGCGAGCACGGTGATGTAACTGCGATTGATCAAGTACACACATCACTGGAACCCCGCGATGAGCTAGCGGTCCGGCCGCCGTCGAGTTTGAAGCCGGCACCGACAACGGCATCTCCCGAAGAGTTGCCGTCGAACGAACAAATGGTTTCGATCGAAACCAAAATCGATGTGATTCGCATGAAGGACTATCGTGACAAAGATGATCCTGCGGGCGATGACATCACCGAACCAACATCCAACGACGAAGCTTTGAACTATCTGCTTCAACAACTCCGTCACTCCCAGCAAAGGAAAGCGGCAGGATGATTCGCTGGCGATTTTTAATCACACGGGCTTTGGTCGTAGTCGCGGTCTTGGCATTGTTACACTTCGGTCTGGGCCCGGTGGCCCGCTGGGTGACTATCCAAGGGTTGCAGGCTTCGACGGGAGCGAAGGTCGAAATTGGTAGCGCGCAGGTGGTCCTGTATCCGCCGCGGATCCGTTACGAAGATTTTCGTGTTGCCGATCCGCGTGACAACAAAGAACTGCGTGATGCGTTGCGCGCCGATTTGATTGAGTTGGAACTCGATGGCGACGCGATGCTGCGTCGACGTTGGGTCGCCAATCGAGGTCGCATTACGGGGCTACAGATCGGTGCCAACCGAACCACCAGCGGACACTTTGAACCTGATCTGACCGAAGATGATGTCGTTTCCAGTCTGTCGGACGAACCGGGGGTAATGAGTCAATTGATCGGCGGTATCTCTGACAAACTCTCCGGTCAGGTCGAACAGGCTACCGGCGAGTTGGAGACCGTTCGCACCAGTCAGGAAATCAAACAGCGTTACGAACGCGAATACGATGACTTGGCCAAACGCGCGAAAGAACTTGAGAACAAGATCCGCGAGTTCAAATCGAACGCGAAGGCGATCGAAAATCCGCTCCGTGATTGGGATCGTATCGGAACGACTGTTAACTTAGCCGACGAAACTCGTGCCGAACTTAAGTCAATCGTCGCTTCGCTAGAGTCTCTTCCGCAACGTTTCAAAGCTGACTTGGCGGCCCTTGAAACGGCCAAAGAGGCCGACCTGAAACGGATCGATCAATACGTTCCGGGTGACCTATCACAATCTGAAAATGCGGGAATCGACCTCGTTACCAATGCCGTCCGCGAACAGATCGCAACGATCAAAGAGTACTGGGAAAATGGTCGGACGATCGCAAACTACACCGTGATCGCTCCAGAAAACGAGCGCGCCCGCGGTGTCGATATCGATCTCATCGGAAAGCATCGACAGCCCGACGTTTTGGTGCGAACGTGCGAGATCCAAGGCCTGATGCGAGCCAGCGGTGAAGCGTATTCACTCACCGGAACGATCGAAAATATGACACCGTCGCCAACCCTGTTGGATGAACCGCTGCGTGCCGAGTTGCAGCTCGATGGACCTCGAGTTGTTAAAGTCGGCTACGTGCGTGACCGTCGAAACGGCAGCGACATCGATCGTTTGACGATTCATTGGCCCGAAAGTGAAGCACCCGCGATGCGACTAGGCAAGGACAACGATGCTATCGTGTCGATTGATGGTGGGCGCCGTGAAATCTGGGTACAGATGCGGAGTGAAGGTGACCAAATCCATGGGATCCTGGCCTGCAAGCAATCCGGCGTCAAAATGGGACTCGATGTTGATTCTAAGTATCAGTCCGTGCCCGCCACAGAAGCGTTGCGGCAGAGCTTATCCTCGGTCGACTTGATCACCATCAAAGCCGAGTTCGAAGGAACTTGGGAACAACTCGCGATGAAGATGGATACCAACCTCGGTGATATCCTGAAAGACGCAGCGACCGAAGCGATCGCCCAGCAAGTCGAAGCGACCAAGCAAAAGATGGCAGCGAAGGCCAACGAGACGCTCGACAAACAACGTCAGGAACTGACCACATGGTTCGCCAACAAGACGTCTAATTCTCAGCAGTTGGTCGCCCAGGCGGATCAACTGCTGGGTGACCTAAGCAAAGAGGTGCTCGGCGGAGTTAATTCCTCGGAGATCACGATCGGTCGATTGAACGACATCTTGAAAAGTCGACTTCGATAAACGGACGCTGATCGTGACGTGCTCTACGTTTTGGATCGGCCATGCGACGACGGAACACTCGGTCGTGATCGATCGGGTGTATGGGCACCATTTGACGAACCAGTTGTTCTACGCACGAGGTAGCGAAGGCACCGGCGGACTCGAAACGTTGCCGAGCCATCCGCTGCAGCAGGCGACGTCTGAACCTAGCATGTCGCTGGAACGGATTTGGCAAGAACGGCAAGACTGGGTCGCGCGGATGAGTCTGACCGATAAGACTGCCGATCATGAGCCTCCTCTTCGACAGGCCTATGCACTACAGAGGCACGGTCAACTCTCTGCCGAGGCATTTGAGGTCCCCTTTGTAGATCAGGACGGCAACTTAAATCTGGTCGAATCGATCTGTCCTGCCGGACGCCATCGTGAATCAGGGCAGTCCGAACTTCTGGGGTACCTTGAAATCGCTCCAGCAAGTCCGAATGTTGCTAAATTGCGTCAGTCCCTTCACAAAATAAATAACGAGCTGTCTGTCGCTTCTCTGGGGGTCCAAGTGGTGGCGATGTTGGTCGGCCGTGGGATTGGTATCGGTGACGCCAAAGCGGTGGAAGCATGTGACAACGCACTCACCGCGGTCGAGCGGATTGCGAGCGATGTCTCCGAAACTCTGCGCGAACTTCCAGGTCGATAGGACGCTTTTAGGCAAGTGTCGTTTGGACAAAAACGAAAAAAACTGTTTCGCAAATGCGAAGTTCCTTGGCGATAGTGCATGAAATCGCATAGACTCAGAGATGGTGTCTAAAGGATCAGCGTCCTCGAAGCAGTCAACACTGTTGCACCGAAGGATCGGCTGTGGCGTCTGATCACTGGAAACATCGCAGCGGTGTTCGTTGTAACACCGTTTGGTTTCATTCTTTTCATTCCGGAATAAGCTCGCTGAAATCAGCATCGTTTATTTTGAGCTGATCTGGCTGGCTTACTTATCCCTGCGGACGGTCACGCCTCTATGATCTCATCACTTTCTTCTCCGGTGAATGAATTCACCGAAAGGGCCCAACCCAAGTCGCTTTACATTGTCGATGACGAGCGAGAGTTTCTCACAAGTCTGGCAATGTCGCTTCGAGAGTTTGGCTATCAACCCGTTACCTTCGATCATCCCAAAAAACTACTCGAGGCCGCCAAGGCTGACGAAGTCGGTTGTGTCATCAGTGACTTACGGATGCCAGAGATGGGCGGTGTCGAATTGATTCGTCGACTTACGGCGAGCGACTCCTGTTTGTCAGTCATCCTACTGACCGCATTTGCCGACGTTCAAACGGCGGTTGATGCGATGAAACTGGGCGCCGTCAGTGTTGTCGAGAAACCATTTCATCTGCAGCAGCTTGCCGATGAAATTGAATTGGCAATGCAGCGTTCGGAGGAAGACCAACAGCGTAGCTCGAAGATCGCAGAAGCCGAGCGGTTGCTTGGCCAACTGACCAGCGAGGAGTCGGCGGTATTAGATTTAGCGACCAAGGGGTTTCCCAATCGCGAGATCTCACGTCAATTGTCGATCAGTCCTAGGACGGTTGACCGGCGTCGACAGTCAGCGTTGCGAAAGTTGCAAGCGGACTCGGTTGCCGACTTTGCCATCCTACGGACTCGGTTGGACACGAAGTAGTCATCGATGCAAGTCGCTTTCGAAAGAACTTCCCTCGCGCCGCCTTCGGGCGGCGTTTTTTGTTGGGCAAATGCTTCGTCAACTTTTGAAATAAGGATTAGCCGCATGGCGTTAGCCACGGTTTCGTTGCAATCACCGGGGTACGCCCGTCCGCTGATGAGCCGAACCCGAAGATTTTAGATGGTCGAAGCACAAGTGCCATCTCGACCCCGTGTTTGGGTTTGGATGATGATAACCCGACGGGCAAATACTCTCCGACTTACCCGGGCGGCGGATGTCGATGAAGCATAAGCGATTTCTTTTCGACGACGCAGTTTTCAATTACGACGGCGTCCATTTCGGTCCTTAGGAAACATCGAAGCGCGTCGTCAGGTGTCCCCACAATTGGTTCACCTCGCACGTTGAAACTGGTGTTGATAAGGACAGGGCATCCAGTCTTTTCGTAAAATGCTTCGAGTAGTCGTGCCAGTGCAGGGTTTTCTTTCCCATCAACCGTTTGCACGCGTGCACTTGAATCGACATGCGTAATTGCCGGTAACGTTGTTGTTTTTACGTCGCAAACTAACAGCATGTAAGGGCTCTCGACGCCTGCTTCCAGATCGAAGTAATCGCGAGCATGATCGGCAAGCACCACCGGGGCGAACGGGCGGAACGATTCGCGAAACTTGATTTTCAAGTTCATCGTTGACTGCATGTCTGTGATTCTGGGGTCACCCATGATGCTTCGGTTGCCAAGTGCTCGCGGACCATATTCGGCTCGACCGGAAAACCGACCGACCACCATTCCGTCGGCTAGTAGATTCACCAAGTAATCGTTCAGCCGTTCTTGGTCGTCAAACCGTTGGTACGGAATCGATCGTTGGTCTAGCATCGACGCTACCTGGTCGCCGTCATAACGCGGTCCGAGCAAACTACCACGCTGGCTATCGTCGGCACTGGCCGCCTTGACCGACGATCGTGAACGCGGTTGCCGTAGTAGCTGATGCCAAATTAGCAGGGCGACCCCGAGAGCACCTCCGGCATCACCTGACGCGGGCTGAATCCAAAGATTCTTGAAGGGCCCCTCACGCAGCAAGCGTCCGTTGGCGACACAGTTCAGCGCGACGCCTCCGGCCAGGCAAAGATTGTCTTTTCCGGTCTTCTGATACAACGTCCGCGCGGTTTTTAAAACGATGTCTTCGGTAACGACTTGGATCGAAGCGGCAACGTCTTGATAAAATTCTTCGAGTGGAGCTTCTGGTGTCCTGGGCGGGCGTCCGAACAAGCGATTGAAGTGCTTATTGGTCATTCGCAACGATTGGCAATAACCAAAATATTCGAGGTTCAACTCGAACGAACCGTCATCGTTGATCCGGATCAGCTTATCCTCGATCAGATCCTTGAAGCGTGGTTTTCCATAAGGCGCCAGCCCCATCAATTTGTATTCACCAGAATTGACGCGAAAACCGCAGTAGTAAGTGAACGCGGAATACAGCAGCCCCAACGAGTGCGGAAACCGTAATTCGTCGGTCAACGTGATTGTATTGCCAGTACCATAACCGAGTGTCGTTGAAGCCCATTCGCCAACGCCGTCCATCGTCAGAACTGCCGCATCATCAAACGGCGATGGAAAGAACGCGCTCGCCGCATGCGATTGGTGGTGCGTGCAAAAAACGATTCGACGTCGATACTTTCGATTCAGCCCGCGTTTAATTTTCCACCGCAATCGCAGTTTTTCAGAAACCCAATTCGGGATCGCGCGTCGGAACGAATGGAAACCCTCGGGGGCGAATGAAAGATACGTTTCCAGCAGGCGATCGAATTTTAAAAGGGGCTTTTCGTAAAACCCAACGAAGTCCAAATCACTCTCATCGATTCCGGCTTCGCTTAGGCAATACCGGATTGCATGTGTCGGGAAGCTTGCATCGTGTTTTATCCGGCTAAAGCGTTCTTCTTGTGCGGCGGCAATGATTTTTCCGTCGACCACCAGTGCGGCTGCCGAGTCATGGTAGAACGCCGAAATTCCCAAGATCGCTGTCATTGGGCAAGCCACTCTTTGAAGTTGACGATTCTAACCGGCGGCATCCCTTCGGCAATCAATGGCATCGCTTCATCGATGATGCCGCGATCGGCCCATCGCTGAAGTGACTCCAGTGAACTGGCGTCACAAGACTTTAACAACACCACTTCATCGGCATCGATGATCTTTCCTAAGTATCCCGCGATCGCATCAGTGGTGGTGCGCCAGTCCTCGGGCAATACTACTTCATCAGTCGGGAAATAGAACGCATCGACTTGGACGAAACAGAGCCGATCGCTGGACGTCTGTTGAATTGACGACTGAAATTGGTCACTTGTCGTAATCGTCGAAGCGTGGGGGAATTGGCTTGATAGCCAGTGAAAAGTTGTCTGCAGAAGTTGAACGCAATTCCAATGCGTCCAAGCGGCCGAGGACGCATGAATGGCATGAAGTTCGCGAACCGCGTCGATCAATCGGCCGCCTCCGACGATGACATAATTGTCCGCCGGGGACTGCTGTGCTAACCAACGTTGAAAAGCACTCGACAAATTTGGACGCAATAGCAGGCTGCCGCCAAGTTTGATCACGCGTCGCACGCCCGTGACTCCCAGAGACGAGTGAGCGCATACGCCGGGGCCGCACGCGAGAGTGCTTCGCCGAGTTCTTCGCTGAGCAGTCTCGGTTGATTAGTTGCGATGCCGGGTAGCAAGTCATTGACATGTCCAGAAACAATCACGGTCGTTCGATCTAACCAAGTCCATTGTTGAGTCAACGTGGTGAAGCCTTCTTCGATCAGACGCTTGGCCGCAAGGTGGACTTGTCCGGCAAGCTGGCGTGCATTTTCAACGGACACTTCGCGATGTCCCAGGCCGATCATTCTCGCGAGTCGATTGGCGGCATGAAAAAGGTCCCGCGGCTTCCCGTCTGCGGTTTCGCAAGAATCCGATTCATTCGAATACCCCAACAATAATCGAACGTCGTCAATCGTGCTGAACACTTCTCGCATGACGGGTACCGATTGGCCGTTCCATTCCAATCGATCGACCAGCGTACAGACCGGTGTGCGTTCGCCGCCGACATACACCAGCGATCCTTCTCGGAGACGATCGAAGTCCGTTCTCGCCTGCGTTGCGACTTGGCCTGCAAAGATCGGAATCAAATCAGTGGTGGTGCTTCCGATATCAACCAGCAACGCGTGCCGGTGCTCCTTAACGAGTTCGCCCGCCGTACTGTCGCTGGTCTCGACGCAACTCCCCCCGATAAAACTGGCCAACGCGTGCCAATTTGCCGCCGCGATGCACTCGACATTTCCCATCGCTTCGTCGGCGGTGAACCATCGATTACCGACGCCATAGATCGTCAACGGAACGCCCAGAAAAGATGCCGCCTGATTCGCCTGCTGGATGATTTCTTCGACGCCTTGCGCACGATCTAGAAAACAATCGGCAAGTTCGCCGGTCATCGTGATGAGCAGTCGCCCCGGAGTGGGGAGTTGTGCGAGATCATCGATCAGTTGACCGGCGAGCTGATCGCTGCGGAGCCACAGCGGGAAGTCGACCGATCGGGTGATGCCGTTTCGGCTGGCGTACTTCAGGTTCGCACCGCCGATGTCGATCCCAATCGATGACGTGACCACTGAAAGATTATCCGATCTCACTATTGCCGTGTATCGATTGAGAACGTTCTACTACCGGCGTCAAGCCAAAGATGCCGACGCACTTAAGTCAGCAATGGTGCGTCGAAGTAAACTTTGCCGTCGGGGGTCCAGCGAACGGTGTCGACCATGGCTTTACAACGCACCGGTCCGGTTTCCAAGTCAAATAGGCGGGCCGCGAGATTGCCATGGATCATTTCGCGCAGTCCGACATAGGAGGTGGTCAGGCGAGGGTTGATCTCGATCACACAATCCTGGCTTGGTTCTTCGCCGAGGATCAAATCCAGGCCGATGAAACCGCGGGCGGTGGGCGGCATGGCCGCGATCGCGCGCGACGCCATCGCGGTGGCTCGTCGCTGCGATTCATCATCCAACGGACCACAGCCGCCGCTGTAATGGCAATGGTGCTTGCTGATCGATTGGCCGACGGCGGGCAAAAAGGTTTGGTAGTTGCCCGATGCAAGGTAAGAAATCGAAATGCTGCGTCCTTCCATCCAACCTTGCATGATCGATCCGGAAGCGAGCGTCTTTCGGGCTTCGCGAAAATCGTCGAACGTCTGGATCTCTTGAGTTCCGCATCCGTCACGTGGCTTAATCACAAACCGCGAGCTATCGGCAAGGACGCCGATCATCCGCTCGTCTTCGGTCGCGATGTAGGGCGGGTGGGCCACTCCGGCGCGATGCAATAATTGGGCGGTGAGTAGTTTGTCGCTGGCGACACGTAGGAAGTCTCCGCTGCCGGCGATGACTTCGCATCCGGCGCTTCGTAACACGGCAACACCTTTGGCCAATAGTCCGTCGACCTCCGGTGCGATCACCAGCGCGGCGTCGCAACCCCGAGCCGCTTCGGCCCATTGGGCCCACAAAGGCTTGGCATGGTCAAACTCGACAATCGTCGTCGCGTTGCAGTCAACGTTCAGTTGATTATCGAGCACGACAGTCGTTTCGGCGAATTGCGAAACATCCGCGACAAGAGCGCGAAGCATCGCCTCGCCTTCACTGCGCAGGTCATCCAATCCTGCTTCGTCGGTCGCCCCGACTAATCCGCCTCCGCAGACATACTCCCCGACGAATATTTTCAATGCACAATCCTTTACTAAAAGATACCCAAATGATCTCTAGCCTCATCCGTCATCCGATCAGGCGACCATGGGGGCTCCATCACAACTTTGACCTCGCAGGAATCCACTTCCTCGAGCTCTTCAGCGGCCGCCTTCGTCCCGGCAACCAATTGTGGTCCCGCCGGGCACATCGGGCTGGTCATCGTCATGTCGACTTGGACATCGTGTCGTCCGTCTTCTTTCTCTTCCAAGATATTGATGACGTAAACCAATCCCAGATCTACAATGTTAACGAAAAGTTCCGGATCGATCACCTGCTTTAGTGATTCACGGACTTTGTCTTCTGCTAAAGCCATCGATTTACTCGTATTCTCGAACTTGGCGGGCGATCGCTGCACCGAGCGCTTCCCGCACACTTTCAATGGTGATTCGGTCAAAGATTTGTTGGAAGAAGCCCGTTACGATCATGCGAGTGGCTTCTTTCTGGGTGAATCCACGGCAGCGGGCGTAGAACAGTTGTTCCTCATCCACCTTGCTGGTCGTGCTCCCGTGGGTACAACGAACGTCGTCAGCTTCGATTTCTAATCCCGGAATCGAATCGGCGCGGGCGGTCGGCGAAAGCACCAAATTGTCGTTCCGCTGATAACCGTCGGTCTTTTGAGCGATCGGGTCAACCTTGATCATCCCACGCCACACAGTGCGACTATTATCCTGCTGTGCGGATTTGTACAAAAAGTCACTGTGACAGCTTGGCGCGCGGTGGTGTTGCTGGGTGTGGTAGGCCAAGTGTTGGCGGCCTTCGGTGAACATCACTCCGTTGACCTGGCTGTCCGCACCGGGACCCACCAAATCGACCGTCTGGTTGACTTTGGAGAGCATCGAACCCATCGCGGCGATCGTCCATTGCAAGTTGCAGTCACGATCGATGACCGCTTTTTGCTGTGCAAAGTGATAGGCCTTGTGTCCCCACTCTTGCAGACTAACAAAACGAAGATTCGATCCGGGCTTTTGAATCAACTCGATCGAACCGAGGTGCAAGCCACCCGCGCTCGGATCGACGCTGTTGTATTCGTGCAGCACTGTTGCTTCGGCGCCCTCTTCGAGCACGACCAGTGTATGCGTCGTGTCGGTACCACCATCGGTCATGATCGATCCGATGTGCAGTGGTTGGCTAATCGTTACACCGCGGGGGACATAAAGGAATTGTCCGCCGGCCATGAAGGCCGCGTGCAGTGCCGCGAACTTGTCGTGATCGGGGTCAAAGGCGGTGAACAAGTGCGGCCGAACGAGATCGGCATGAGAATTAGCGAGTTGGCTGAGCGGCCCAAAGACGACGCCTTTGGATTCGAGTTCCGAAGCCAGTGAGTGGTTGACGACGGCACTATCGACGGTTTCGATTCGGCCGCCAAGTTCAACGCCGCTGATCAACTGGTGCGGTGTCTGGGTAACCGTTGGTTCGGAGCTCTCGAGGCTGGGTAGGCCGAATTTGTTGAGTTGGAATGCGCGGATGTCCGTCCGGATCCACTCCTCGTGTCGGCGGTGTGGCCAATCCATTTTGGAGGCGTGCTCGAACGCTTCACGGCGAAGCGCGACCAACCAATCTGGCTCGGCGACTTGGTCTAACAAAGCATCAAAGCCGGCTTTGTCAAACGCGTAGGCGGTGGAAGATGACATTGAGTGATGTTGTAAAATTTAAAAGGACAGCGTGTGTTGGCAGGCCAACTAGGCGAAAGGCAGAAGTGCTATCTGGGCGGCCACTTCTGTAAGCAATGGCATCGCCACTCCGTCGGCTCGCCGGACTGGGCGGCCGAAAATCAACGAGTGTTATTGCCGGAGCGATGCCGATTGGTTTCGCGAAGCCAATTGGAATCGCGAAGGGAAGTTTGGACCGCCCCAAAACGAATGGCCAATGCCGATTCGTTCGCTCTCGAAGAAGGATGCGTGGTCGAATTAACCGACGCTGCCTTCCATCTGCAGTTGAATCAGCCGATTCATTTCGATGGCGTATTCCATCGGCAACTCTTTGACGAGCGGTTCGATGAAGCCATTGACGATCATCGTGCTCGCTTCTTGTTCGCTCAAACCGCGAGAGAGCAAGTAGAACATTTGCTCTTCGCCGATTCGCGAGACGCTTGCTTCGTGGCCGATCTGGACGTCTTGCTCACCGATCTCGATATAAGGATAGGTATCACTTCGGCTTTCCGGATCGAGGATCAACGCGTCACAGACGACGTTGTTCTTGCTGTTGTGGGCTCCGGGTTGAACGGCGACCAACCCACGGTAGCTGCTGCGTCCGCCATTCTTGCTGATGCTCTTGCTGATAATCTGCCCGGTGGTATTAGGGGCTTCATGGACCAGCTTGGCACCGGCGTCTTGGTGTTGGCCGGCACTCGCAAATGCGATCGACAGGATCTCGCCTCGTGCGCCGGGCTCCTTCATGTGAACCGCGGGGTATTTCATCGTCAACTTGCTACCCAAGTTACCATCGACCCATTCCATGGTCGCGTCACCGTAGGCCCAAGCTCGCTTGGTCACCAAGTTGTAGATGTTGTTCGCCCAGTTTTGGATCGTCGTGTATCGGCAACGGGCGTTGCGTTTGGCGACGACTTCGACGACCGCACTGTGCAGGCTTTCGGTGCTGTACATCGGCGCGGTGCAGCCTTCGACGTAATGGACGTTTGCCCCTTCATCGACCAGGATCAAGGTCCGTTCGAACTGCCCCATGCTTTCGGCGTTGATGCGGAAGTACGCTTGCAGCGGGAAGTCGATCGTGACGCCTTTGGGGACGTAGATGAACGAACCACCGGACCAAACGGCGCTGTTGAGCGCGGCAAACTTGTTGTCTTCCGGCGGGATGACTTTGCCGAAGTATTCACGTAGCAATTCCGGGTGCTCGCGAACGGCGGTGTCAGTGTCGGTGAAGATCACGCCCTTCTTGGCAAGGTCTTCTTCGAGCGATCCATAGACGACTTCGCTTTCGAACTGAGCTTTCACGCCGGCGAGAAACTTCTTTTCTGCTTCGGGAATGCCAAGTTTGTCGAACGTGTCTTTGATTTCCTGGGGGACATCTTCCCAAGTCCGACCTTGTTGCTCGGTCGGCTTGAGATAGTAGTAAATGTCTTGGAAATCGATATCGATCGAGCCGCCCCACTTGGGCATCGGCTTGGACTCGAAAATCTCCAGCGAGCGTAAGCGGAACTCACGCATCCAATCCGGCTCATTCTTGATGTCGGAGATTTGATGGACAACGTCCCGGTTCAAACCCTTCTTGGCTTTGAATACACCGGTCGTTTCGGTGCGGAAGTTGTACTTGTTGATTTCGCCGATTTCGGGCTTTGCCGGTACGTCAGTGCTCATCGTTCTATTTGCTCTCCACGTTCTGGAGCGAAGTGTGTTGGTTTAAAGCTCACGCAATTGGTCGGGGCAAACGGCGCGGCGGTGTGCCGCACCGCAAAAGTTACGCCATCGCTTCTTCGGCGAGCATTTCTTGGTTACGCGCGTCGGCTTCGGGGTAGGCCTTGCGGATGCGATCGTAACCTTGGCGGTGCAATTCGTCGGCCAGTTCTTTCCCACCGGTTTCGACGATACGGCCACCGAGCATCACATGGGTGAAATCTGGTGGGTTGTGTTCGAGCAATTTGTCGTGGTGGGTGATGATCAGCAGACCCATCTTTTGATGCCCGATGTCGGCGATCGACTCACTGGCCAAGCGAACCGCGTCGGCATCCAGCCCAGAGTCAGTTTCGTCGAGCACGGCAAACTTGGGTTGCAGCATCGCAAGTTGCAGGATTTCGGCACGCTTCATTTCACCGCCCGAGAATCCATCGTTGACGTAACGGCGAGCGAACTCGACGTCCATCCGCAAGTGCTGCATTTTGTCCTTCAGCTCTTTGCGGAACTCACGCATTGGGATCAATTCCTCGCCTTCCTTTCGGTCTGGACGGCGGACGTTCGTTGCGGCATGACGCAAAAAGTCAGCCATCTTGACACCCGGGATTGCCACGGGGCGTTGGAAAGCCATGAAGATCCCCGCACGGGCTCGCTCGTCGGGTTCCATCTCCAAGACATCCTGATCGTCAAGCTTGATCGATCCGTCGGTGACTTCGTAACCTGGGTGTCCCATGATGGCCAACCCAAGCGTGCTTTTGCCGCTACCGTTGGGGCCCATCAGCGCGTGTGTTTCGCCATGGTTGATGGTCAAGTTGACGCCTCGCAAGATCGGCTTGTCGCCGACGGAAACGTGAAGGTCTTCGATTTTCAAGACGTGCGTCATATTCGCTAGACTTCTTGCTGGTGACTTAAAACGTACTGTGAGTAAATATTCGATTGGTGCGGAAGTCATCGGCCACCGAGGTGACCGTCACCGATCCGCGATTGGTTTGTCAATGATGGGTTGACCGCGTCGCGTCGGACGATCCAAGCCCGACAGATTCGTTCGGTGCTGCCGGAGTGAACTGGCAGCATGAATCGCCATCCTTTCGACACTGGCTTAACTGCACCGGTTTGCCCAACGCTTCGGAAAGCAGCAGTTCTTCCAGCCGACACATCGAGTGGTCATGCTCTCCGTTGGCCAGCGTCGGGAATGGGCAACATCTAATGTCCAGAACCGGTAACTTGCCATCGGAAACAACGTCGCTGACGACGCGGCGTTCGCTAAGCAGTTCGCTAAGCAGACGCATGCGTTCTTCAAGCGGCGTGCTGGCATCCATCCGAGCATCGGCCAATCGCGAGGCATATTCTTTGCCCATCCGTTTGGCGATGCCGGCCAACATCCGGTCTCGCAATTCTGGATCTTCGATCGCCAGCATCTCCTGCCACATTGCCTCGGCCAACTCCGTCGAATCGGCACTGTTGATGCGGCGTCCTTTCTCGGTCAACCGATACTGGTAGGTCGGGCGACCGCGTCCGGCGACCACTTTTTCCCGTTCGATCAATTCACGCTCCAGCATTCGGTCGATTCGCTGACGAACCGCAGTGGCTGTCACGCCAAGCCGGTCGATCAAATCGCCGACACCGATCAATGCGTCCGCGGGCATCGCGCGTAACAATTCACGGTCGACGGATCGAACCACCGAATGGTCGGACTTGCCGTTAATTGAATGCATGACCAGAATTGGGTCGAATGGATAAAGATTCGTTGTCTACGCTCGCTTCCAACACTTCTACTGTTGCAACCGTCGGCATTTTTGACAACTGCCGTTGTGAAAAATCGGTTAGAACTCACCAGCGACTCCGCTGTAACGGGGCTTGGGACGCCGTTAGACCCTCGTTTCGAGGGGGGAAGGGAATCTAATGACGGCTAGGGACTCGGTGTCGCAGTCGGATTTTCCCAGCGACGCACCCCCTAATACGCTGCAGCCGACCCTGGTAGGATTCGCACCTCCCGGACTTCAGGTCTCCATTTCTACCCAACTCCCAGCAGCCACCAGCTATGAAAGCCGTCGCGGTTAAACCCGGCACACCGAACAGTGTTCACCTGACCGACATCCCCGAGCCCTCGCTCGATGCGTTCCCCGATGGCAATGGGGTATTGGTAAAGACGTTGAAGGTCGGCGTTGACGCGACCGACCGAGAGATTAACGAGGCGTTGTACGGAAACGCTCCCGAGGGCGACGATTATTTGGTGATCGGGCACGAATCTTTCGGCGTGGTCGAGGCGGTCGGTCCGAAAGTTCGCCGCGTCAAGCCGGGCGATTATGTCACCGCCACGGTGCGCCGCCCGGGCGGTTCGATCTATGACATGATCGGCACCAACGACATGACCAGTGAAGAGACGTACTACGAGCGTGGGATCAACCTACGTCACGGTTTCATGACCGAAAAGTTCGTCGACGAGGAGGAATACATTGTCCGTGTTCCCGAAGGTCTCAAGCATTTGCATGTGCTCCAGGAACCGATGAGTTGTGCGGCCAAAGCGGTCCAGCAGGCTTACGAGGCACAGCAGCGAATGAAAGTTTGGCGTCCCCGTTTAGCGTACGTGCTCGGATCGGGTCAGATCGGTTTGCTGACGACGCTGATTTTGAAGCTTCGCGGGCTGGAGGTTTATACGCTTGCTCGTGGCGAAGCGCCGAACCTGAAAAGCGAAATCGTCGAAGGGATGGAGGCACACTATGTCAGCACGCGTCAAACGCCGATGAACGAATTGGTCGCCAAGACCGGCAAGCCAGATTTGATTGTCGACGCGACCGGCAGCAGCAAGCTCGCGTTTCAAGCGATGCAATACGTCGGTCACAACGGCGTCGTGGTCTGGACCAGCATCACCGGCGGCGACCAAAACATCGAGATTCCGTCGGACAGCGTGAACTTGAACTGGGTTTTGGGCAACAAGTTGCTGCTCGGTAGCGTCAACGGTAACCGCACGCACTTTGAAAGCGGGATTCGTGACCTGGCGCTCGGCGACATGATGTTCCCCGGCGTGCTGAGCAAAATATTGACGCACCCGGTCGATGGCTTGGAGAATTACCAGGAAATGATGCGTCTATTGGTCGAGGAAAAAGACGCCCTCAAGGTCTTCGTCAACGTCGCCGAAGAGTGATCTTGCGGCGCCCGCCGCTGACCGGCGTGGGCGGCGATGCTGTCACGCCGCAGGGACTGATTTGTTTAGTCCGATAGGTCGTTTGTCTGTCCAAGCGGACCATTCGGTCAGATTCGCCGAGTTGGCATTGTCGGCGGTGCCGGACTCTGATAGCTTCACGTGAATTGACATTTGGGTACGTTGCCCGAACTTTGCCTCGGCAGGCGTCGAAGATAACGCCGCCGATTGTCTCGCATCGCTTCTAAGACATTTTTTGCGATCGGCGGGACGTGTAAAGCATTCAGTTTCATCCACTGACCCCCCGAATCTGCCGCGAGCAAGTCACAGCGATCGCCTGAGCGAACGATGGACGCCTTCTCATCCTCCGCGGCGTCTGGCGAGAGATCCCACCCTGTAGATCGTCGATCCGGTTGATCTTCACGTGTGACCTTGCCACGCACCGTCTGGAGCGACTCCGTCTGAAGCGACGCTTGCCAACGATTCTCCCGGAAAAACACATGGTTAACCGCAATCTCATCCGTTCCCTCGAAGACGACGACATGCTCGATGATCTGGCGACATTGGCGCCAGAAGAGGAAACGGAAGATTGGCTGCTCGATTTCCTTCAGCACGCCGAGCAGCAGGATTACAGCCAGGGCCAAATCGTCGACGGTAAGATCGTCGAAATGAACGACGAGTGGGCTCTGATTGACGTTGGCTTCAAGAGCGAAGGCACCGTCAGCCTGAACGAATGGGGCCCCGAAGAGGCCAAGCCGAAGGTCGGCGATATCGTCCGTGTCTTGATCGAAGAGATGGAAGATAACTTCGGCGCCGCCGACGATCCTTACGGGATGATCTCCCTGAGTAAGGAAAAGGCCGAAAAGATTATCGAGTGGGAAAAGATCATCTCGACGATCGGCGAAGGCCAGGTGGTTACCGGCTGGGTCATCCGCAAAATCAAGGGCGGTTTGCTAGTCAACATCGGCGTCGATGTGTTTTTGCCAGGCAGCCAGGTCGATATCCGACGTCCCGGCGACATTGGCGATTTCATCGGCCGCGTGATCCAAGCCGAAGTGCTCAAGATCGACGACACCCGCCGCAACATCGTCATCAGCCGCCGCTCGCTGATCGAAAACCAACGCGAAGAAGATCGCGCGTTCTTGATGCAAGAACTCGAGGTCGGTCAGATCCGCAAAGGGATCGTCAAGAACATCGCCGACTTCGGTGCGTTCGTCGACCTCGGCGGTATCGACGGTCTGTTGCACATCACCGACATGGCATGGGAGCGTATCTCGCACCCGACCGAAATGGTTTCCATCGACCAGGAAATCGAAGTCAAGGTGCTTCACATCGACCGCGAAAAGCAAAAAATCGCTTTGGGTCTGAAGCAAAAAGATCGCAACCCGTGGGAAAACATCGAGCAGAAGTACCCGGTCGATTCCAACCACATGGGCGAAGTCGTCAATGTGATGAGCTACGGTGCGTTCGTGAAGCTCGAGCCCGGCATCGAAGGTCTGGTTCACATCAGCGAAATGAGCTGGACCAAACGGGTCAATCACCCCAGCGAATTGGTCAACATCGGCGACAAGATCGAAGTCAAGATCTTGGGCGTCGACCCCGAAGGCCAGCAGCTTTCGCTGGGTATGAAGCAAACCCAAAAGAACCCTTGGGAAGACGTCCTCGAGCGTTACCCCGAAGGAACCGATGTCAACGGAAAGGTCCGCAACCTCACCAACTACGGTGCGTTCATCGAACTCGAAGAAGGCATCGATGGATTGTTGCACGTCAGCGATATGTCATGGACTCGCAAAATCGGTCACCCCAGCGAAGTGCTGGAGAAAGGCCAGGAATTGCAGTGCCGTGTCCTTAGCGTCGACGAGCAGCGTCGCCGAATCGCCCTCGGACTCAAGCAACTCGATAACGACCCCTGGGACGGCGACATTCCAGACAAGTACCAACCCGGTCAACTGGTCAAAGGAACTGTCACCAAGATCACCAACTTCGGTGTCTTCATTGGTCTCGAAGACGGCTTGGAAGGTTTGCTGCACATCAGTGAACTTGCCGAGCACAAAGTCGAGAACCCCGAGGAAGTCGTCAAAGTCAACGACGAAATCGAAGTCAAAGTCTTGCGTGTCGATACCGACGAACGGAAGATCGGCCTCTCGCTCAAACGTGTCGAATGGGGCGAAGAAGAAGAGCGTGCGGCAGCCGAAGCGGAAGCCGCCGAAGCCGGCGATGTTCCTGCTCAAGATGGCGAGCTAAAGGGTGGTCTGGGAAGCGGCGAAGGCCCGCTGTTCCCACCAGCAAACTAGGTTCGGTTGCGTCAGCCGTGCTCGTCGCATCCAGCGTCAAGCACTGCTGATCGTCATGCGAGTTCGATCACAAACCTCTCTTCGTTTCGGCGAAGGGAGGTTTTTTATGGCGCTCAACAGTCTGCAACTAAGCTTCGCCTTCGACGAATGCCCGGTGGGAACGTCGGGGCTCCGGCCCGGTGAGGGCTACACCAGCCGACTGGACCTCGGCCATCCAAGTACCCGCCCTCCGGAGATGATGACGCAGTTCTGTGGAAGGTTTGCCCGGAAACAACGCCTGCCCAGAAGCTCTAACGCAATCGCATCATGGTTTCCGGTCACACTCGTGAGGTGTTTCAGCGGCGCGGCGAATCCAACAAGACGGATGTGATTCCATCCCAATGTATGGGTAGTACGTTGCCGCCGCAGGCGCGGCTAACAGGATCAGATTGGTTTGCAATCCTGCCTGCTGATGTGAAAACTCGATTAATCGCCGGCCGATGCCTTGACGCTGAAATGCTTCGTCGACTGCCAAATCCGACAGATAGGTACAGTAGTGGAAGTCGGTGATCGATCTTGCGACACCGACAAGCGATCCTTCTTCACTCCGCGCGGTTGCAATCACGTCGGCCTTTCGCAGCATCCCTTCGATGATTTGAGGCTGATCGACTGGACGCCGAGCGGCTAGTGTCGACCGGCGCAACAAGTCGACGAACGTGTTGGCCGAAAGTTTCGGTTCGATTTGGTAGGTGATCAATTGTTTGACGCCTTTCTCAGCCGTGTCGCATTTCGTCGGTGATCAGTTCTCCTGCCGCGGACGTCACCAGTTCTGCGGCTCGCCGAATTGTTTCATCTAGGGGGCGATCTTGTCGATGGATCTGGACGACACCAGAAAGTCCCAGGTCGGAGAAAGATTTGCGTTCAAGATTTAGTTGTCCGCAGATCGCTTTGACTGGCACGTTGTACTTTTCGCCCACATCGGCGACACCACGGACGAGCTTGCCGTAGGCGGTTTGGTCATCGATACGGCCTTCGCCGGTCACGATCAGGTCAATCGTTCCGGCGGCGAGTAGCGTTTCCATTTCGGCGAGTGTGAGGACGAATTCAATTCCCGAGATAAAGTCTGCCTTTAAGAATGCTTTCAGACCGTAGCCGGTTCCGCCGGCCGCGCCGGCACCTGGGACCTCAGCCGCGTCGGTTGACAAGTCACGCCGAACGATCGATTGCAAGTGATCAAGGCCGGCGTCAAGGTCGCGGACCATTGCCGCGTCAGCGCCCTTTTGTGGCGCATAAACGAATGCAGCTCCCTCGCTGCCCAGTAGCGGATTGGAGACATCGTTGACCGCGATGATGCGAACGTCGGAGGCTCCTGGCGTAACGGATGCCGAATCAATTCGATCGATGCGGCCGAGTTGTCCTCCGACTGGATCGATCGTATTGCCGGAAGCATCGAAGAAGCGAAAACCAAGAGCCTTCGCGATCCCGCATCCTCCGTCATTGGTGGCGCTTCCTCCCAGTCCAACGTAGATGGTTTTTGCACCACGGCTCATCGCGGCAAGGATCAATCGTCCGGTGCCTTCCGTCGAAGTCTCGGAAGGGTCGCGTTCGTCGGCGCGAAGCAGCTCCATCCCACTTGCCCGAGCCATTTCCACATAAGCGACCGATTCGCTTTCATCGAATCCGAATTCCGCCTCGATGGGGCGTCCCAGAGGATCGACCGTATCGCAACTGACGACGGCAACCGATGGTCGACATTTGATGATCGCATCCAAAAATCCATCGCCTCCGTCGGAGGCAACGACATGATGAACGATGACGTCAGGAAGCTTGCCCTTCAAGCCAGCTTCGATGGCAGCGATGACCTCGCTTGCCGTCAGTGAGCCTTTGAATTTGTCAGGGACGATCAACACATTCATCTTCAGGGGAACACCATATTGAGTGTATTCATTCGGGGCTTAGGTCATCCTGAGCCAGCGGAACTCGAACGGTTGTAACGTGATCGACGTGACATCGGAACCACTGCCGAGTTGTTGACCGGTTAAAAGATCAGTGAGTTTTTCACCCGGCAGTGTGATCGCCTCGTCGGAATCTGAAAAGTTATGAACTGCGAAGAGTGTTCCGTCGTCGTTGGATCGCCGAATGACAAAGACGGGACCGGCCGAGTGATATTCGGCAGCGACAAACGGAGCAAACAATGGCTCGCCCCCGCGAGCGGTCAACATTGTCTTGTAGCGGTTGAAGACCTGAGAGCGAATCGTATCGGGCCGCTCAAGCTCGGCAGCCAGGCTAGGGTAATGCAGCTTAGCACGATTGATACGCCGATTGATTTTCGAATCGATAGCGGCTTGTCGATCGTTTTCCGATCCGATGATCGAATGGTAGTAGATCCCCGGAACGCCCGGCATCGTTAGCATCACTGATTGGGTCAGTAGAAAACGTTGAACGCGGACGCTATCCGACGACGAAGGATCGGTCGCGAAATCAAAGTAGTTGCAGTTAATTTCATACGGCGATTGAGTCCCATCGCCGTTATCACGCATCGAGACAAATCCGCCGTGCGAACGAGCGATCTCGGCTAGTTCCTCGATCGCTTCCGTGCTGACGATCCCTTGCAAAGGACGCACGCCCACTCCGTCATGGCTGGCGGTGAAGTTAAAGAAGCAAGTGCGATCTCCCGGCAAGTCAAGCGAACTGGCCCATCGAGTCAACGTATCAACGTTTTGACGATGAAGCGAATACATCAACAGCGGCGGAAGCGTAAAGTTGTAAACCAGATGTGCCTCATTGCTGCCGTTGCCAAAGTAGGAGATGTTTTCTTCGTGCGGGACATTGGTCTCTGTGATGATGGCAACTTGGGGAGCCAATTGCTCGATGACTTTTCGACAAAGCTGAATGATGCCATGCGTTTGTGGCAGGTGCATGCAACTGGTGCCAAGCTCTTTCCAGATAAAAGCGATGGCGTCCAGTCGAATGTAGCGTGCACCGCGGGCGACATAGAACAGCAGCACATCGAGCACCGCGAGCAGAACGCTCGGACTATGGAAATTCAAGTCGACCTGATCTTCCGAGAACGTCGTCCAAACATGGACTGTCTTGTCGCCTTGTCGAAAAGGATGCAAAAGCGGCAATGCACGTGGACGCGTAACGCTGGAATAATCGGCATCTGGATCAGCAACGATAAAATAGTCCGCGTAGCGAGCGTCACCATCGAGGAATCCTTTGAACCATTCCGAACTTTTGGAAATGTGATTGACGACCGCGTCAAACATCAGTTCATACGACTGCCCCAATTCTTCCATGTCGAACCAATTCCCCAGCGCCGGATCGATCTGGTAGTAGTCCTGTACGCTAAAGCCGTCGTCAGACGTGTAGGGAAAGCACGGCAGCAGGTGGATCGCACTGACGCAGTCACCCAGCTGTTGACAAGCAAACTTTTTGAGACATTGCAGTGGGCTGATCCCGTCTTCTCGAAAACTGTCACCGTAGGTGATCAGAATCGAATCCTTTTGACAAAGTTCGCTCGGGGCGTTTGAGTCGACTGGCTTGATCTCGGCGGCATACTTTTTCAGTAGCGTGTCGATGCCTGCCTGGATCTCTGTCGTGTGGTCGGGGTAAATCGATTGGATCAGTTCAATCATTACGTTCAGCAATTGGAGTTAGGATCATGTGCCCGCCGATCATCCGAAACCGATAGGCACTTCGAGTGCTGGTGTCACGTTGAATTTTTTTGTCGGCGACGAACGCGCCGTGACGCTCTTCGGATTAATCAACGCCCATTGACTTCAACGGGGACAATGCATCTCGGCGGCTCGAACAAGCCACTTGCGTCTGATCCCGCCTTCACATCAGACGCGTGTATTGTGCCCTGCCGGAAACAACGTGGGGGCGGCGAAGCGATCACACGGATACTTGGGGCGTTGAATACGCCGGTACCACCTCTGTTGCGGGAAGCTCCCCCCAGAATAGAATCAAGCAGATGGATCAAAACTTTGAAACTCAATTGGCGAATCTCGAGCTGGCGCTCTACGAACGCGCTTCGCGATGGCGAACGGTGAACGACTGGCCCGCCGAATCCTTGCTGTCGTGTGGTCAGGCGGGAGTGCTTGCTGGGTTAGCGGGGATGTCAGGCTGGTCGGCTTTGAGGCAAGTCCAAACGTTGATCGGTTTGGCGCGAGCCGACTTAGTGACAACCTTTATCATCACTCAGCATCTCGGCGCTCTCAAACGATTGATCGCCAGTGACCGAGCTTCGGAGCAAGCGGATATCATCGAAGCTTTATCCAGCGGACGTTCGATTGGTTCGGTCGGCATCAGTCATTTAACCACCAGTCGGCGGCACCTTGATCGTCCCGTTGTCACGGCATCGCCAGCAGACGGCGGGCTGACCCTTGACGGCTGCATCCCTTGGGTCACGGGGGCCAGCCAAGTCGACTGGATTGTCGTCGGAGCGACGTTGCCCGATGCCACCGAGGTGCTCGCGCTCGTCGATGCAAACACCGCTGGTCTGCAACCGGGACCGGGTGCGAAAATGATCGCAATGGAAGCCAGTTGCACCGACGCGGTTCATCTCAACAGTGTCTTTGTTCCCTGGCTATCGATTCTGGCTGGCCCGGAACTCAATGTCTTAAGCGGTGGCTCGCGAGCGGTAAAAAAATCGAGCGGAGCGGGCGGTCTACAAACTTCGGCCCTTGCGCTCGGGCTGTCTTTTGCCGCCCTTCGATTTCTAGAGGACGAGGCGACTCGTCGCGACAACCTACTTGGAATCGTCGAAAAGTTTTCGGCAGAACATACCCAACTTCGGCAGAGGATCGAATCGGCAACCGAAGCCGACAGCGCGGTCGATCTCGCCGAACTACGAACCCAAGCAAATCAACTTGTCCAGCGAACCACCGCCGCGGCGATGACCACGGCCAAGGGAGCCGGATTGATGGTCGATCATCCGGTCGGTCGCTACTGCCAACAAGCGTTTTTCTTTTTGGTGTGGAGTTGTCCGCAGCCGGTCGCGGACGCACATCTTTGCGAAATGGCAGGGTTGATGGATGCGTGATCGGAGAGCCTTGATTTGGCAACGAAACGAGCCGTCAGGCAAGACCGTTCAATCTTCGCCGCTCAGCTGGTGACGTACTTGAGACTGAAGAACCTCAAGCTGGGCCTGGTGATCAACTCTGGCGAAAAGCTAGTCAAAAATGGGGCCAATCGCGTCGTGAATAAGTTATGAAAAGCGCAGAGACGCGAGGGCGCAAAGTCGCAAAGAAGACAGCTCCGTCAGCTCCCTCCTTTGCGTCCTTGCGCCTTCGCGTTGAAAATAAATTAGACGAATCGTGAACTACACCGAAGCGAAACTCGAAGAAGCATCATCCGCCTCGTTGGCGAGCGACGTTCTTCGCATTCGGAGGTTTCAGGAAGTTTGAGTTAGTGCTGCGTCAGCATCTTAATTTAGGAGAAGCCGCATGGCGTTAGACACGGTAGCAGTGCAATAACCGGGACTAACGCCCATCGGCTGATGAGTGAAACCCCAAGGTTTAAGATGGTGGGGGCACTCGTTTCCTTGATACGCGAACAAGGACGCGCGACTAGCCGGCCAGCAATTCGTCCATGGTCGCGACCAAGCCTTTGACCGCGTCGACGCTCTTTTGGAAGTCCGCGGTCTCTGCATCGGTCAAGTTCAGCTCGATTACCTTTTCGACTCCGCCGCTTCCCATGATCACGGGAACGCCGACATAGTAACCGCCGACGCCATACTCTTTGTCGCACAATGCCGCGACGGGGATACAGCGTTTCTTGTCTTTGACGACCGCTTCGACCATTTGGGCACAGGCAGCAGCTGGTGCGTAGTAAGCACTCCCCGTTTTCAGCAACGAGACGATTTCGGCACCGCCTTTTCGAGTTCGCTCGACAATTTCGTCCAAGCGAGCCGAGTCGATCAGTTGGGTCACGGGGATGCCGCCGACACTGGTGCAGCTGGGGATTGGAACCATCGTGTCACCGTGTCCACCCATCAGAAGCGCGCTGATGTCTTCGACGCTGACGCCGAGTTCCATTGCCAGGAACGTGCGATAACGTGCGGTGTCGAGCACACCTGCTTGACCACAGACGCGTGCGGGATCAAATCCGGTCACCTTCCACATCTGCTGAACCATCGCATCGAGCGGGTTGCTGACGACGATGACGACGGCGTTGGGGCTGGACTTTTTGATTTGTTCGCCGACGCTCGTGACAATTTTGGCGTTGGTGGCGAGCAAATCATCACGGCTCATGCCAGGTTTACGCGGAATCCCTGCGGTCACAACGATGACGTCGCTATCGGCGGTGTCATCGTAGCTGGTCGTGCCAACCACCTTGGAATCGAAGCCCATGATTGGCGACGATTGCATCAAATCGAGTGCCTTTCCGGCGGGCATATCTTCGGTTTGAGGAATGTCCAAGAGAACGATGTCACCGAGTTCAGCCGACGCGCACCAATGGGCGCAAGTCGCTCCTACGTTTCCGGCTCCGATGATCGAAATTTTCGCGCGACGCATGGTGGTTTTCTTTGGCGTTAGAGGTATGCAAGCCGTTGCGGCGGCCGTCCCGCCGAGTTTTAGAGCACCATCGTCGCCACCTAGCCGTGGCGGTCAAGTGGCCTAACGCCGCGTTGTCGATTCTTCCGATGCCAGAGCTTGCCCGGGGATTTCGATCGAAATTGACTCGCGATTCCTTGCCCGGATCGCCGCGTCGTGTCGAGCCGTCTTGATTTGCCACCACAATGTCACCAAAACCGCCCCGAAGATCAGCGCGGCGAGCGCGTAACCGAACCAGGCAATTCCTGATTGCTTTTTTAAGTTCGGATCGATTCGCGACGTCCAACGCGACGCGACAATTAGTGGCCCGACTTGTTTCCCACCGCCTTCGCGGGTCATGAACTCGTTGCTGTAGCTCCAAAGCCGATAGAAAAAACCTTCGACGACGACCGGATGGCTGACGATCGCGACCAATGAATTTTGCCGCTCGAATTCTTGTCGAAGAAACTCCGGGAGACGGGTCGCGACGAAGGTCACCGGATAGGAGCCGCTCATGCGAATCGGATCGCCGGATTCGCCCTCCGCTCGTTCCAATTGCAAGATCCGCTTTCCTAAGTCACCGCTGGCATCGATCTGAAAATAGTAATCTTGCCCGAGTTGTTCTCGTTGGCTTTCCGAATCCAATGCGATACGCGTAATCCGAACCGTCGACGCGTTGATCTTGATCCATTCACCGTGGTACTCGCTCGCCCTCGTCAATAGTGCAACGGGGTCAACGGCCTTGGCCGGTTGCTTGGGAGACGCTTTCGCTGCGGCAGCCAGTAACCCGTAAAACGCCGGTGCGTCCTCCGCTTTTAAGACGAAACGATTGCGCGAGGCGGCGTCGGCAATCAAGCTGAGGTCAAAGCCGACATCGGAAAGCATCTGCCATCCCGCGCGATCAGGGTTTGACGGGAACCAAGAAAGTTTGCCCGTCGCAAACGCGATAGTCGGTGGATTGGTTCCCTCTTCGTCTGAATCTCGGTCGCCCGTCCCGAGATAAACTGCGTGTGCAGTGACCCTGTCACCTTTGGCGATTTTTCCGTTCAGCGGCGGCGCAAAAATTGAAACCGATGTCCCCTTTTGCTGGCGGAAAACGATTTCCTGATAGGCGTTCATGTCGAGGTATTCCGCCAGATCATCGGGCAGGTTGAACTGACGAATCGCTTCGATATGACCTTCGACACGTACCGCGTCGCCCACTTCCAACGTCGCGCGGCCATTGGGATCGGTACCCGACGCGACCTCCCAAGATTGCGACAAAGATGCGAGACGACCGTCGCCGACGTTCTGCAATCGGTACAACAGCTTGCCCATCTCGGCGGCGACATCGGAGTCGCTGATCGGGTAGCACTGCTCGACGCGCGTGTGATCAAAGCCGCTTAAAAACTTCAATGCCGAGTCGGCTTGTGATACGGTCGTTATGGCGACCGACATCAGTCCAAACCAAGCGAACATCGAACAGCGATTTGTGAGTGTCGAGTGTTTGGCAAACATAAGGCGGCGGCCAAGCATCAGGCGGGATCCTTTTGAGTCGATTGGGAGGTCGTGTCCCCGGCGAGTAAGTCGGCATCAAAGCCCTCGCGATCGAGCGAGTTGCGACGCATGTGACGCGTGTGCGCGGCTTCCGCAGTGGCGCGCCGCATCAATACCACGGCAAAACCAACTCCGGCGATGATCGCGACGGCGATTCCCCACCAACGAGCGGCCGAAAGTCGCGAGACGCTTTGCCCGCCGTTCGCCGCTTTGGCGTGGTTGCCGACGGGATGATCGAGGCCATCGGCGATGCCGGACGCTGATGATCGTTGACGCAATCGATCGGCCTGTGTCGCTTCGATGCGTCCGATCACTACCGGAGCAATGTCGGCACCGATCGAAGACCGATAGGGCAGACGCTTGATAAACCGACCGACCGCGATCAACTGATCCGCGTGGGCCTGGACCGCCTGCGGGTCCAGCGACCCGTCATCGGTTAAGATCGGTCGCAATGATTCCGGCAGCGTTGGGACGATCAACACGAGCGGACGGACTCCGCCATCGTTGGGGATGACCCAAAGTTTCCAGTAATGCTTTACCCCGGCACGATTAGGTTGCGCATCGATTCGTGTGGCGCGCCGAAGCGATCCTTCGATACGTACCGTTTGTCCGCGATAAACATCCGGTTGCTGAAGTAGCGGCAGCGTGCCGATCGCGACTGCGCCCGAACGACCGCGTTTTATGGCCAGTTGATCACTACGCGCTAACTGTAGGTAAAACGCATCGCTGTCGACGCTAGTCCAAAATGTTCCGTCTTGAACACGCGACAACGCGGCGCGATCAAGTGCATCGAGCGTGGCCGCCGCCCAAGATTGGATCCTAGGCAAGTGCGAAACCGACAAACGCCCCTGATCGGCGAGCCGGGAAAGTGTTTGAAGTTGATCAAGCACGGTTGCGGTCGACGTCGCTACGGTGTCATCGTCACCTCGTTGTTCAGCTTGCACGCCGCGCAACAGCTCGATCGACTGCTTTATCTGAGTTTCTGAGACCCCGACCCAGTCAAAACTTTCGTCGCTGCCCGGCGGATGCTCTCGCAAATGATGCTGGACCATCAACAGTGTTTGAATCCACGCACGCTGTAGGTCCACCTCCATCGTCTCGACCCAGGCCGCCGCCAATGGCCAGTTATCCGGTGAAGAAGTCGCGATCGATTGTTCGCTCGCAGCTTCGGTTGACGACATGACTTTCGAGGCGTTCGTGAGACCCAGGTTCCCGTCGGTGCGTGACTCCGCGCCGGGCGATTGGGTGGCATGACCGGCTTTGCTGAAGAACGCTTGGTATAGCCTTGGTTGCCGAGCCTGTCGCATGACAACGATCACGAGTGCGAACGCGACGGCCAATCGGATCAGTCGCCGCGCAGTTCCTGAGGGGGGCACGCCGCGCCCCTTGGTGCGGCCTTTGTCCCGCGATCGGGTGCCATAAAGGCTGGAATCGTTAAATTGCGAGGGGATCCGCATAAGGCAAGGTGAACGCGGCGGGTGGAAGCTTGAATGACGGTTGCTCGAATTTACGATAAAATTAGACCATACAGAATTGCCCGCCGCACATCTGAGTTGACCAAAGCATGCTCGTGATGGATCGAAGCTGCCCGGTGACCGATCACAAGTTGCTATGATCCTCTGCCGGCAGATGTTTTTCGCGGAGCTGCCCGAAGCCAGATGCACCATCGTCCAGCCTCGTCGGCCGAGCCATGCGAATGTCGTCCGATTCTGTATTGTCGGCGAGATCACTTCATCGGCAACCTTTTCAAAATGAATCGGACGTTCCCTTTAAGACTCGTCCCAGCCATTCCCTTCTCTCCGTTCCCATTGTTCAACATGACACATCCCGCAACCAACCGATCACGAGCGGCCTCGGCCCTTCGATCAGCAATTGCGACGGCTGCCTCCGGTCACGCCGGGGAATTGATACGAGCTTTGACGTCCGGCAATGGCAGAGGGAGACAACGGTGTCTAGGAGAACGGTGCCTAGGATTGAAACGTCTGATTGCGTTGACTTTGCCGATTGTGATGGCGGCCGGTGGATCCGGCGGTGGGCCGTTGGCGTTATCGACGGTGTACGCGAATGGCGAACCTGCCGAAGCGTTTGTTAAGCAACTTCGCAATGTGGGGTACTTCGATACCGCGATCGTGTATCTCGATCGGGCCAAATCGATCGAGGGAATCGACGAATCGTTTGTCAAAGCGATCCCGCTTGAAAAAGCACAGACGTATATCGAGCAAGCACTCAACACCCGCAGCTCGGATTCACGCGACGAAGCGTTCGCCGACGCGGAACGGACCCTGCAAGGTTTCATCGAATCGCAATCCAGTCATCCCCGTGTCAGTGAGGCGCGGTTGCAACTGGGCAAGCTTCAAATGATCCGGGCGGCGCAGCTTTTGGCCGGTACGCCCAGCGATGACAAAGTCAAACAGGCGCGGACTTCGTATTTGGAAGCCGCAAAAACGTTTGATGCAATTGTCGCGGACCTTCGCGAAAAACTGAAAGAGATCCGTGGGCAGAAAATTGATGCCGATTCCGATCCGGACGCCGCTGCCCGCCGCGACCAGTACCGTTTTGAATTCTTGCAGTCTCAGCTGAATGCCGCGGATGCATTGAAGCTGGCCGCTAAGACATTCGACAATCCGGCCGAGAAAGACAAGCAAGGCCTCGAAGATGCTCGCAATCGTTTGGCCGAACTGAACAAGATTTACTTCAAGTACCCGCCCGGTGCGATCGCCTTGGTCCACTTGGGGGAAATTCACGAATTGCTTGGTGATCAAGCGGCCGCGCTGGATCATTACTTGCGAATGCTGGAAGAACCCGAGGTCGATGTTCTTCGCGATGCGAAGTTTTTGGCCGCCGCCGGGGTGGTACGGATGAAGTTGGCATCCGATCCGCCGAAGTATCAAGAAGCGATCGATCGAACCGAAGCCTTCGCCAATCAGATTCGCCCCAACGAAGAATCGACCGCTTCGGTGCAAGAATACCGGGTCGCGCTCGCCAAGGCATACTTGGCCAAGGCCGCCGATGACTCGCTGAAAAAAGGGGAAATCGGCCGTGCAAAATCGGCCGGGCGCGACCTCCTAAAAGCTGCCAAGAAGATTCCCGGTAAACATGTCGAAGAAGTCGACGCGATGCTGGAGGAAATGGGGATCGAGCCCACCAAAGCGGAATTGCCTACCGCCGAACCGCCAAAGAGTTTTAATGACGCATTGGAAACGGCGACCACGATTCTCGAACAGGCGGGCGAAATCGAATCGACGATCGCATTGCTGGAATCACAACCGAAGTCTGACGAATTAGAAAAGCAAAAAGCGGATTTAAACAAACAGATCGAACAAGCCTATCAGATCGGGATTCAGGTCCTGCGCGGTGGGCTGGGAATGATCAACTCCGAGACGGACATCGAATCGCTTAATCAAGCGCGGCAAATCTTGGCGTACTTTCTTTATCAATCGAAACGTCATCGAGAGACGGTCGTCGTCGGTAGTTTTCTGGCCAAATCGGCTCCCGGTACCGACGTCGGGTTGAAAGGTGGCTTGATGGCGCTGACCTCGATGCAATTTTTGCTCGGCGAAGTCCCCGAGGACGAAAACGATGGTTTGCTTCGTCAACTTGAATCGTTGGGAAAATACTTGGCCAAAACTTGGCCTGACGATCCCAATGCGGCGGCCGCACAAGGACTGCAAATCCGACTGCTGCTCAGCAAAGACGACTTTGACGGGGCGCAGAAACTGATCGACGAAATGGGGGCCGGAAACGAGCGTGCCGAATTTAAACGGTTGCTCGGCCAACTGTTTTGGAATCAATCGATCGTCGCCCGAACCGAAGAAAACGATCCCGAAAAATCGACGGCTTTGGTCACCCGAGCGAAGAAAAACCTGCAAGAAGGCTTGGGCGAAATCGAAGGGAACTTGGTCGAGTTCGAGGCTTTGCAAGCGGCGTTGGTCCTCGCCAAGATCTACTTGATCGATGATGAGCACCGGCAGGCACTCGGCGTCCTCGATCACGAAACTTATGGACCGATCGAACGCGCGACCAAATTGGAAGATCCTTCCGAATCGTTCCTCGGCGAACTGTATGGAAGCGAACTCAAGGCACTCGTCGGTGTGATGCTTGCCAGCGACGATCCCGGTCAGTACCTCGACCGTATGACGTCGACGATGGAGAAATTGCGAAAGGCGTATGAAGGCCCAGAAGCACAAACCAAGTTGACTCAAACTTACATGCGGCTGGCCACCGACTTAAAAGAACAGCTCGATACGGCGACGCCGGCAAAAAAGCAAAAACTGACAACCGCATTTTTGGAGATGCTCAAACGAGTTCGTGACGCGACCGAAGATCAAGCCACGCTGCGGTGGGTCGGCCAAACGTTGATGTCACTCGGGGAATCGGCAATGGCCCCCGGGCAAACGAAAGCCAGTGGCCAGGCGGCCGAGTTGATGACCCAAGCGATCGCGACGTTCAAAACACTTGATGATCAATCGAACGTTACTACGGCGTACCTGACCGCAAAGGCACAACGTTTGTCCGGCGAATATAAGGACGCGCTCGATACATTGCAGGCGTTGCTCGAAAAACAACCGATGATGCTGGAAGCTCAAATCGAAGGCGCACAGGCCTACGAATCTTGGGCCGCGACGTTGAAGCCCAACACCGCGTACAAGGCTTACCGCCTGGCGCTCGAAGGAGCACGTAAAGGCAAGGACGGAAAAAATGTGATCTGGGGCTGGGCTGAAATCAGTAGCAAAACGAGTAAGAACATCCGCCGCAGTGAAAACTTTAAAGAGAAGTTCTTCCAGGCTCGCTACCACGTCGCCCTGTGTTTGTATCTGATGGGGAAATCCGGGAAGCGAGAGACCGATACGAAAAAGGCGATCAAGATCATCCGAGAAGCCGCGACGTTGTTTCCCGACCTCGGTGGTCCCGAAAGCCGTGGCAATTACGACGCACTCATGAAAGAAGCCCAACGCAGTGTCGGCGAGCAACCGACTGGCCTTCCTTAATTTACCTTGTCTTTGACTCGATTTCACACCGGCACCAATCGATCGGCCACCATGCCTATCGCACCGAGCCGAAAAACTTATCTGACTCCGACACCACCCACCGTGATGAATACTCAACAAAGACTGCTAAGCACTGTCGCGTTTACCGCCACACTGCTTTGGTCCGCCGCACCAGCGGAAGCACAAATCGATCGGGTTTATACCTTTGAATCTTCGAGTGCATCGGCCGGAAAAGTGATTGCGGTCAACAAGAATGGCGTCACGATCAAGGCCGGAAGCAACGACAAAAATTTCCTGGAAAATCAGATTCGGAAAATCCTCTTTCAAGGCGATCCACCGGAACTGACCCGAGGTCGTGAATTGGCGATCGACGGACAGTATGAACAGGCGATCGAGGAACTAAAGACGATCAATGCCGATCAATTGTCGCGCGACGTAATCAAGGCAGACGTTGCTTACTACCGTTTGCTCTCACGAGCCAAAATGGCACTCGCCGGGCAATACGATCGAAACGCGGCCAAGGCCGAAGCGACAGCTTTCGGGAAGAATCACGGCAACTCGTATCACTTCTTTTCCGTCGTCAAGTTGCTCGGCGACTTAGAACTCGCATCGAAGAACTATGACGGTGCGGTTCGGATGTACGGGTACCTTGCCAAAGCCCCGTCTCCGGAAACGCAAATTTTGTCGCGATACCTGACCGGCATGGCGATGTTGCAAAAGGACGATATCGAAGGTGCCCAGAAGGTCTTTTCCGAAGTCGTCGCAGTCGATGTGAACACTTCCGATGCGCTCCGGCTAAAGATTCTTTCCAAGGCCGGACAAGCGATCACGCTCTGCAAGGCCGGGAAGGTCGATGAAGGGGTCAAGCAAGTCGAGCAACTGATCACAGAGCTGAACCCTACCGACATTGAAATGAGCGCGAAGATCTACAACGCGCAAGGCCAGTGCTATGAAGCCGGGGGCGATTTGGAAGGCGCAATCTTGGCCTACTTGCACACCCACTTGATGTTTTCTGGTGCGGGCGACGCGCATGCCGAAGCTCTTACGCGACTTGTCCAGCTTTGGCCCAAGGTCGGGCGGACCGAGCGAGCCGCCGCGGCTCGACAAGAATTGCAGCAACGCTACCCCGGCTATGCGAACTGATGAAACGTTTGCTCGTTGCCTATGCCGTCTGCTTTTGCCTTTGGACGCTACTCCCATCGAACGTCACCGCCGACGAAGTTGAGATTGCCGGCGTTGCGTTTGAACTTCACTCGCCCGCTTTCGAAGGGACAGAAACGACGCAGGAACAGCAGGATCATTTGAAAGCGATGATCGGTGGGTTGTCGCTGCGTCAGTTCACCCGAGAGTCACAAGTCGCGCCGGTTCGGATTGACTTGGCGTATCTCAAAGACGCCGACGGCAACCGTGTCGGCCACTCGGTCCACGTCCTGTTTGTTGTCCACTGTAGCCTCGCCCAATTCAGTGATGATGACTTTTCCAAACGATGGACTGGCGATTCGAGTGCACGGTCGGATGACTCGTTCAGTCAGCCGGTCGGTGATGCCGAGCTTGAAGCGAAAGGCATCCGTCGTCAGTCGGGCGAACAATACCGCCGGGTGAACCTGACATTACTCGATCAGATTCAGATCGAAGCTGTTTTGAAAATCACGCATCAGGAATCGGTAACGCAAAACCGAATCGACTTGGTTCTGGACGAAAGGTTCAAATCCACTTGGCATTCGACAGCGGATTCGAGTCGATCAGGCGAGTACTCCGGATTTCGCGGTTGGCTGACGGCGACCGAGCTGGCTGGGCAAGACGCCGTGATCGTGGAAGCCCGCTTTTTGATGCGCGAACCCGAACCTTGGTTTTCCGGATCGAACTTTGTGCGTAGCAAGTTGCCGTTGGCCCTTCAAAAGGCAGCTCGGGATTTGCGCCGGAAACTGAACGGCGACTAACGCGCCTGTTGATTGTTAAGTTTGATCTCCCACACAGTCGGCTTCCGCTCCGCAATACCAGCGGAAAAGAGTGCTCCCAACGCGGGGTGATGGGCGACATTAGAAAATCAACAGGCTGCTGAGATTCATCTCGCGCCAGGAAAGAATCAAACATTGGCACCTTGCAGGTCGGCAAGAATCGTTTTACGGTCAGCGATCTCGCAATCACTTCCTCTGTGACCCCAGATGATCATGGCCTACGACAAACAAGATTTGCTCCGTTTACTTGAATCCGAAGCGTTGCAACGAGGCGAATTTACGCTCGCGAGCGGTAAAAAGGCTTCGTATTATCTTGATTGCCGCCGTATCACGCTTCATCCGCAGGGAGCAAATTTGGTCGCCGCCGGTATGTTGGAAACCATCCAAGCTTCGGGTGATCTTCCGGCGGCCGTCGGAGGGATGGCGATCGGCGCCGATCCGATCACCGCCTCGATCGTCATGCTGGCCGGTCAGCAGGAACTTCCGCTCAAGGGATTCATGGTACGCAAGGAACCCAAAGGGCACGGCATGGGACGCCAAGTCGAAGGCCCAGTTGAAGCGGGGCAAGAAGTGGTCATCGTCGAAGACGTGATCACCAGCGGTGGTAGCGCCCTGAAGGCTGTTGACGCGGCCGAAGCGTTTGGGCTAAAGGTGCGTGAGGTCATCGGTATCATTGATCGCCTGGCCGGTGGTGAAGAGGCTTTCGCAAAACGTGGACTGATGCTGAAAACGTTGACCACGATTCGCGATTTCGGTATCGAACCGGAATAAGCCGACTTTGATTTTCTCGTCGTCGGGCCCCTTCGAAGTTCACGACGCAGCTCGGCAAGCCGATGGAAACGACCCTACATCAGCAATTGAAACTTCACTACGCGAGCGACGAATCGCAAACCGAAGTGCTGATGGGGAATTACCGGATCGATGCGGTTCGCCAGGACGAGCTGATAGAGATTCAATGCGCGTCGCTTTCGGCGATCCGCGGCAAAGTGAAAACGCTGCTCAATCGCCACACCGTCCGCGTGGTCAAGCCGGTGGTGCATCGTATTCGTATCGCCAAAAAGAAAACGAAACGATCGAAAATCTCGTCTTATCGGATGAGCCCTAAACGCGGCGAATTGATCGATGTTTTCGATGATCTTATCTATTTCACTCGTGTGTTTCCTCACGAGAATTTGATCCTGGAATTGCCATTGGTCAACGTCCAGCAGACTCGGATTCCGTCACGGCGGAAACGTGGCTGGCAACGAAAGGACTATCGGGTCGAAGACGTTGCCCTCGAAGAAATCGAGTCGACTTGTGAATTGAGGACGCCCGCCGACTTGTTCGATCTCGTCGGACTTGATCCCGAACGTGACGCTTTCACGACCGAAGATATCGCCTCGATCACTCAGCGCCCTCGCTGGTTCGCCCAGAAAATCGCCTACGTACTCAAGCATACCGGCGCTATCTCGGCTGTCGGTCGCAAGAAAAGTGGGATCCAATATCGAGCCGCCTAACGCGGTGTCCAATCTCATGCTGTGGATTGCCCAAATGATGCTAGCCACGGTTTCCGTTATTGATCGGGGCGTATGACCGTCGTTTGCCCAGCCGACCTTCGACACTTGGCGTAGATAAAGCACTCGCGGCTCTTTGTTTAATAGGCCGGCTTGCTCGCGCATCGTCGCCCCGCTTTGGGCTCTCTACCGATGAAGTGTTTTGTCCCAATCGGTTGATCGGATTCATCCGGTCGCCCGGCGAGTATTCGCCCGGTTGTCTCGGAAAACTGGCACCAACCTCTCGGCGAAATCTAAACTCGAGTTGGAGCAACGCACTCGCATGACGCAGTGGCAATGTTGACAATCGAACGTGGTGGACGGCAGCGATGGAAGTACTATTGGGACTGGCTTTTTTTTGGGCGGTGATCACGCTTGTCGGCCATCTGTCCTGGGTGATCGTTGCGACCGTCGTTCGGTTGATCTTCAAGCCGGCCGAATTGTTGTCTCAGGTGGACCAAACGCCGCCTTTTGATCAGTCCCGAACAGTGGATGCCGATGTAGCGGCGACTCACCGGGTGATCAGCCGTCTTGCAGGCCGCAAGATCATTTCCCCTGAAATCGCACAGACCTGGCGCGGTCATCTCCGCCAGCTATCACGGCCCGCAACGCACGCGGTGTCGGCAGCTCAGCCGAACGTCGAGCATGGTACAGGTCAGCAAGGACCAATTCCGCAAAAGACAAGTCAGCAAAGCGTAAATCCCGAGGCGAGCGACTTCGGACTAGGCGATGGAATGGTTTCATCAACTCGTTTGCCGACTTCAAAACCAATTCCGACGTTGCCGCACCGAAGCGTTCCGGTCGCGCACGCCGCTTCGGCGGAATCGTTCGGCGACGCACCGGTCATCGAACTTTCCGAAGCATCCGTGCCGACTTCTTCGGTGCCCGTCTCGATCAAAGCGAAAGCCGGGCGTTCGATTGGCGAGATGTTGGCAGATCACAACATTCGCTGGGGGGAATTGATCGCGGGAATCCTGATCGTGGTTTGCTCGATCGGCCTGGTGGTCAGTTTATGGAAAACGATCGAACAGATGCACCGGGTCGTCCCGTCATTGATCTTCATGGCCGGAAATGTCTCGATTTGTCTCGCAGGCCTATACACGCTTTTCCGTTGGAAGTTGCAAAGTTCCAGTCGGGCGACCTTAGTGATCGGCTTGTTATTGGTCCCGCTGGGAATCCTTGCGGGGCTTTCGACTGATGGGATTGAAACTTCGACGGTACTGCTGAATGATCCGATCACCGTCGCCGCAATCGTCGGGTGTGGCGCGATCTACATCGCCTTGATTTGGGTTGTCGCAAAGGCCTTGGTCGGTCGTGATAAAGCGTTGGCGATGACAGTCGGGATTGCCGGTACATCGATCGTACTACCCTTCTTGCCCGCCGCGTCACGCACCTTGGAATCGGGTGCAGGATGGGTCGCGATTGGCGGATCGGTTGCCGTCGCGATGATGATGTGGTTACTGGGGCGATCCACGCCGCGTCACCGTTCAATCGGGAGTGCAGGCCGAAACGCAATGGTGGTCGCAGGAACTGCGTTTTCACTGATTGTGATGACCGCGTACGCCGCATTCCTAATGCGGGGCACGTCAAACGGCTGGTTGGCACTCGCCGATGCGACGTTACCCGGATTCGTCTTATTAGCATCGCTATCAATCGATCTGGTTCGTCATCGGCGCCGTCCCCAGTTGTCACTCGCTACGCGTGTCTTCGCGATTTTGTTTCTTGGTGGGGCGATGGTAGTCATCGTGCCCTCGATGCAATCGATGGCGTGGCTGTGGGCTTGGGCGGTTAGCTTCTCCATGACCGCGATCGTCGCGAGTTTGATCAGCCGCAAGATTGACTGGTTCGCAGTCGCACTGGCCCCTATCGGGATCGCCGCTGTTGTATGTTCACCCATGCTGGGCGATCTTCAATGGGAAACGACGAACTTGTCGCGAAAACTGATCGGCGGAGAGTCGATGCTGGTTGCCACCGTTGTCGCGGTCATTCATGTGTTAGCTTTGGCGGGGCTTGCTTGGCGGCGCGCGGTATCGATTCAAACGATTTGCAGGGATCAACCGGTCTTTGCCGGTGCCGCCGCCATCTGGTTCGCCTACTCCGCCGTGGTCGCGGCTTTGCTGGTGGTGTTGCCGGAGGCTTGGATGGGCGTCGTTCCGGCACTATCGGTCAGTCTGGGATTGTTCATCGCATCGATCGCGGGTGTCTGGATGCTGCGGTCGACCCGGCAACTCGTCGCCGCAACTTCGTTGACGATCGGTGCGACGGTGGGGTTTTGGATGTCATTGCTGAAGCCCATTCAATTGGGGCAACCTTGGCCCGGGGTGACGCCGTTGATTGTCACACTCATCACCAGCACCATCACGCTGCTGCTCGTTGGTGAGTATTGGCAGACGCGTCGTTCTCGAATGCGATCCCTCCGCCTCGCGTCCTCGGGGCTCGCCGTAGCGGGAGCGATCATCGGGTTAACGGCTTGGGGCGTCGGGGAACCGTTTTTGATCGATCCCTCAAACGGCGTTTGGCTAGCGACCGGGACGACGGTATTGAGTGCTGCCGTTTTGAGCTTGGTTGGCTTTGGCGATCGATTAACGGCTCTATTGTTGGCGTCGCGATTGTCGTTTGTGAGTGCCGTTTCTATCGTCTGCGTGCACTTCTATTCGCCGTGGTTATTCGATAGCGAACAACTTCGACAAGGGCATGCGTGGTGGGCTTGGAGCGTCGTGATAGCAGGGACGGCGATTTGCTTTTCGATTCGAACCGTGTTTCTTCGTTGGGTCAGTTCAGTCCCCTTGGAACCCGGAAAAGACGCTCAACGATCACCGGTCTCCGTTTGGTTACACGATCGTTTTTCCTGGTACCGGCCAAACGAATCCGCCTGGGACTGGCGTTCTGAACAAACAAGCGTGACGGTGGCAGTCTCGCTGATCGGTATCGCGGCGCTGTATACCTACGGACAATTGCTTGTCGAAGGCTGGCTTACGATGGATGCCAGGATGGTCGATTCCGTTGGACAAATTGACTTGGTATTGCCTTTAGTCGCATTTGGGGTTTCGGCGGTGTGTCTGGGAATTCGTCAATTGGGCGGCCTTGCCGATACCAATGAACGAATGATTGGCAACGCAACGGGAATGGCCAGCTTGATCGGCTGGGGATGTGTGATGGTTGCGGAACTAACGCTCGCCCAACATGCTTGGCAAGTCATCTCGGCGACGTCGTTGATGGCGATCGTCCTTGTGGTGATCGATGGTTGGTCTGCAACCAAAGGTCGTTTTCGTTGGCTAGCCGTTCCAAGCGGTGTCCTTACGACGATCGGATTTTTGTTCATCGGCGTTTCGTCAGCAGGACTGCTGGGGCCGTACTGGTGGACTCCGATCGCCGAGCAAGGACGGATCGATAGCTCGGTTGTCGCTATGATCGCCGTATGGTGGGCGATTGCTTCGCTGGCATTCGCCTCTTTCGACCATCGAAAACCACAACCATTGGTCGGCGTTCTCAGTGGGCTCTTGGTTCCAATGATCGTCGTATTAATGTCGCCGGTCATCCGCTCTGAACCTTGGTTTGATTGGGACGGATCAGTATGGACAGCACAGATTGCTGGGATCGCGGGCGGCATGTCTGCGATGGTCACTTGGGCGGTCGGATTACGTTCCAGGTCTGCTCTTCGAACAAGCGTTCTGGTCTGCACAACGATCGGGATCACCAACGCGATCGCGGTGATCCTATCCGCACTAGGGCTATCGATCGCTTGGCAAGGTCATTCAGTATGGGGGATGGCGTTGACCGCGATGGCTGTTGGTCTGTGGTTTGGAGTTGACCGAATCGTTGAATTGAAACTGCGATTGACGGTGCCTTGGGAAGTGATCGCGTTGCTGATTTCTGGTCATCTCGCGTATTTGCTCGCGGCCTCGCCGATCGAGGGAATATCTGTCTCGCTCGCACTCCACATCACCTGGATCGTGATTGCGGGTGTGTGGACGGTCCTATGGATTTGGCCTGGTGATTGGGCCGTGTCACGGTTCGGTCGGTACCAATCGGCTGTCCTATTGGTCATGACCACGCTGCTCTGTCTGATCCAAGGCTCCGCTAGGATCGATGCGCTGGTCGGATGGCTGGGCTGTGTCATCGCTGTTGTGCTGACTACGCGGTATGCATTTGGATGGCAAAATTGTGGCGCAAGCCCGGCCGCGTTGTCTCGACGTTCGACGGTGTTTTGTCGCGCATTTTCGTCCTATTCACTGACCGTGGGCACCGTTCTAACGGTTTGGTTGGTTGAATCATGGCAATATAGTTCGCTTGCGATCCTGACATGGGCGTTGGTTTGGGTCTGTGCTGTGATGCTAGTTTGGCGAATCGTTGTGCCTGATCGAAGTGACGTTGCGGTTTCGACGCGCCCACGCCGACTGCTGGCAGAACGCGAGGCTTCTTTGCTCGTGCTCGTCGTCGTGTTCTATGAAGTGATGCTTCAAGTGCAGAATGCAAATTTCTTTCGCGATTCGCTCGCCGTTCTGGATCGATGGGCTTGGTTACGTTTTGTCATCGTGACCTTGGCCGGTACATCATTAGTGACGCGTTGTTTCCGCAGAGGAGTGATCGAAGTCGGTGTGCTAACAATCTTGTTGGGTCTCGCGTCGACGATGATCCGGATCGTTCCCGAGCAATCGGCAAACTTGCCAAATTCACTTTCTGTGATCGTTTTAGGGACTTCGCTTGCATTCGCGATGATGGCATTTTGGTCGGCAGGAACGGCAACGTTGCTCAATCGCTTGATCGAGTTGCAGCACCGCTGGATCGGCAGGGAAGTAACTTCGGGAGAGAATCGTTCACGGCTGTCAGTCCAAAATTGGGCAGACGGATTGATCCGCTGTGGAGCATTGGTCGTGTTGGCGCAGCTTGGCATCTGTTTGTTGCTGCTTGTCGGATACAACGCACAGCCAGTCACTCGGATCACAATCTGTGGAATTGTCGTGATGGCGATCGCAGCGGCCGAACTGGCACAGCGTTCGTGCGTGCAGCGACTTCGCGATGTTGCGATTGGGTTGGGGTTCATTGCGATTGGGATGTGGTCCAGCACTGCGGTCGCCGATCAAACGCTTCCACTTTGGGAACTTCCGGCTCGCTGGTTTGTCGCCTGGGTCTTGGTCGCGGCGATCACTGGCGTTGTGATTCCTCGGTTTCTCTTGAAGGCTAACTTTGACAACTGGCAGCCGGTCATTCGGCGGGCGATCATTACGGCATCGTGTTTAGCGCTTGCTAGTCTGTTGGCGATGTTGGTGCAAGAAATTCAAATTCGACTCGCCGAACAAACAGGCCTGCTCAGCAGACCGCTATATCTGGGTGTCGCAGTGATCTTAGGAATGCTCACTGGCCTGGCGACGTTCGTCGCGATTGTTAGCGGTCCTGGCTTTCGCTACCGTGAAATTTGGCAACTGTCCGATCGCCAACGACAGGTTTTTATCGTCGCAGCACAAGCGATTGGCGGTTTGACTTGGTTTCATTTGTTTTTATGCAAAAGTCCGCTGGCAAGTTTGGGATTGCGAGCTTATTGGCCCTACATCGTTATGGCATTGTCGTTTATCAGCGTCGCGGTCACCGAATGGGCACGTCGTCGTGACGACGAAGTGCTGTCAGCGACGCTTAAGCAAACCGCTTTGTTTCTACCGTTGATTCCGGTGCTTGGGTTCTGGTTAAGTGGTTCAACGATGATTGGTTTCGTCGGCGAATCCGAAGGTGGATCCGCATGGACGTTCATCCAAAGTCACGTTTCCTATCAGGCCCTGTTGATTGCCGCGGCGTTCTACTACGGTGTGGTTTCCGTCATTTGGAAAAGTCACCGTTCGCGTCTGGTTTCGATTGTTTTGGCGAACGTTGCCTTATGGGTTGTGTTGATCCAGGTTCCCGAGTGGGGATTCTTGGCGCATCCGCAAGCGTGGCTGATTCCGCCGGCGGTTTGTGTGTTGTACCTGGTTCATCGATACCGGGATGAGCTTGGTCGCGAAACGACCGAAGCGATTCGTTATGCGACGATGTTGACCATCTATGTCTCCAGTTCAGCCGATATGCTGATCCAGGGCATCGGGACCACGATTGCTGGCCCCGTCGTTTTGATTACCCTGGCGCTTCTTGGGGCGGTGACCGGCGTGGTCCTGCGGGTGCGGCCATTTCTTTATCTGGGGACCAGTTTTGTGTTGCTCGGAGTGACCAGCATGGTTTGGCACGCGGGTCAACAAATCGACGCGGTGTGGCCGTGGTGGGTATTTGGGATTGGTACCGGCGTGTCACTGATGGTGGGGTTGATGGCGCTCGAAAAGAACAAGCCACAACTCAAACAATTGGCGTCAACAATGCAGCAATGGGACACCTAAGTTCACGATGCGGGGCAAAACCCGATTGCGAGCGAACGCCGCTAACGATAACTTTCGGAAGTCGAATGTCACTTCACTCGCACCGGAAGATTACAACATGGCTGATTGGATTTCCGTCAAAGAAGCGCGGCAAGCTGAATCCGTTGCCGCCGACCGCGAGGTTCGTGGTTGGGTTCGCACGCGACGGGACAGTAAAGGCGGGTTCAGCTTTATCGAACTCAATGACGGATCGTCACTCGGGAATCTTCAGGTGATCGCCCCCGCTGAATTAGCCAATTACGAAAACGAGATTCAAAAGCTGACCGCCGGCTGTAGCGTGATCGTTCGGGGCGAACTGAAGGAATCGCCCGCCAAAGGACAAGCGACCGAGTTGCATGCGGACGAAATCCGAGTCCTGGGCTGGGCTGATTCGGAAACCTACCCGCTACAGAAGAAACGACACTCGTTCGAGAAACTTCGCGAATGGGCTCACTTGCGAACGCGGACCAATACATTGGGCGCGGTAATGCGAGTTCGCGACCAGATCAGTCAATCCATTCACGGCTTCTTTCGTGAAAACCGCTTCCTCTACGTTCACACACCGATCATTACGGCGAGTGACTGCGAAGGCGCGGGCGAAATGTTTCGCGTTACGACGCTTGACCTTGATCGGCTTGCCGCTTCAGGTGGTCCGGTTAACTATTCACACGATTTTTTCGACAAGCCGACCTATCTGACCGTTAGTGGACAACTTGAAGGCGAAACGTACGCGACGTCGCTAGGTCGCATCTATACCTTCGGACCAACGTTTCGCGCAGAAAACAGTAACACCAGTCGGCACTTGGCAGAATTTTGGATGGTCGAGCCCGAAGCGGCGTTCTTCGATTTGGCTGATAACATGGACCTGGCCGAACGCTTCCTCAAAAATGTCTTCAGTGAAACGCTGAATCATTGCCAGGAGGACATGGAGTTCTTTGACAAAATGATCGAGAAGGGAAAGCTGGAGCAGGTCAAAGCGGTTATCGAGAAGCCGTTTGAACACATGACCTACACCGATGCGATCAAGATCCTCGAATCATGCAACGAAAAATTCGAGTATGAGATCCAGTGGGGAAGCGATCTGCAAGCCGAACACGAACGGTATTTGACGGAAAAGCATGTCGGAGGCCCGTTGATCTTGACTGACTATCCGTCTTCTATCAAACCGTTTTATATGAGACTGAGCGACGACGAAAAAACGGTTGCCGCGATGGACGTTCTCGTTCCGGGGGTCGGCGAAATTATCGGTGGCAGTCAACGCGAAGAACGTCTTGAAGTACTTCAAAAGCGAATGGCCGCCCAATCGCTGCCAGAAGAAGATTATTGGTGGTACGTCGATCTCCGTCGTTATGGCACCGTGCCGCACGCGGGCTTTGGGCTTGGACTCGAACGTGCCGTGCAATACATCACGGGGATGAACAATATTCGCGACGTGATTCCATTCCCGCGGACACCCGGTCACGCCGAGTTTTAATCGCTGTCCCTCAAGTCGCTGCGAGCGAAAAAAGGGGTCAGGACTCAATACTGCGAAGTACCCGTAGTCAGTTCCGACTAATGAGTCCTGACCCCTTTTTCGCGGGAGCGCGTATGGCAGGTTCTGGATCCCAAGCGATTGCTAATGGTTTTGGAAATCCGGTTGAGCAGGCTGAACCGGTAGCCCGACTGGACGAATGCCTTTCGATCGGCGACGATAGGTGGCATGGAATACGGAGCCGCTTCGTTATTGCCGCCGTTGGTGGCTATCGTATTGGCGATCTTGACTCGCCAAGTCGTTCTGCCCCTGCTGTTCGGTGTCGGGGTCGGCGCGTTTATTCTCGCGCCATCAGAGTCTGACTGGTTCGCACCTGCGATCGGTTTGGGACAAGCGATTTGGAATTCCATCAGTGACCACGATCACCTATTGGCGCTCGCATTTAGTTTGCTTTTGGGCGCGATGGTAGGAGTCCTGGAAGCTGGAGGCGCGATGGAAGATTTGGTCACCAAGATCGCCGCTCGCATCAAGAGTCGGCAAGGCGCACAGACGCTGATCGCCTCGACTGGCCTTGCAGTCTTTTTTGACGATTACGCCAATACTCTTTTGGTCGGTGGAACGATGCGTTCGACCGCGGATCGCTATAAGATTTCACGCAGCAAACTCGCTTACCTCGTCGATTCGACCGCCGCACCTGTCGCCGGTTTGTCGTTGGTCAGTACGTGGGCCGCGACCGAAATCACGTACATGTCCGAAGGGCTTAGCGATGCAGGGATCACGACGGCATCGGCGGGATTTGAGCTATTCATGCAGTCGATCCCGTACCGGTTTTACCCGCTGTTGGCGTTAGTGATGGTGTTTGTCATCGCCCGCAGTGGTCGCGATTTTGGACCGATGCGAACCGCCGAGTTGAGGCAATCTGATTCCAACCAAACGGGCGCAGTGGGGGCGGCTTCCCAGGGAAGCGATGTCCATCCGTTGAAGCTCCAACGCGCTCCGATTCGTCATAGCTGGATCCCGACGGTCGTCCCCGTTGGGATGTGCATCATCGCCGTGCTGCTGGTCTTGATTATCACCGGTAGCTGGGAAGTGGGCGAGAAAGACCCTGCGGTTTCCTGGATCCGGCATTTTGGTTTGTTGATCGGTAACGGCCAGTCATACTGGGCGTTGGTGGTCGGCGGTGGTTCCGGCTGGATCGTCTCGCTTTTCACACACCGTGTGGTCTGTCAATCGTCGGCAGATTTTTTGATGAAGTCATCGCTCCGCGGGGCATGGCAAATGATGCCGGCGATCGTCATTTTATGGCTTGCTTGGGCGCTCTCGGCGATGACTGGAAAAGACGGCTTGGACACCGGAGGTTACCTGTCCAGTCTGCTCAGCGAGGCGTTGGATCCCAAGTTGTTGCCGACCTGTGTCTTTGTGATTGCCGGCTTGATGGCGTTCTCGACCGGGACGAGCTGGGGAACGATGGGAATTCTAACCCCACTTTCAGTCACGCTTGCGATCAAACTGGATCAAGCCGCGGGCGGTCCCGGAACGGCTGACACAGCAATCTGCTTGGCTACGTGCGGCAGCGTGTTGGCGGGAGCGATCTTCGGCGACCACTGCTCACCGATCAGTGACACGACGGTGTTGTCCAGTCGAGCGAGTGAATGTGACCATGTCGAACACGTTCGCACACAATTGCCCTATGCCGTCGTCGTCGGGGGGATTTGCATTGTCTTTGGGACGCTGCCAGCAGCATACGGAGTTTCACCCTGGATCAGTCTTGTTGCCGGTGCCGTCGCGATTTTGTTGGTCGTTCGTTTGGTCGGAAAGCCAGTTCAGTCGAGCGCCGACGCGACAGCAGCTTCGGACTCATAGCAGAATTAGGATCGCATCCATTGGGTGATCTGCCGTGCCCGGTGCGAAGTGATCGCGGTATTGCGGCAATCCTCCGCACGGGGGCCGTCTGCTCGATTGATCCAAGCGAGTCGCATTCGACAGGCGATTTCGTCCGACTTGACTGAATTCTGACGCGTGAATACCGCTCGTCGGCGGATTTCGGTGTTTTTGCGGATGCCGTGACAAAAAACTGAGCTCAGGCAAGCAATCGGCAACGGTCCACGAAGGAATTGGGCTAGCATCGCTTCGATTGGATTGATTACGACTACCTATCAACCGAAGATTTCTATTCGAACTATCCGCACGAATCCGTCACGGAGGACTGTCGTGCAAACGATCAAGACAGCCGCAATTGTTGTTCTCATGCTGACCGTTCTTTACGGCGGCTATGTCTCCATGACGACACCACCGGAGCCGCTTCCCGAAGAGATCGAGGAATACTTGGTCATCGATGAAGGCGGTAGTAGCTCGCTGATAGACGATTCCTTCATCACCGGTGAAATGGTTCCCGGGACGGCCGATGATGCGTTATCGCTCAGCCAACCTCCGGCAGGACTGTTCGAAGATGCAGCCGCGCCTCCGGCGGTCGGGCCTTCGCCGCAACCACCAACGACCGCGACGGCGACCGAGATGTTGGCCCCGCCAAGCCAAGGTAACTTGTCGCTTCCGAATACGTCATTCGCCGATCTTGCACCGAACGAAATACCGGCGACACCTGAACGAGAAGCCCCGCGAGCCCTGCCGCCGGTCGATTCGGCTCCGCCTTCGATCACCCCTGGTCCGGCGGACTCGTATGCATCAACGCCGAACCAATTTGCGCTTCCCGATCCGAGTTCGGTCGCGGGACAATTCGATTCGTCCAAAGGAACTCCGTTCGCACCGCCCGCGGAATCTGATTCCACGGCCTCAAGTACTTCTGCCAATGGGCAAGCCGGTGGCGATGAAGCCAACCTAGGATTAACCAATGCGATCGCTGCCGCCGACGAGCTTTACCAAAAAGGGCAACTCAAGGAAGCTCTTGCGACACTGAGTGTTTTCTACGGGATGCCTGGAATCAGCGCTGATCAAGAGCAACAGTTGATGGGGCGACTCGATCCGCTTGCCCGCGAAGTGATCTATTCTCGGCGCCATCTGCTGGAACAACCATACAAAGTCAGTGGCAGCGAATCCTTAGTCGAAATTGCCAAGGGATACAAAGTTCCCTGGCAGTTGTTGGCCAATATCAACGGTGTGGACGACCCCGTCACGGTACTTCCGGGAACCGAACTGAAAATGGTTCGTGGCCCCTTCCGTGCCGACGTCGACTTGAATGGAAAAGTCATGACGATGTTTCTCGGTGATCTTTACGCCGGTCGCTTCGAAATTGAAGTGGGCAAAGAACCGTCCCCAACGCCGGGCGAGTTTACCGTCCAGGATAAACAGACGTCGCGGACATTTTATGGTCCAGCCGGTAAAACCATCCCTGCGGGCAGCCCAGAAAATCCATACGGAAACGCCTGGCTTGATTTAGGCGGACAACTGTGCATCCACGGCAGTTCTAACACGGTGAAACCTACCGATGACGGCTGTATCAGTGTCGCCGGCGATCTTGCCGATGATGTTTTTGCGATCCTCAGCCAAGGATCAACGGTGACCATCCGCCGCTAATGCAACTATGATCTTGCGATTCGACGGAGATAAAACTCTGTCAATTCGCGGCGGCGGTTACAGAACTTGGCGATCACTACTCAGTTGCCCGTTCGGATCGCGGTGTGCAGAATGCTCGTCGTGATCCATCTAGACCAGAGTTTTGGGGGCGGTTCATCAGCAGCCGATAGGTGTCAGCCTCGGTGATGCTACAGCAACCGTGCCGAACGCCAATCCGCAAATCATAGTTTCGAACGTTAGCGAAAGACTAAATGCTTTCCGATAATAGTTCGACCTCTTCGAGTAATGTTTGATTAGCGATTTGATCCTGGGCGTCGCCTTCGCCGAGATTGGCAAAGTACCAATCACGCCCACGGCTACCGATCAGAACGTCCACGACTTCATCATCGAACACCGATTGTTCGCTACCATCGGACGTCAAGACGATGCGTTCATTGTCATCTGTTGTCACATGCTGAGACTCGGGAGCGATACCCAGTAGGTTGTCTCGTCGATCTTGGTAGCTTCGATCGGAAGACCACTCGGTACTGATCGCGATCAGGGCATCACGACGACTATCGAAACTGGTATAGCCGGAAATCAGCAGATCGCTCCCGGCTTTCGCTAGAATCGTGTCCCGGCCGTTGCCACCGATAAGCACGTCATCGCCGCTCAAGCCGTTGAGCCAATCGTCGTCGTCGCCCCCGATCAAGACGTCATTGCCTTTGGCGGATTGAAGGTAATCATTTCCATCGCCACCGAAAAGTAGCATGTCATGGGTGATGTTCGACGATGCTCGAATCCAGTCGTTTCCGTCCCCGCCATAAACTTCGACCCGGGTGTAGGTTGAATGTCGGAACGCCCGTGTGCGAAGCCACCCCGGTAGGAAATTGGCGGTCACGTAATGATGGCTTCCGAGTTGGTTAATCAAGATCACATCGTTGTGCGTGGTGCCGATGATTTGTAGCACGCCATCGCGGACTACCGCACCGGTCACAAACGCTTCCGTTGTTTCAAAAACCGTGCCGCCGTCGTCGTCCGTGACGATCAGCGACACGTCATAGACGCCGCCTTCGGCATACTGGTGCTCAAATTGATGAACGCCAGTACTTGCGTCCACGACCGTTTGCTGGCCATCGCCCCAATCAACGAAGATTTGATGGGTGTCGAGTGACCCGACATCGCTCAATCGAAATCCTAGCGTCGCTTGTTGAGACCAGCTTTCCAATGTGAGTTGACTCAATTCAGGCGGAACATTGCTCACGCCAATGGTGGTTTCGCTCTGGAGCAATCCGTTGGGCTGCTGGTCATCGATTTGGATTGCTACCAGGTATTCGCTGTTGTCAATCCCGTTAGGATCATCCAGGTACAGATGCTCGGCGCTGAATGTGCGACTGACGGGATCGAGATCGGCAATCGAGGTGTTGCCATCGCCCCAGTCGATCGTGATGACGTGTGTATCAAGCTGCCCGGCATCGGTAATCGAACCCTCGATTCGGGCCAGGCCGTTTTCCGCTGCCGATGTTGATTCCAGTAAAGCGAGTACCGGGGCGGCATTATCGACTGTCAAGTTAAACGTGGCTTCGGAAAGGCCGCCATCGTCATCTTCGGCGAAAATCGTGACCAGTGTTTCAGCGAGGTCGTCTTCACCGGTGTAAGTCCACATCCACGTGCCATCGCCGTTGGGGGCAACGTCACCGATGGACGCCGTGACCAACACCGGATCACTTGCAACGTCGGTGGCGGTCACCAGTCGGCTTGCCGATTCACCTTCGACCAGTGTGACATCGGCTGCGTCGACGGACAGCATCGGTGCGGCGTTGGTGATGTCTAGCGCCGCCGTGTCGGTACTCGATTCACCAAAGCTATCGGTGATTAGCAGCGACACACTAAGGTTTCCCGGTCCATTAAGCGTTGACGCATCGAGGGTCGGAGTCACACCGACTTCGTCGCCATACAATGCCTCAATGCCCGTTTCGCCAAACACGCCATCGCCATCGAGATCCCATTGGTACGTCAGTACGTCGTCAGGCAAATCAGGATCGGTGCTAGCGGATGCATCGAGGATCACCGTTCCGCCCTCTTCGACCGTATAAGTTCCTCCGGCATCGGCGGTCGGCGGTTCATTTAGCGGCTGAACGTCAAAATCTTGGACGGCGGAGACGACGGTCGTGTCTTCGAGTGTGATGGAGTAGCTGAGTCGATAGAGGCCGGCCGATGTGGTGGTGAAACTAAACGGGTCGGCCGAATCTTGCGAGTCGACTTCGTTGCCGTCAAGCGTCAAGCTCCAGCGACTGACCGATCCTTCAAGATGCAGTAAGGCCGGGACAGACGCGACGGCGGTGGTCGGCGTTCCCAACGCGACTTCGGATTGCAAGACGAACGTCGGGGATCGTTCGTTGCTTACAAGCGAGAATGCCTGGTAGGAGATCGCTTGGCCTTCGCTGATAAAGCTGCCTTCCGTTGGTGCAACTATCTGGTGGACCACGTTCAGGTCTAACGTGTTATCGATCGCGAGTTGATCGTCCGAAGAGTTCGAAATCAACTTCACGCTGCGATTAACAGTGTCTCCCCGACGGACATCGATATTCAGATTAATGCCTGGGCCCGGTGCGGTATTCAGCACAAAAGCCGCCGACTTATTCAGGCTTCCGTTCAGGATGGTTTCGCCGTCCCGCCGGATCGCGATTTGGTCACCATCAAGTGTCACCAAAACCTCACTCGTTTCCGTCGTCGCCGGAAGTTCAAACGTCATTGCGTCATCAGCCAGGATGGTTCCTCGCCCGATGGAACGTTGGATGATTCCTCCGGCTGCCGATTGCAACACTAAGTCGAAGGACTCATCGAACTCGACATCCGTATCACCAAAGACCGGAATCTGAATCGTTTGAACGGAATCATCACCGGGGAGCCATGTCAATGTTCCCGACGTTGCTTCGTAGTCACCGTCGGCTGTGGTGGCGGCATCGTCCTCGGTGGAGTATTCAACGGAAATGGGGGCATTGAAGAAATTCGAGATCGCGACTCGGAATTCGGCAAACTGCGTTCCAGAATTGCCTTCGACAATTTGCGCGTCGGAAACGGCAATTCGCACCGGTTCGATGGTGCCGACCGTGGCCGCGCCGGCGAGTGTGACTTGGTTTTCCACCGAGTATTGTGTCTCGAAATCCGTTACCGAGAGATCGCCACTTGCCAAGCGGGCAGCGTCCGTCGTCATTGCACCGCGGGCGACGATTTTAAGCTTTGAAACCGATTCCAAGAAAGCCAAGTCTGCTGACACCGGTAGCTCGTAAAGACTGCGACTGTTGTCGGCAATCGCTTGCGAGAGAACATCGACGACGTCAAGATCGGCGACGACTCCCAGTTCGGCCGCAACGGAATTGACAAGGTCGGCAACGTTTAAGGAGTTGTCGAGGTTCAGACGAGTATCCGCCGATTGAATCAGATCGGCCATTCGAGCATAGACAAGATCACTCGCGTGCTCTGGAGTGCTTCCGCTGAGTTCACTGAGGTAACTGCCGATCACGATCGCGGTACTATTGACCGCAATCGTCGCCGGATACGTCTGAGCGGCAACCATGTCACCGGCTGCTGTTGCGGCGATGGCCGAATTTTTCCAGTACTCAAAGGTTGCCAGCTGCAGGCTATCGAGTACCCGCTGATGTGCATCATCGGCGTCGAAGGCGTGTTCGTTGACCAGTTTGCCCGCCAACGTGGTCAGTGGCGTGACGACAAAGGATCCTGCCGGGGCCGTCATCCGCGTGCGTTCGGTGATTCCAGTCGCAGGATCAGTCCCGCCAAAGGCGACGAGTTGCGCTTCGTCGGCTTCGAGTACCCCGCTGCCATCCCGATCCATCTCGGCAGGGAAATCCAACAGGAGCGAACCGTCACTATAGGTCGAAACCAATGGTTCGAGCGGTTCGTCATCATTGTGTAGCCCATCACCGTTGAGGTCGATGAAATCACGCTGCCCATTGAAGTTTCCATCCAGGAAGACTTCGCTCGATCCCAGATAACCGTTGGCGATGACGAGACTTCCTGAGGAACTCGGTGTCCAGTCATTTGCAATCGTCGGACCGCTAGTAGTCGTGCCGGCATCGATCACACAGGTTCCGTCGGAAACGGCGAGCGCGTTGTATTGAACCCCGCTTGGACAGTAGACCGTCTCTTGATCGCTCGAACGTATGCCGACGAATTTGTAGTAGTTCGATCCGACACTTCCGAAGTTGACCCACCGTTCACCCGTGCGATCCCACACCACCGGTTGACCAATGGTCGCTCTGATTTTTTCGCTGTCTTCCTTTCTCAAGTCGTCGATCGTGTGCAGATAGAAGTAGGCGCTCTTTTTGAAAGCCGGGATCTTTAGCCAGCCGTTGCTCAAACCTCCTGTCGTGAAGTCTTGGGAGAAGCCGAGTGTCGAAGCGCGGCCACTGGCATAAGGGAAGCTGACGGGAACCCAAACGTCTCGGTCGGCGGATGTGGGCATCGACACTTGAATTCGAAACGAGCCGCCTTCTCGGATCCACGTCGACGTCGAAGAGTAGCTGGAACTGCCGGGCTGCTTGCCCCGCACTTGCGAGATCGTCGGTCTAGGGCGTTCATCGAAGTCGATCAGGACGGAGGCGTACTTTGATCCATCCAAGGTGGCGTTTGAAAGGGTGGCCGATCCGACCTCCGGACGCAGCCAAATCCCGATCCGCTCCCGTCCCTCGATGACGGCATCGTCTTTGAGCTTCACCTTGATCGTCGCGGTTCGTTCGCCGGGTTCGATTTCAACGTAGTTGGAACGGACGCGGTAGCCGGACTTGGTTTCGCTGACGATCGTATAGTCGTCGCCGATGGTTGCCGAGCCATAGGTCTTGAAGGGAATACGAGCGCGACGGTTGGATTCGGCCGAAAGTGTGACTTTAAATTCGATGGTGCCGGCATCTTCGTCAACCGTGGTTTCTTCCGTTTCGATTTCAACCAGCGGGTCATTGTCGAGGATCAAAATTCGATGGGATGCTGTTTTACCCAGTTTCGCACCCGGAAGATCGCCTGTTCCGAGTGCCAGGTAGCCTCGCTCGGTTGCTTCGTAGATCTCGTCACCGTTCGGTGTGACGGTGAAGGTCACGGTAGTTTGGCCGGCAGGAAGCGTGATCGAATTTGATGGTCCTTCCAGGTCTGCTCCGGATCGGTTGTAGGTCGTTCCCCGAGTCGAAGCACTGAAGTTCAGCGGAATACTGACGTCGCTCGCGAAGCTGATTCCACCGGTGCTCACGGTGACTTCGAACGGCTCGCTGTCCTCCCAGATCGTTGTGTTTTCGGCATGATATGACTCTCCGTCTCGCACGCTGTTTGTTGAGTTGGAACTAATAAAAGTAAGCCTTGCGACATCGTCGTCTTCGATCAGGAGTCGTGTACCTACCGATGGATTGGCAAGTTGAACTCCATCGGGAAGATCGGAGGCAAAGTTAACGAATACTAATTCGTCCGATTCACCGATTTGGTCGTTCGTAACATTGATCACGAAGGTGACGCGTGGTGCTTGGTTCGCCCGGAATCGAATGCTTGACGGACCGGTGAAGTCACCCCCTTGGGTTGCGTCGTTGCTGGTGTAGGTCAACGGGACGACCAAGTCCGTCGAGAGCAATTCTGAAACGGTTGCAACGATTTGCACGCTGTTGCCACCTTCGGTTGCGGTGACGTTTTTCTGCAACAGGTCTAACAAAATCGCGTCGTTCGCTTTAATGACCCCTTGGAACAACGAGTAGCGATTATTGATCGGAAAGCCTTGCTGCCCCGACTGCATTGCGACAGTGAAGGTCTGTTGCGGTTCGGAAAGTTCGTCGTCGATTACGGTGCCGCTGATGCGTCCTTCCAATTGGCCAGCCGGTATCACGATACTCTGTGCCGACAAGCTGACATTACCAGAGTTGAAGAGTGTCAGTGGCACATCGACGTCGACTTGCGCGACATCGCTTAGCGATGCGACAAGATCGAACTCGTCGCCTTCGTTGAACGTTCCGGCTGTCGAAGCGAACGAGATGGTGGGGCGACGGTCGCCGTCATCAATGATCGTCGCGACGAACTGTTGTTCCGAAGCGACACCGCTGATACGGGCGACCTCAAGCGTATCCGGGAAACCGACGACGACGGTTTCACTACTCGGTTCATAGGCCGTATCGTTCAACGTGTTGAACGTCAGTGTGGCGGTCGTTTGAAAAGGATCGAAACGTAATAGTTGATTGGAAAGCTGAAAGTCGCTATCGATCGTTGCGGTTGACTGAGAGAGGTCGATGGGGATGAACGTTTCGACTTCGAAGGGACGATCAAGTCTCACCGTGATCGGCTGAATTCGATAGCTCTCTTGTTCTGGGATCGCCAGGTCGGGAGTGATGATGCTGAGAGTCGGCCGATTGTCGGGAACTGTGAGTGCGAGATCTTCGACATCGACGGCCAAGGTGCTAGTCGTCGTCGCGCCGTCACGGTCGGTGACCGTCATCGTCACTATCTGGTTGATCGTCGTTCCGGTGGTGACTTTGTATTGGTGACTGACAACAAAGCCACGCTCTCCGTCGGATAGCTCGATTGTTTCAACGGGCGATCCGTCTCCATAGTCGACTTCGACCGTGTGTGTATCGTGTGACCCCGTATCAACGAATGGGACCGGCAGGTTCAGTTCCGCATAGTTGTATGCCTTGATCGTTTGCGGCTGCATCGGAGCAATGATTGGCGCCGCATTGACCGTTGAAACTTGCTGGGTGGTGACTGTCACGTTGCCTTCCGTGTCGGTCACTCGCAGGGCAACCATTTGTGATGCGGGACCGTCTGCCCGATAAAAATTGATTTGCTGTCCCGTCGCATCAACGGTGAATTGGCCGGTGAAATCCAGGTCCCACTCAAACGTCAACTGTTCGTTGTTGTCTTCGACGTCAGAGGAGCCGCTCGCGTCGAAGAGGACGGATGTGCCTTCGTTGGGCATGAAATCGCCGGCGAAGTTTGCCACCGGTGCGAATTCATCATTGATCAGTGTCAGCGTTGCCGTCGGGTGGGTCGTTCCGGGGAATCCGTAGTCGCTGAAATTCTCTAACGTCAGCGACAGCGTTTCATTCGCTTCGACCAATCGTTCCCCCAGCACACGGATCGCGACAGTCGCGGTGGTCTGGCCGGGCGCGAAGTTGACGGTGATTGGGGCGGCATCAAAGTCGATGTCGGCCGACGCGGTTCCCGAGTTCAATCGAACGTCAACACTGGTCGCGATACTTGTCTCTTCACTTCGCTGAAGCGATACAACAAGAGTGGTCGCATCGGAGTCACCCTCGTTGACCGAGTATTCGCTGGCAGAGAAATCGTAGATTGGGTTCTTAACGTTAGTCGTCGTCAGCACCACATCATTGCCCGTCGCTCCGTCGACACCCAAGTATGAGATTCTTGCATTCAGCGGCGTGCCTAAAAAGTTTTCTAGGATCGTGCCTTCGGGAAGACCGCCGAAGATCCCGTTGATCGGATCGGTGCCGTCGTTGTCAATCAGGACGAACTGCTGATCCTCCGCCGCCGGATAGGCATTGTTCGTGAGCGTTTCGAGTCGAGTCCCCGGTGCCAGGACAACTTCGCCCAGTACCCGGATTTGGTCATAGCCGTCGCTCGTCGCACCCGCCGTGGGGCCGTCGATGTCAAGGCGAAGCGTATTGGTCGAAGCGAGCACGAGATCGCTATCGACCAGTAATTGACCAAGCGGCGAACCCGGTGTTGCGACGTTCGCAAATGTTATTGGTCCGGCAAGCGATGCGTCTTGTCCGTCTTGATCGGAGACGTCGTTCGCATGAATCGTCAACGCGCTTCTGAGTACGACCTCTGACAAATCAACGTTGGCGACTGGTTGGTTTGGTGTGCCGATCACCAACGCCGCAAGTTCCGATCCGAATAACGCGAGTTCTGAGTTATCGAGTGAGAGTTCAGCCGCACCGTTGCCGAGTGAAACAGACGTTTCGAGAGAACGCGTCTGTAGGTTGACCGTTCCTGATGTTTCGATGATCGCCGGAGTGAGTAGGCCGAATGAATCTACGGTCAGTATGATCTCGGCGGCCGAATTCGATCCGCCAAGGACGCTGCTGCCGGCAACGAAAAGGTCGTCAACGGTTCCATCGCTGACCCCGTTGGCGATAACTTCGATCGAGCCCGCTCCATCCGATTCGATTCTCCCAGAGATCAGATAAACACCACGGCTGGTTGGACTGCTTCCTTCGATCCGAATGTTGGCGGCTTCCGAATCTGTCCCCGACGACCTGATTAAACTCGCATCGCGGATCATGACACCATCGTTCCCAGTGCCGGTGCCAGTACCCGCTTGGCCGACGATGTTGATGTCGCCGGCGACGGAAACGATGTCTGATTGGGAGGATCGGATCTCCACACCGACGAGGTCCGAAGTGCCGGTGCCACCGGTACCGATGATCAAGATTTCACCGGCATGTTGTTTTGTCAGACCGGTTGATTCGATGTAGGCGTTTGTCAGGTAGACACCGAGATTGCGAGATCCAGTACCGCTACCGCCGCTACCGTGAATTTCGATGTCACCGGCGATGGTGGTGATGTTGGGCGATTCGGCATTGCCGCCGGAAATGGCGACACCTCGACCGCCGGATTCATTGCCGGTACCGATCAGTGTGATCGTCGCGGCGGTTGCTTTGTCCGTTCCCAGCGAAACGATTTTTGGACCATAGATTCCGTAGTCGTTGCCTCCGCCGGAGCCACTGAGCCAGATATCACCGACCGTGGAAACTATTTCGCCGTTGTCACCAAAGCTAATCCCGTGGTTGTCCGTGGTGGTCGTCGTTTCCTGAATCGTGATCGTGCCTGCATCGATCGAATCGAGCACCGATTTGATCGTCCCGTTGACCGCGATCGCATCAGCCGAAGTGATGGAAACGTCAGCGACAAACGTGCTGATGTTACTCACGGAAGAACCCTGGCTGGTTCCGAGCAGGGTGATGTCCCGCGTCTGCGCCGGATTGTTGCCCAGTGATTCAATTGAAGCCGCGAGTGCGAAGCGGCTTCCGGTCAGATCGATCGCACCGTCGATGCTTCGGATCGTCAAATCATTTGAGAGACTGACTGAACCATCGCCGCCATCGATCAGGATGTTCGCGGCGTGTTCTCCGAAGCCAGTCGACTCGATTCGTCCTGTTCCCGGGTTGCTGTTGACTTGTGATTGAATCGCGGTCGGTGAACCGGTTCCCGTAAGCGTGATGTCACCGTCAATGCTGTTGATGGCATAGTTGTAATTCACGTTTTGTGAGTTAAGGAAGATACCGGGCTGAGTTAGATTACCGGTTCCCGATATCAAAATTGTTCCCGCGAATTCACCGATGCCGGTGGAGGATAGATGCCAGTCTTCGATGAAGACGCCGGGGGAGTTTCCGAAACCTCCCACTCCATTGACGACGATGTCACCGTCTCGAGAGGTCAGGATTCCGTCGCCGGCGTCAAACTCGATTCCATAGTTGCCAGACGTACTTCCCGTTCCTCCTGTGCCGTCAATCGTGATGTTCGCGGCATGCTCACCCGTGCCCGTGGACTCAATCCTAGTGTTGTAACCACCGAGTTTGATGCCCGAGCTTTCGCTGTAGTGGGGAGCCGTCTCCGAAAGCGTGCCGCCCTGCCCGATCAGGTGGATGTCACCGTAGGCACTGATCAGGTCCAAATTGCTGAACTGGATACCGTACGGTGAATTCCCACCGCCGCCGGTTCCGTCGAAGGTAATCGTCCCGGCGCCGAGTCCATGACCGTTGGAATTGAACGTCGAACTGGCAACCAGCATCCCGACGTTCGAACTTCCGGGACCATTTCCACCGTGACCTTCGACACGCAGGTTGCCCGCAACGGTGCTGAAGTCGATGTTTTGCAAATCAATCCCACGATAGCCACCATTGGTTCCCGATCCGGAATGCCCCGTCAAAGTGACATTACCAAGGCCGGCGGTAACCCCGGTCGATTCGATGCTCAATTCGGTCAGTTTCAATCCGACGCTTGCGCCCGAGCCGTCGACTTCTCCAGACTCACCACGCAATTCCAATTCACCGTCGACAGTCGAGAAGCCGCCGGTGTTGTTGGTATCCGCATCGATACCATACAGCGATCCGCTTGCATCACCGCTCTTGCCGAAGATGCGAATTGAACCGGCATGCTGGCCAACGCCGGTTGACGAAACCCAAACGGTTCCCGACAGGTCCACGCTGCCGCTTAACAGTTCGTCATCGAAAAGGGCCGCATCGTTGATCGTGATGTCACCATCGACTGTCGACAGCGTGGTCCCGGTTTGCATATTAACGACGGCGTCGGCGGACGTTCCGACACTGGAGATGCTGATCCCTTTCGCATCCGGGCCGGTTCCGGTTGAGCGGATGGGCTTTCGTAAGAACACGCCTGCCGTATTCGATTCGCCGGCATCTTCCCGACTGTCGAGGACGATCGCACCGTCGACAGTCGTCAGTTCGCTACTGGTGACAAGGATGCGATGGCCTTCCACACGAATGTCGGCAGCGTCCGGGCCCGTGCCGGTCGAACGAATGCCACTGACATTGACTTGAGGCCCACGAACGGTGATGTCGCCGGTGATCGATTCCACATTGCCGCTGACAAAGGTTTGGCCACCCTGGCCGGTTGCTTCGACGGTAAAACGGCCTTGTCCGGTCGACTGGAAGTTGCCGGAGAAGTTGCTGCCCGAGGCGATCGCGGAGAAATCGCCATCGACAGCGCTGACGGATCCGCTGACTTGAATGCTGCTGCCACCGATTGTCAGGTTTCCGGCAAGCGGGCCAGTACCGGACAGTTCGGTAGCGTTGCGCAACAGATAAACACCGCGTCCGGCGCTTGCATTTCCGGTCAGTTGGACGTCACCGGAGACGCTGGAAAGTTCGCCGTCGGCCAGGTAGACGCCATAGCCGTTGCGGCCACTGTCTCCCCCGGTGCCATGGATGGTGATCAGGCCCGCTTCGGACGTCGTTCCTGCTGACTGGATCGAAACATCAGTAATCGTCACGCCGCGATTTTCGCTGTAGCGGTCGGTCGGATCAGTCCGGTCACCGCCGGTGCCGCTAATGGTGATGTCGCCATCGACGGTACGAATGATCGATGGAGCGCCTCCGGAGTCGCTGATGTTTAAACCATGGCGGTTGGTCGTGCCGTCAGATGTTGTTCCTGTCAGTGTGATTTTCGCAGCGTCAGGTCCGGTACCCGTTGACTCAAGCACACCGAAGTCTGCGAGATACAAACCACCTCCGACCCCCGATTCGGTGACACTCGAAATTGTGATGTCACCGTCGACACTAGAGATACCGATACCCAGATCGCGGATGGAAACACGTTTTTCTTCGATCGTGATCTTGCCCGCATCTGGTCCCGTTCCGGTAGATGCTAGCCCACCGAATCCGTCCAGGTGGACGCCGCTGTCGTCAGTGTCCGCTAGCGTGATGTCACCATCGACGGTGGTGATAGAACCTGCGGAGTTTTCCAGGATCACTCCGCGACCTCGGCTGGCCGATCCGGTGATCAGGATCTCGCCCGCGTCGGTGCCGACTCCCGTGGACACGATTGAATCGATCTCTCGAAGCGACACGCCGTCGCTTCCACGGGAATCCGTGCTCGTGCCGTCGCCGTGAAAGTGGATGTCACCGTCGACAGTCGACCACTGCCCCTTGATGAATGATCCCCATCCGTAAGTGTCGTCGCCACCTTGACCCTCCACAGAAATCTTTCCTGCGTGTTGTCCTATGCCGGTTGACGAAACGGTTGCGTCAACGCTGACTCCATTTCGATTTACACCGCCTTCGCCACCAGATCCGGTGATCATGATGTCGCCATCGACGGTGCTGATTTCGGTTGGCGTTCCGGTAATCAGAACGCCGTAGCCTGCGAGCGCACTGGTTTGTGTTTCTGTCGCAGTGCCGACCGTGCCGTCGATGTGGATGTTGGCCGCGTCCGGGCCGGTTCCGGTAGAGCGAAGATAGGCGATGTTATCGATGACGACACCGTGAGCGGCGGACGTTGTTTCCGATTGTCCGCCTCGACCGGTGAGATTGATGTCCCCGTCGACACTGGAAAAACTGACGTTGGACGAAAGCATCCGCACGCCAAAAGTCGAGCTAGTTTCGGCACCGCCCGTTCCGTCCACCGAGATGGTTGCCGCTTCGGGGCCGCTGCCGGTCGAACTGACATTCAGGCCCGTCAAATAGATTCCGAAGAAGCTTTGCGCTCCGCCGTCGGAACGAAATCCACCGATGCCATCAAGGCTGATGTCGCCGTAGGCACTCTCGATGACGTTTCCCGCATCGCGTGCGACTAAGCCGTGCTTTGACTGTCGGCCATCGGCACCGATCCCAGAAATCGCGATGCCGCCGGCATTGGCATCCAACGAAGTCGATCGGATCGACGAGCCACCTTCGATTCCAACTCCGGCACTGACGTTGCTGCCGCTGTGAATACCAAACCCTTGCAGTTCGATCGCGCCCGACCCTGCCGTCACAAGATTGGCCCCATCGAGGTTCAAACTGAAGTAATCGGTGTTAGACGACGAGGTCGACTGATCCGGATTGGCCGTCATGCGAATGCCACCATCGACTGTGCTGAGTGACGCACCGCTCGTGACCGCGATCGTTTCGGCGGCCACTAAATCGATCCTTCCGTCAGTTGTCGATAGGTTCACGCCAGGTGAAATCGTGATTTCGCCGACACTGAAATGAATCGCCGCAGTCGCGAAATCAAATGTCTCGTTACCTTGGAAATAAATTCGGTCATTCCCACCAAGATCGTCAAATGTCAGCGAGCCGATTTGCCCGAGCAACAGAGCCTGTTCACCCGGAATCGTGGCGTCCAAGTCCCGATCGCTATCGAATCCCGCTTGGCCGCCCAGGTCGTGTTGCAGATAGCCTTCGGAGACTGAAAACCTAACCGTGTTGCTGGCCGCATCACCTCGGAAAACCACCTCGTTGGTTGCGGTGAGCGGATCGGTGGTCACCGCCAATAGCCGGCGATCCTCTAGCGATTCGAGCATACACCGGCGCAGATGGTTGCGTTTGAGTCGGCCGATTGTGTCGCGGAACCTGGCGTTTCTCTTCGCTCGAACGGTCGGATTGGAAAACGCGCGAACAGTCGTGAACATTGAAATGATCTTCCAGGAAAATGACGATATCGGCTTGGTCACCCATGGAGCTCGTGTCACATCGCCAAACGGAATGCCAACCGGAGACACAGCGGTCGGTGGGCTGCGGGGCCGGGCGGTGGAAAAGAGTTGCCGCAAAGACGTGCGGATTCCGTTGACGGTTTGTCCAGTAACTCAGCATTTTTTTTTCTGAGTTCGTTTGATGCTCGGTCTGCGAAAACACAACGTGTCGTATCCGCTCTGATGACCGGCGTCTCTGCCAGGGGCATCGGTTCTTGATCCTTTGGAGAATCTGCCCGCAAAGCTGTCCGGGAGCGAATTTGGATTTGGTGAACAAAGCAGGGCATTCCACGTTCCGAGTGAAGAGCGGAACGAAGGGCGTGAGATCCCGGTTTGAAGACCTCGGCAGTGTTTAAGAGTTGCGGCGGGGCATTGGTGACAGCCTTGGGGGACCTTGGAGAGAACCCGTGTGACGCTGTAAGTCTTTTATGTGCCGAGGTTTAGGGGGGAGGCGGCGGCTCAAGGCAGGGCGGCTGAGGCTGAACGGTGCCCCGAGAAACTGTTTCTCGGGTTGCCATTGAAAACCCAACGCATCGGTGAGCCAAAGAATTCACTTTTGCGCCCTGCTGTGATAAACTGATGCACAGTGTTTCCGGGCTGGGCTTGCGGGTTGGATCAAACGCACAGCGGGGCGTTTTGGGCGTAATTGATTAGCCGGTGGGCACTGGCACCCGTTCAGCAAAGACCACCGTTCATCGCAGACCAGTTGGGTCGATCACCAGCTAAGTCTTCTCTTCCTGAAATCAAACTCGAACAAAGCATTCGGCTAACTAATCTCTTAAGAAAAACCAGGCACCAATCGTCCGTCAACTTCCATATTGAACGCCGGAATCTTGGATTGCGTGTTCAGAGTGGTTCCCAGAATCAACGAACCGGTTAGGGAATGAAAACAGCAGTACCACAATCGTTGCAGCGCATTGACCTGGGGAAGTCGCTGGCTGTCAGTGATCTGTTCCCCAAGGTTTATGCAGAGCTGCGTCTGCTTGCTGCCGCCCGAATGGCTCACGAACGCGGTGATCACACGCTACAGACCACCGGTTTGGTCCACGAAGCATTCATGCGATTGGCGGGGCAGGATTGCAACGGGAGCTTTGAGACGATTCCGCAGTTTTTCGCCGCGGCGGCCGAAGCGATGCGTCGCATTTTGATCGACCATGCGAGGAAACGAAATAGCCTTAAGCGAGGCGGTGCCTTTAGCCGCGTTGATCTCTCATCTTGTGAGTCTGCCAATGGTAACGTGGTGATGTTAGAAGACCTGTTGGATCTAGACGGCTTGCTCGAAAAACTAAAATTAGAAGACCCGGTGGTCGCACAACTGGTTTCGCTTCGCGTCTATGCGGGACTTTCCGTGGCAGACGCTTCCAAGGTCGCCGGCGTCTCACGCAGCACTGGATACCAACTGTGGGATTACGCACTTTCCTGGTTCGCGTTGGAACGGGAGCCTGCCGAGGCGGAAAACTAGTCCTCCGTCTAGATTGAATATGGGAAGATGATTCGCCGAATGGCGTCAGCCTTGGTTATCGATCGGAAACCGTGGCTAACGCCCATCGGCGAATCCGAAAGAACCGTGGCTAACGCCAACGGCTAATCCGAAAGAACCGATGAAAACAGAGCACTGGAGTTCGGTTGCTCTGTTGTGGCTGAGGTTCTGGACGAGATCAGATCTCAAAACGTATCGTTTGAAAGGTTTACAGCATTAAAACCCCAAAGAACGATCTACTGACTCCGCTGCGGATCGCGATGAAAACGTTGTGCCGAAATTGCATGCGTTGCGCCAGCGATCGCAGTCTAAGTCGATCGCAAGGTTGGCGGCTCTTGTACGACCACGCTTCCAATTTCAATCATGTGTCAAACAATCTCTACGCGTCCTGGTGTCGACTGTCTTTGTAACCCCTGATTTTCTATGAACCTATCATCGAGAGATCAAGGATTGACGGCACGCGAGGTCTACTGCCGTGTCGTCGAAGAACCGCGAGTCGAACGGCAAGCGAAACTCGTCGAGCAATTATGTGCGGGGCGAGTCGACCTTCAAGAGCGAGTCGAACGTTTGCTAAAAGCACGCGAGAATGCAGACGATGGATTGCTCGCTCATGTGGTGGGAGCTTGGGAGGAATCAGACACGGCGTTGAAACCCAGGCCGCACGCTAGCACAAGGCCCGGGAACGCCGATTCGAAGACTGATGCGAATGTCATTTCCGGATCACCACCGATCGGCGCCAGACACACCGGGCAATCCATCGGCCCCTACCAATTGCAGGAGATTCTTGGTGAAGGCGGGATGGGGACTGTTTATCGGGCGTTGCAGGAAGCACCGATCAAGCGTGAAGTCGCGCTGAAAATTATCAAGCCCGAGTTATACACCGACGAAGCAGTCGCGAGGTTCGCACGCGAACGTCAATCAATGGCGTTGATGGAACATCCCAACATCGTCAGGGTATTTGACGGAGGTGAAGCGCAGGATGGTAGCCACTATCTTGTGATGGAATTGATACGTGGTGTTCCGCTGGATGAATATTGTCAGTCAAAACAACTATCGATTGTCGACCGACTGAATATCTTCGTCGATCTCTGCCGGGCGATCGAACATGCCCATGCAAAGAACGTGATTCATCGCGACTTGAAACCTCGGAATATTTTGGTCGCCATGATGGAAGGTCGACCGGTCTTGAAAGTGATCGATTTTGGAATCGCGAAATCTTTCGGCGGACAACTCGATTCACAACTCGATCAGACGCGGACAGGACAGGTGCTCGGCACACCGCTCTATCAGGCACCCGAGCAATTGATTGGTAATCCACAGGCAATCGATGCGCGCTGCGATGTCTATGCACTTGGAGTGATCCTGTACAAACTGCTGACCGACTCAAAGCCAATCGGTCGCGACGTGATCGTTAATGCCGGCGTCGATGGCTTGATGGAGAAACTGCATTACCAAGATTACGCAACGCCTTCCAAACGTGTCCGTACACGTGAGAACCCGGAACGACCACATCAACCAAAGCCGGTACTGTTAGACCTTCCGAAAAATCGGCAGCGAGCATTGGATTGGATCACGCTCAAAGCACTCCAGGCAAAACCAGAGGATCGATATCAATCCGTCAAAGAGATGCTTGGTGATGTCACGCGGTTTTTAAACCACGAACCGATTGCAACAGGCCCTCCTCAGCCGTTCGGCAGTTTAAGGAAATGGTTCTATCGCCAAAGTGCGGTTGTGTTCGCATGCGTTTGCCTCGTCGCTCTGCTGGCCTACAGTTTGCTTCAATCGGCAAGTCAAACGCATTCAGCATCCCGACCGACCGTCGAGGCGGGGGAGATGGCAAACGACATGGCAGCGATTTGGCGTGAGACGTCACAATTGCAATCGGCGTTGGCGGCGTTTCGAGAACTCGATTACACGGCGCTCCAATCGATCCTCGCAGAGATGAAGCCGAATCCGAAAGGAACTGTGATAAAGCCTGGCCCGGCCGTGCAGTTCGAACAGCCGAGCAGTCTAAATTTGACGAAGCTATTAAGCGATGCCGCAAGCCCAACCGCAACAGGTCAACTTTCCAATTCGTCCGACATCCAGGCGGCCGATTATTCGCCGCAAAGCGGGCGTTTGCTGGTGGCGACAAAGTCGGGTGAGATTCGCCTTTATCAACGGGAAGGCGGCGAATTCAGTTCCAAGGCAACGGTCGTCGGGACCCATCCCGGACGTGTGGATGCGGTGGCCATTTCACCGGATGGTCAGCGAGCGGTTTCGGGGACCGAGTCGATTTGGTTCTGGGATCTTGAGCAAGGCGAGGTGCAAACCCAAGGTCCTCATCTGGGCGCGGGAATCGAGTCGATCGTGTGGTCGCCTGACGGTCAATTCGTCGCCGCCGGATCTCGGTACGCGATGGCATGGGTGGGGGATAAGGCAGGGCGAGAATTGTTTCGTATTCCGAACAATCACCGTCATGAATCGCTGCTTTTTTCGAATGACTCAAAGTCATTGTTTGTCCCGACTCGTGAGGGGATCGACGAGTATCGAATCCCGACAGGAAAGCGGCTGAGGACGATCGATGTTGGGCCGCTAGAGAACGTTCGCGTCATGACTTTGGCAGGATCAGAGCGACGCCATTTGGTCGTCGCGGATCGCTTTGAAGAGTCAGCATCGGTGATCGAGCTTGGGGGCGGCACCAGGGTTGGGACATTGCCTTTCGAAGGCAGGTATCCGCAGTGCATGCGTGTAACCGGCGACGGGATGACGGTGGCTGCGTTATTCCCTGAAGGGAGATGTTCGATCATGCGGTTGGCGGAGACAACCCAAGGCACCGTAGAACTGAGACGCAAAACCGATTTTCCGATTTTCGAACCTCGATCGCTTGAGGACGACGAACGTCTTGACCTACATTGGATTGATCCAGAACAGACGTTGTGCACGGTCGGTGCTTCGCTGCCTTGCAAGCTTTGGGGCTGGGCGGATTTCCAGGCGATGCAGATCAAGAAACCCCCGATGATCTTGTGGGATCTGGCTCCGGGCAGCGACGACGAACTGGTGTTTTTTCCACATAACAGTCATCGACAAGGAGATCGTGCCTACTACGTCGGTCTCAGAGGCCGTACCGATCGCCCCAGCGGTGAAAAATTAAGCCAACCGACGGGCGCGTTCAGTCGGTGTAGCCGCGATCGTCTAATCGCTTCGCTGGGCGAATCGTTTGTTGAGATCGTTGACTTGGCGAATGGGCAAATTCTGGCGAAGATTGAGTGTGATGGACTTCATCCAAAACGTGAACTCAGCCTAAGCAAGGACGGTACCGCGGTGGCGGCTTTCGCCGGTGGGGTTGCGAATGTGTGGGTGACACGAGATCGCTGGAAGACATGGTCGCATCATCAAGTCGAAGGCGTCGACTTTGATACGATCATCGAAGTAACGGATCGAGGCCAGTCGCTGCTATTGAACGTTGGGCGTGTCGTTCAAGAAATCGATGTTGTCACTGGAAAGTCGGTGCGTCGCTACGATGATCAGTGGGATGCTTCTCCGTGGAAGTTAGAAATCGATGATGTTTATGGCCGGGTGATTATCGGTAAGCGTGGTGTATTGACAATCTTGGAACGAAAGTCAGGAAAGACGCTACATCAATTTCGTATCGATTCGGAAGTCACAAGTATCCTTTCAGATCCTTCGCCATCGTATTTGATCACCGGTCATCGAGATGGGACTATTCGGGCCTGGCATCTTGTCTCGTTCCAACCGCTCGGCGCACTCTTTCAGCCGACAACACGAGTGGGACAGATCAGTCGACTCGAAACGTTTCCCGATCGGAATCGGATCCTGGCGGTCGCACGCGAAAACAACCAGGCGATCCCGATCATCGTCGGCAACTAGATCGGACACCCGGTCCCTCGCTACCGAACTGATTTACGTGTCCAGGACGTGTTGATTCTTGAAATGAAGGGCATAGATAAGCTGATCGCGAATTCGATGTTCCATTGCCGAGGTGCATGAAGCTCGTGAGTGTGAAGACAGGGCTGCGAAGTCAACGATTACGTGACCCATCGGACCTTGTCGATCGTGTACAACAAAGGAGACCGTTCCCCGTTTTCGATTTCTCCCTTTTTGGTGCGTGACAGAAGCCGAATGATTGAGTCGCCTTTGGTAGACCCGTTGTCTTCGGTAAAGCGCGACACGCATCGATCATGACGAGGTTTTCTATGAGTACGACGCTTCCTGAAGCTCCCAAGTCTGCCGCCGAGGTTGAGATCAAACACACCGAGTGTTTTATCGATGGGAAGTGGATGCCTGCGGTCAGTGGAAAAACATTCGCGACCTATAATCCGGCCACCGAGCAAGAGATCGCTCAGGTTGCCGAAGGCGACGCGGCCGATGTCGATGCGGCAGCCAAGGCAGCACGGCATGCATTCGAAACCGGTGACTGGCCAAAGATGGATGCCCGCGACCGCGGGCGATTGATGTATCGTTTGGCCGACCGCATGGAGCAGGAGATTCAATACCTTGCCGCACTTGAGACGCTTGATAACGGAAAGCCGCTCAAAGACAGTCTGAACGCCGACCTGCCGTTGGCGATCGATGCGATCCGTTACTATGCCGGTTATGCGGACAAGCTGCACGGAAGCACCATTCCGATTCGTGGTAATTATCTTTGCTATACACGTCGTGAACCGATCGGCGTGGCCGGACAAATCATTCCATGGAATTTTCCACTGTTGATGCTGGCTTGGAAATGGGGACCTGCTTTGGCGGCCGGTTGCACCGTGGTGATGAAGCCTGCCGAGCAAACGCCGCTGACTTGTTTGGCGATGGCCCAGATGGCCAAAGAGGTTGGCTTTCCCGATGGCGTGATCAACATCGTTCCGGGGTTCGGTCCGACTGCCGGCGCGGCCTGCGTCAAGCACCCGTTGATTGACAAGATTGCGTTCACCGGCGAGCACCGGACGGCGCAAATCATCACTCGAGAGTCCGCTGATACGCTGAAACGGTTGACATTTGAGTTAGGCGGGAAAAGCCCCAACGTGGTGTTCGCAGACGCCGACATGGACGCCGCCGTTCAAGGCGCATACATCGGTTTGTTCCTCAACCAAGGTCAGTGCTGTTGCGCCGGAAGCCGAGTGTTTGTCGAGAAATCGTGTCACGACGAATTCGTCGAAAAGTTGACCGCGCTGACGCTCAAACGCAAAGTCGGTGACCCCTTTGCCAGCGACACCGACCAGGGGCCTCAAGTCGATCGGGCACAGTTCGACAAAATCATGTCGTACATCGAGAAAGGCAAAAACGAAGGGGCAAACTGTGTCGCCGGTGGCGGACGAGTCGGTGATCAAGGCTACTTCGTCGAGCCCACGATTTTCGATAACGTTTCCGATGACATGTCGATCGCAACCGACGAAATCTTCGGTCCCGTGATGAGCGTGCTGACGTTCGATGACAAAGAGGACATGATCCGTCGCGCGAACGATACGTTCTATGGTTTGGCCGCCGCCGTCTGGACCCGCGACGTCGCGAATGCCCATGATTTTGCGGCACGCGTTCGTGCCGGAACCGTCTGGGTGAATTGCTACGACGTTTTCGACGCCGCCGCACCGTTCGGTGGGTTCAAGATGAGCGGCTACGGGCGAGAGCTTGGCGAAGAAGGCCTCAAACCCTACACCGAATCGAAGACCGTTACCGTGAAGCTGTAGTCACAGTGTCAGCTGAAGTCACAGTGTCAGCTGAAGTCACAGTGTCAGCTGAAGTCACAGTGTCAGCTCGGAGAGGGCGAGGCGAGAATCCTCGCCGGAGGGTGATTTCGCCCGTTAGATAGAAACTTTCTCTGAGCGAAAGGGCTCAAGACGCGACGACTCGGAAAACATCGGTCGAACTTCGGGTTTTCGGGGGTGGCGAATTTCAAACGGTCAGCCTCGTTCGACCGTTACTGATGGTCGCTTCGTCCGTTATGATCTTCGCACGTCTCCCCGTGCCTTTCCGCTGAGAAATCAACCTGTGAACCGAGCCGCGTCATCGTCTGAATCCGAAACTCGTAAGCCAGCCTATTTTGATCTTCCCGATCGACCCGACGAGTTGATCACACACGCCGCCGGGCCGTCGGGGTCATTGCCACTGTCCGACGAAATCTTACGCAACTGGTCGTCGGGGGATCTGTTCGGGTTAACACAAAGTGTCGGCATGGGATATGACCCGCGTCGTGTCCTGGGGGATCAGTACTTGATCTTGAGCACACAAGGTGGTTTGCGTGAGCCTGATGGGACCGCGACCGCGCTTGGTTACCACACCGGCCACTGGGAGATCGGCCTCTTGGTTCGGGCTGCCGCCGAGCAGTTGTCAGCGAACAAGGCGGTTCCATTTGCGGCTTACTGCAGCGATCCCTGCGACGGTCGTAGCCAAGGAACGCGCGGCATGTTCGATTCGTTGCCATACCGAAATGATGCAGCAATCGTGTTTCGCCGATTGATACGATCGCTTCCACAGCGCAAAGGAGTGATCGGGATCGCAACATGCGATAAAGGGTTGCCCGCGATGATGATGGCCCTCGCGGGTAGTCCAGCCTTGGCATGCGTTCTGGTACCCGGTGGTGTGACCCTTCCGGCAACAGTCGGCGAAGACACGGGCAAAGTTCAATCGATCGGCGTTCGTTACACGCGTGGTGAAATGTCGCTTGAAGAGGCGGCACTGGAAGGCTGCCGCGCGTGTGGGACACCCGGTGGCGGTTGTCAATTCCTCGGTACCGCGGCGACCAGCCAAGTCGTCGCAGAAGCGTTGGGGATGACGGTGCCGCATGCGGCACTGGCCCCGAGTGGGCTACCGATCTGGACCCAAATGGCTCGTCAGTCGGCCGCCGCGTCCATGCAGATGGTGGCCCACGGAACGACGATCGGCGATGTATTGACCGACGATTCGTTGTACAACGCGATGTTGATCCACGCCGCGGTAGGCGGAAGCACAAATCTGCTCCTGCATATTCCCGCGATCGCGGCCGCTGCTGGACTGAAACGTCCCGATGCGGATGCGTTTAGTCGTATCAATCGGTCGGTTCCGCGCTTCGTTGACTGTTTGCCCAACGGACCGGTAGGGCATCCAACGGTTCGCTTCTTTTTGGCCGGTGGTGTCCCGGAAGTCGCGTGGCATCTGCGTGAAATGGGATTGCTGCGGAGTGATGCGAGGACCGTTAGCGGGATGACTTGGGACGAGATCCTCGACGGATGGATCGATTCTGATCGACGTCGTTTTTGTCGCGAACGGTTGGCCGAGTCTGATAAGGTTGATCCCGACGATGTGATCGTTCCTCCGGCCAGGGTCGCCGCAAAAGGTCTCACGCCAACGGTGTGCTTTCCGTTTGGGAATTTGTGCCCCGAAGGTTCGGTGATCAAAGCCACCTCGATCGATCCGGAAGTTATCGACGACGATGACGTGTATCGCAAACGCGGTCCGGCGCGCGTTTTTACCAGTGAGCGTGACGCGATCGCGGCTGTCAAAGGCCAGCGCGAACCTGCGATCAAGGCGGGCGATGTGATTGTGTTGATCGGTCGCGGACCACTCGGATGCGGAATGGAAGAAACGTACCAAATTACGTCCGCGCTGAAATACCTTTCGTTCGGAAAGCACGTCGCCTTGATCACCGACGCGAGATTCTCCGGGGTCAGTACGGGAGCTTGCGTCGGACACGTCGGGCCGGAAGCGTTGGCCGGTGGCCCGATCGCCAAAGTGCGCGACGGCGATCTGATCGAGATTGAAATCAACCGTGCGACTTTGGAAGGAACCGTCAATCTGATCGAATCGAACGACGGCAAACCGGCCGCTGAAGTTTTTGAGCAACGCTCGCCGCATCCCGATTTGGCGGTTGAAAAAGATATCCCGGATGACACGCGTCTCTGGGCGGCGCTACAACAAGTTGGCGGTGGGGCTTGGGGGGGCTGTGTCTACGATGTTGATGAAATCGTCGAAACACTTCGTGCCGGCATGGAAGCCCGTGCCGCAAAGAAACTCACACAGGACTGAACCCCCATCGAAGAACCGACGCTTGGTTACACAGGCCCGACGCAAGTGCGTATGGCTCAGGGGCATGGCCCGACGCTGACGCGTTCGGATTAGAGTTCTGGTTTCGGTTCGGCATCAATCCCGCACGGCGGCGGCAACGTTGCGATAAACGGCCGCGGTTCCTCGCGCCATCGCGACATCAGAGAAGTCCCGACCGTGGCGTTCGACCGCTGCCGCAGACATTTGTTCCCAGTCGTGAGTCCCGTCGACAAGTGATTCAATTGCGGCCGCCAAGGAATCTGCGTCGCGAGGTTCGGCGAGTAGACCCTCGACACCGTCGGTGATCGCTTCTGGGGTCCCTTCGACGCGGGTCGCGATCACCGGAAGCCCGGCCGCCATCGCTTCGAGGACTACCATCGGTAGGCCTTCACCGAATAGGCTTGGTAAAACCATCGCGTCTAGCTTGGCGAGTTCGGCTGGCACGTCATCGGTAAAGCCGACTCGCTCGATCAAACTTGAAATCTGTAACTCAGCGATTTGATCGTTGATCGTCTCTTCGTATTCCGTCGTTTCGAATGGGCCGATGATCCGCAATCGAACATCGACCTTGTCGCGGAGTTTTGCCAACGCGTCGAGTACGATTTCCAAGCCCTTACGAGGACGAACCAATGCGACCATGCCGATTGTCCACGTCGCGCCGACTTGGGGAGTTTGTTGACGTGGCGGACAGATCGACGGAACTCCATTATGCACGACGGTCACTTGACTTTCATTGGTGCCACGTCTCATGCAGTCCAGGCGTAAACTTTCGGAGACCGTGATCAAGTGGCGACAACCGATCAGTGATACTTTTTCGATCAACGCGTTTAGATGATTGCTAATCGGATTCGCCGAATCACGCGCCGCCGGACTGTGGACGTGATAGACCCAAGGGATCCCGGTCAGACGTGACGCCATCGAAGCAATCATCGCGGTTCGCGGGGTGTGCGCGTGTAAAACGTCATACCCTTGCCGCAGGATCAGTTTGCGAATACTCCAAACACATCGCAGATCAAATCGATTGGCCATCGGGGCTTCGAAGCATTGCCCCCAGCTTCCGTTTTGCTCACGAAGGACTTGCGCAAACCGACCAGGTTTCAGGCAGACGAAATCCGCGCGAACTCCATAGTCGGGCAGGCAGCGTCCAAGATGGGACTGAACTCGTTCGGCTCCGCTGAAATGTTCCCCGTTGACTAAATGCAATACCGAAAGCTGCGGTAACGAGTCCGCTAAAGGGGAGAGATGGTCGGTGGTAGCCGACGCCGCTGCCGAGGGTTGGACGACGATGGGGTCAAGCGTCTGCCCCCACGAAGGTGCTTTCGGAGACGGTTCTAAAGGAAGCATGATCGCGACAGATCCCGATTGGAGAACTTCAATGGGGGATTGAGACTGTTTAAATGACCGTGCAACGCAGCTAGGCCGTTGGCGATCAATTCGATTCGCTTCAAGGGTGCAACGCTAGAATCTTCTCGGGTCGACGGGACCCTATCGCTTGCAACGATTATCCCATCGTCAGTCGTGTGAACGAATCGCAGAATACTGGGAAAGGCGTTCGCACGTTTGGAAGGGAAACTCGGCCGCTCCAGGACTTATTTGGCTCTGACTCCCTCTCTCATTGCACCACTGGGGAAAGCCGATCGGCTCGGTTAAAGTATCGGATTGTTGAACAATCGCACCGATCTTTCTTCACATTCCTTCCCCGCAGAAAAAGCAATCACCTTGAAAGCCTCAATCGTTTTGCTGCCTGGCGATGGCATTGGCCCCGAAATTACCGCTCAAGCGCACCGAGTTCTGCAAAAGATTGCCGCCGAGTTCGGACATGACTTTGAATTTTCGTCTCACCTGATCGGAGGTATCGCCATCGACGAAACTGGCGATCCTCTTCCCGAAGCGACCGTCGAGGCTTGCCGTCAATCGCAAGCGATTCTTTTGGGGGCCGTCGGTGGTCCCAAGTGGGATGATCCGACCGCCAAGACTCGTCCGGAAGTGGGGTTGTTGAAAATTCGTAAAGAGCTGGGCCTGTTTGCGAACTTGCGGCCGATCAAGTTGTTCGATCAACTCGTCGATGCATCGCCGCTCCGACGCGAGATTATCGAGGGGACTGACATTCTGTTTTTGCGTGAACTGACCGGCGGGATTTACTTTGGCCCATCGGGAAGAACTGGTAGCGGCGAAAACGAATCGGCATCTCAGGCAATGGTCTATTCGGTTAGCGAAGTCGAGCGAATCGTTCGCTTGGCGGCCAAGGCGGCCCAGGGACGTGGCAACCATTTGACGAGCGTTGACAAAGCAAACGTCTTGGAACCGAGTCGATTGTGGCGCCAAGTGGCGGCCCGCGTGATGGAAACCGAATTTCCCGACGTCAAATATGATGTTGTCTTAGTCGACGCGATGGCGATGCACTTGATCAATCGACCGAAGGACTTTGACGTGGTGGTCACTGGAAATATGTTCGGTGACATTTTGACGGACGAAGCGTCGATGTTGCCCGGATCTTTGGGGATGCTTCCGAGCGCGTCGCTGGGAAGCGATGGCCCCGGACTGTATGAGCCGATTCACGGTTCGGCACCCGATATTGCGGGGCAAGGGATCGCGAACCCATTGGCAACGATTTTGGCGGCAGCGATGTTGCTCCGCCATTCGCTTGGCTTGGAAACCGAAGCGACTGCAATCGAAGCCGCGGTGAGTGGAGTATTGGAGTCGGGATTGCGAACCGCCGACTTAGCACGTGGTGGGGAATCGATCGGTACCGAAGCAATGGGTGATGCCGTCGTGGAACGAATCAAGGCGTCGTAATGTTGGACATGATTGCGGTTCTGATTCAAAGCACCGTCGCGGCGGCGTCCGAAAAAACGGATGTCGCTTCGGTCGCCGATGCCGCGGTGCGTGTTTGGTTGACCACGCGATCGATGATCCTGATCGCGGTGATCCTAATCGCACTCGGAATCGCATCCTTGGTTGGTTTCCTGCTAGCCCGTCGCGAAACGATGGGCGTTGACTCTGCGCTCGTCGCTCGATTCAACCAGAAACTTCGTGTTTGGTGGTTGATGCTGGCGATTTTTGTCGTTGGCTTTTTATTGCAACGCATCGGTGTCGTCGTGCTCTTCGGGTTGGTGTCGTTTTGGGCGTTGCGTGAGTTCATCACGATGACGCCGACACGGCGAGGCGATCACCGCACTCTCTTCTGGGTGTTCTTTTTCTTCACACCGCTGCAATACATTCTGATTGCCTTTGGTAGCCGACCGCCTAGTTTTGTGCCGCAGAATGATTACTACGGCTTGTACAGCATTATGATCCCGGTTTACGCGAGCCTATTTATTCCGGCCCGCGCGGCGATCGCGGGAGACTACAAACGGTTTCTTGAACGCAGCGCAAAGATCCAAGCGGGGCTATTGATCTGTGTTTATGCACTCAGTTACGCGCCCGCGCTGTTGGATTTGGATCTCGTCCGCACCGGTGGTGAACCATGGACGGGAAGTAACGTCAGTTTGCTAATCTTTTTAGTGGTTGTCGCACAGCTCGCATCGGTTTTAGAACGCGGGTGGAGCAAGCTTGCCGGACGCCATGTGATCGCAGAAAAAATTAACGGCTCCCGGACGTGGGAAGGCGTTCTCGGTTCGATGGTGACGACGGGTCTGATCGCCGCGTCGTTGTACTGGGCGACTCCCTTTTACCCTTGGGAAGCAGGCGTCTTGGCTGCCGTCGTGACCGTGATGGCTTGCGGAGGGGCGATGACAATGAGCGCGATTAAACGCGATCGCGGCGTGACCGACACCGGGACCTTGGTCCAAGGTCACGCCGGTGTGTTGGATCAAATCGACTGTGTTTGTTTTGCCGCGCCCGTGTTTTACCACCTCACTCGATACTTCTTTTCTGCCTAATGACCCTTCGCCTCTTTGATACGCACGCCCACCTGAATACGGATGCCTTTGATGATAATGTCGACGATGTCGTCAGGCGGGCTCGCGAGGTCGGCGTCGAAGCGATCATGGTCATCGGCATTGATGCCGCTACCAGTCGTCGTGCCTGTGAGTTAGCGGCACAGTTTCCAGGCGTTCTGTATGCCGCCGTTGGCATCCAACCAAATTCGGCTGCCGAAGCCGCACCGGACGACTTTTCGGTCATCGAAGAACTAGCGGGATATCCTGGTGTTCGCGCAATCGGCGAAACGGGGTTGGATTGCTATTGGGATGACACGCCGCTGGAAATGCAGCATGACTACTTTGATCGCCATATAGAGCTTTGTCGTCAGACGGCACTTCCGATGGTCATCCACATGCGTGAAAGTGGTGGATTGATCGTCGACCAGTTGCGGCGTCAAGCGGCCGTTCCCCCTGGCATCATGCACTCCTTCACCGGCGACTGGGAATGTGCCTCGGCATGTTTGGAGTTAGGCCTGCACATCAGTTTTGCCGGAATGGTGACTTTCAAGAAAAGCAATGAACTTCGCGAAGTCGCCAAGCAGGTTCCGGCGGATCGACTGCTCGTCGAAACCGATTCGCCTTACCTGAGCCCCGAGCCGCTGCGTGGAAAACGGCCGAACGAGCCGGCCCGCGTCGAGCACACGCTACGCTGTCTCGCCGAGGTGCGCGGCGTCAGTCCGGAGTCGTTGGCCGAGATCACGACCGACAACGCACGTCGGTTATTTCAGTTGCCGTGATCGTTCGGAACGAGCGTTCCTACCATGCCAATTTACCCGGCATGTATTCGTCGATCAGCTCCAGATAATATGGCTTGAGTGCTTCGACGTCCGGCCGTTGGTCGCTTTTGGTGTAAAGGTCATAAGGGTTGAATTTTTGCACCCACTGGAACATCTGGTGATCGTGATCGTTCAGCAAATGATCGTACGCCGACTCGCGATGTTGGGGATAGAACGAGTGGTAGCGAATCATATAGAGTGCTTCCTCGGGCAGGTAATCTTTGACGACATGGTACAGGTACTCGTCGTGTCCCCAAGACATCAAGACGTTGTCTAGACCCGTGTTTGGTTTGTACACGCCGAACTGCGTGTTGTAGCGGGGATCGTTCGAGTCGGGGTTGTCGGCAAAAAACTCGGCAAGCACAATTCGGTCCGAGAACTTGCAACCAACCGGAAAAGTATCCCCCACGACTGCCCATTGAGGTTCGTCAAACAGGCAAAGGATCTTTCCCAGATCGTGTATCAGGCCGGTCAGGATCATCCACCGCGGATGTCCGTCGGCGCGGATCCCTTCGGCTGTTTGCATCAAGTGCTCAATCTGCGATAGATCCGTATCGGGATCGCTCTCGTCGACAAGCTGATTGAGATATTCCATCGCCTCCCATACCGTCATCGCTCGGCGATCTAGCCCCAGGAATTCGGTGCGTTTCTGTTGAACGAAATCGTACGTTTGATAGCGATGGTTCTGGCGATAAAATTCACGAACACCGGGCCTGGTTTGCTCGCCATAATCGCGGAATTCATCCTTCGCTTTCTCCGCCGGTTGGTCCTGCTCCGGATACCTTTGTTTGAGGTCGTCTTCCCAGTCGTCGAGCGTGTTTAAAGGTCCGTCGTATTTCATATCGAAAGTCATCCAAAGGCGCTATAGGGATCGCGAATCCAGCATCGGATCGGCATGGATACATCAAGCTGATCGTTAAAGGCTTCGCTAATACGACATCATACGCGACCGGCCTGTGGTTGTGATACCGAATCGAACAAACTTTCGTACCACACGCGAGCAAAGTTATTCGGCGTCGCTTTCATCTTCCAAAACGTCTTCGATGTACGCCATTTTGACGATCGTCGAACCGGCAGCCAGCAGGGGCGATGCGACGACGGCTCCAAGAAATCCAAGTGCTACCCCGAGAAATGCTTGAAACGAAATCAACAGTGCCGGTGGCATCGCGACTTGTTTTTGCTGGATCAACGGTGTGATTACATAGCTTTCAAGTAGTTGCAGTCCGACATAGCCAACGGAAACCAAGATCGCGGGCGTCGTACCTTCGGGGAGCGCCACCAATAACGATAGACCAAATGCTACGACGGCTCCGATGTTCGGAACGAAAGTCAAGATCGCAGTCAGTAGTCCGATCGTGGTTGCCATGGGGATTCCTAGCACCGTCAACAAAAGGAATGCACCGAATCCCGTGATCGCCATCGTGGCAAGTCGACCGAGCGTCCAACGCCATAAGGTTTCAACGGTCGCGGAAACGATTTCGGATACACGCTCGCGTTTGTGAACTGAGAAAAGACGCACAAATCCCCGGTGATAGATCGACGGCGAACTCGCTATGAATATTCCGACAAAGAAAATCAGCAGTGCATTGACGAAGAAACCCAAAGTGGTCTGGAAGACCTGGCCGGCGGCACGCGCCGCGTTCTCGATGGGCGACGACCAGCCGTTTGACATCGATGACGTGTTTGTCTGCTCTGATGCTGAGTCACGATTGGCCTTCGGATTCGATTCCGTGTTTCCCGAATTTGCCCGTTGGCCTTTGACAAACTCATTGAGGATCGGAGTTGATTTGACCATTGACTTTACCGTCGGATAGTCGTCGACCGTCTCCAGCAAACGACTCGCTCCTTTTTCAAGAGTGTCTGCCATCCGGTCCATTTGGCTTTGCGCCTGCACGAAGAAGATTAAGACTCCGATTCCCATCAGGACTAGAAGCGCCGTAACGACAATACCGAGGGACCAGGTTTCCGAAAGCGGTGTGGCACGAGCGAGCGCCTTCCGAAGATAAGTGAGGAAGACGCCAAAGATCAATCCGAGGAACAATACTAAGAACACCTCATACGCGAGCAACAGTGAGGTAGCGATGATCGCGGTGAACAGTATCACGAGATAAAAGCTTGAACTCGGAGCAACTCGATCGTTCATGGGGCATGGTCAATAAAAAGGGATGATAAAAGTGGTCTTGTTTGTCGTCGTGTGTGAGCACACCCCGAAGTGACATTGGTTGTCGCACAGCCATGGCCGAAACGATGCGACCAAAGCTGGTTTCGATTGGATCCGGTTTCGAAGTACAGATTAACGTCTCCAAAAATGTTTGGCCGAACACGCTCACGCTGATCTTGTCGAACCAAATCGGCATGATGCGGCGTTCATGCCAACGACTTTGCCATTCGAGAAGTAGGTCGAGATGCATTCGTCATGCCAACAATTGATCTCATTCGTGAAAATCGATGTTGTTTGGCATCATCTTTGCTTCGTTTGCGGTTCGCGTATTGAAAAGTTCTTGCTCTCTACAGTCGTCTGGTGGCGGTAGATTTCCTGGAGCGAGAGAGGTCAATCGTACTTCGTCCGTCTTTGTATTGCGGAGCATTCGGCCTACGGGAATCAGTCACGTTTCACGCACACAAACCGGACTGACGTCGGTTAACTGGTCGGATCCAAAACAAAAGTCAAAACGTCACACCGCTACGAATTTTGAGCCACCACACGGTTCACTCGTAGCGAATCGCCAACCAATGAGAAAAACATGAGATTCCAATACCGATGGCTCTTCAGTCTTGCGCTAGTCACCCTGCCCGCGATCGCGTCGGCTCGCCAATGGTCCGACCAGTCGGGACGCTTTCAAGTGGAAGGTCAGCTTGTCGCCTCTGACGAAGATAAGGTTGTCGTTCGAACGGAAGAACAAGGTTTGCTGGTGCTACGAATCGATCAGCTTTCCAAGGCCGACCAGTCCTACCTGGCTGAGAAAGGATCAAAGTCGCAGAAAACCGATGATACAAGCGAGTCAGATGACGCGTTGACTCCCGCGAAACCAGCAGTCGATACGACTTGGAGACTAACCGATGGTGAAACCGTTACCGGACGTTTAGTCGGTTTCGGAAAACAAACATTGGTTCTGAAGCGTCGGGATAGTGACGTGGTCGTCAACGATGTCGCGCTCGAAGATCTTCCGAAAGCTTATGCGAAGATTTTGCCTGAAGCGATCGAGGCGATCGATAGAGTTGAGATCGAAGACCCGGCTGACCTTGAAGATCATCTGATCGACTTGGGGACCGGACCGTTGGAATATGAAGTCAGCGGCGTGCAGCTTGCGTTGCCAGAAGGCGGGATGATTACGCTGCCGATCAACATTCTAGCCGGTCCAGATGCGTCTGCGGTTCGCCCCGGATTTGAACGCTGGTTGGCCGCACAGAATGAGGCCGTCGAAGAAGACGAACGCAGTCAGTCGAGTCAATTCGAACGGCTGATGCTTGATAGCTACAGTCGGATGTCAGATCGAAGTGTCGCAACCACAGGCAACCTAGATTCGACGGCGATGACCCGGGCGAGGCTGATGGACTTGCAATTGCAGGCTGCGACGGCGGGCGTCACCGACGTTTGGCAAGTCGGACTGATCCCTCGAGTCTCTTATCGATACCCAACGACGGTGGTCGTGTATGCCGAAAATAGTCGCGGCGCTCGTATTGCTGCGTCGGCAAAATATCCCGGTTGGCGAATTGGGCCGATTCGAAAGCTGAGTTACTAAACGAGGCGAGAAATAGTCCCCGGCGATGATCCGAACTCGCTAACGTCTGGCCGACACGGTCGATCCCAGCAAGCCGCCGGGAGTCTCGCGAGATAGCGCCACGTTTCGGCGCTGGTGCGTTTCGGCACTGTGGGATATCGAACAGTCCTTGCTCTGGCTGGACCTAAGAACAAAGGCGAGTGCTAGAAAAACAGCACTCGCCTTTGTCGTATTTGTCGGACATCTCGTCTATCAGCGGTTCGTCATCCGTGATGGGGACAAAAGCAGACGGTTATCGTACTGCGTTGCAATGACGATGAACAATAATATCGAACAAATAAGAACGAGCTTTCAAAGCCATTGATCTTTCACCATTAACACCGCATCCGAACAAACTCTTCAACGATTACCTTAGGCATTCGAATTCGCATGATCGCAAAGAACCTGGATCTCTTGAATCAAGGCTTCGATTCGCGGCAATTCCTTCGCGAAAAGCACCTTTAATTCTTCCAGGTTTCCTCGCCGTGCCATCGCAAGCATCTCTTGGATCTCGATGACCACACCATCAGTTTCATAGGTGCTTAGCATGCCTTTAAGCTTATGCAGTGACGATGCTGCCTTGGCACTGTCGTCCGCATCAAGATCATTCTGGATTCGAGCGAGTACATCAGGGCAGTCTGGTAGCGTCACCGCCGCCATTTCACAGAGAAGCTCGAAGTCGCCATCGAGACGCTGTAGCGCCCCCGCGAAACGTTGTTTAACAGCTAGATTTTCATTCACCGATTCTTACTCCACTCTCAAGACGAATATCGTAACTGGCGATACGGTCACGAAGTTTCCCGCGAGTAATTCCGAGAATAGCCGCCGCCTTACTTTGATTACCTTCCGTTTCGCGGAGCACTCGCAATAGCAAGTAACGTTCCGCATACGCTATGACTTCCGAATACATGTCGGTTGACTTCTGTTCGAACAGGTTGTCCACCAGGGCCGGTAGCCCTAAGCCGTTTGGCTCATCCGCATCGGAGTCGTCATGGGAAAATGGCATTTCGTTTGACATCGAGGCCATCCCGTCAACCGCATCGGTGCGACCGCCCGGGGCCGCGAGCGCCGCCGCCGAATCTTGGCCGATCCCACTAGCGGAATCTCCTACTCCGCCGGCTACCGAAATACCATTACCGGATGAGCCATTTCCAGCCACTGTGGGAGATGGTTGTCCATTTCCGTGAGACGCTGTCGATACGGAGTCTATTGCCGAGGCTGGTCGTTGAGTCGCCGATTTCGCAAGTTCTTCCTTGATCGCATTGGGAAGGACTTCGGGTACTAGGACTGGGAGTGCCGAATCGAGAACACAGCGACGGACGACGGCACGTAGCTGACGGACGTTCCCTGGCCAAGAGTAGCCCTTTAACATCTCCACGGTTTCAGGAGACGCGCCTTCGAGGTCTGGCTTGTTAAACTCGACTTTGGCCTGACTTAAGAAGTGTTGGATCAACATCGGGATATCACTGGGACGCTCCCGGAGCGGCGGAAGGTGAATGGTGACCGCATTTAAACGATACAACAGGTCTTCGCGGAATGTATTTTCAGACACCATTTCTTCGAGCGGCCGGTTGGTCGCAGCGACGATCCGAACGTCGGTCTTTAGTTCGTTATTTCCGCCGATTCGCTCAAACCGCTGATCCTGCAAAACACGAAGTACTTTGGCCTGAACGATGGACGCCATGTCTCCAATTTCATCCAAGAAAAGCGTCCCTTTGTTGCATTGTTCGAACTTTCCGATCCGTCGTGAATCGGCGCCCGTGAACGCTCCTTTCTCATAGCCAAACAACTCGCTTTCAAGAAGCGTATCTGGTAATGCGGCACAGTTGACAGCCAGAAACGGGCCTTCCGCTCGGTGGCTGTATTGAAACAGTGCCCGCGCGACCAACTCCTTCCCTGTCCCGCTTTCACCACGTACCAACACTGGAACATTCTGTTTACTCACGCGTCCGATCGCTTTAAAAACTTCTAGCATCGGCGTGCTGCGTCCAATAAAAAGCTCACCCGATTCTTTGGCAAGTTCTTCGTCGGCGACAATTGCAACCGGCACCGAAGCAAGTTCGCGTTGCTCGATTGCGCGAGAGATAAGGTGACGCAGTGCGGAAACGGATAGTGGTTTGGCGACGTAGTCAAACGCGCCTAATTGCATTGCTTCGATCGCCGTACCGCTGGCCGCCTCGACGGTCATGAAGATGACCGGCAAGCGACGATCCTTTTCTTTGATCTCGCAATAAAGTGCCAATCCATTGCGATCGGGAAGCATGATGTCTAGAAGGACGGCATCAAACTGCCGCCGATTAATCAGCTCTAAACCTTCGTCGGCAGTTTCTGCGGTAACGATATCTGCGACCCCGTCGAGCGCTTTCCTGGTCAACAGGAAAACTGAAGGGTCATCGTCAATTACTAATACGGTAGGCATTCGTGGTGTCATTGGTATGGGGATGCTGGAGAAGGCGATTCCCCGGAGATCGGTTCGTCAAGCGAACGGATTAAGTTGAAACGGATTCGTTTTTATGGGGCTTGCACAGTAGATTTAATCGTGCTCATTGTGATGGCTTGCCGATGCCACGTCGACTGGGAGAGTTGCTTCGGGGCTGGATCCCGCCTGAATCCGCATGGGAACGCTGTCCTTGAAGGTAAGAGTTCGATAGGGAAACGGAATTTCGATGCCTTCACGATCGAGTGCGGACTTGATTGCCGAGACCACTTCGTCACGACTGCGACGGACTTCTCCGGGAGTCGATCCGGTCCACCAAGCAACCTCGTAGTTAACACTTGAGTCGGCGAACTCTTTTGCAAACACCTCGACCAAGCGGTCTCCATCGACGGTGATACAGGCCCGAACTGCGTCGGCGATCACGTCGCGTGCACGATCCACGTCCTCGCCGTAGGCAACGCCGCAGACCAAACGCACACGCCGCGATGACTTATCTGTAAGCACATCGACCGCGGTTTTGAATAGCATCGCATTCGGTACGACTGCCAATTCTCCGTCGAGCCGCCGGATCATCGTGTTTCTGACTGTGATTTCTTCGACTTGACCGGTGAGGTCTTCGCTGGAAATGAAATCGCCAAGATCAAATGGGTATCTCCAAAGGATGAGGATACCGGCAAAAAAGTTTTCAAAGATGTCTTTAAATGCAAACCCGATCGCCACCGATCCGACCCCAAGCAGCGTCAACGCTCGCGTCGGTGTCATCCCGGGGAAGACAACGACTGCTGTCACCAACAAACCTGCGATCCAGACGCCTATGGTTACGAGCTGGAAGATAAGGTCTCTAAGGCTGGGGCGGATTCGCTTTTGGCGACTGAAAATCTTAGTCAGCCCCCAAGCGACTGATTTGGAAACAACACTCGTCAAAACAATGGTGATGACCCCGGCGATTAGTAGTGGCAGACGCCGTAGAAAGTCTTTCCACAGCGCACCAAGGCTCGACGAGATCACACCCCAGTTTTCGGCGATGTCGATTTCGTTTTCGACGTTTGCCAAGTTGTCAACGACAACGACGCCTTCGGTTCGCTCGGCGAGATCAGTTGCCCAGTCCGCATCTTCCTGCGTTTTAAATAAACCGTCAAACGAAACCACGCCGTGATCGGCGGTAATGGTCACGTCAGAAAAATCTTCTCTGGCATCAAAGATGCCGCTAAGCCGTGCTTCAATCGCACGATCACTAACCACCTCTTCCACCTGCACCGAAGAAGACGCAGGTTCATTCGTCGCGGAGTCTTCGGTGGACGCAGATGGCGCGCCTCCGAATTGCATCAGTGCGACAAAGGTGATCAGGAAAACGTGCTGCATTTGGAAAGGTGAATCGAACGAATTAAATAGGGTGAAAGGGACGCTACGTTGTCTCGGCGAACTGCCCACAGGCTTCACTGGCCTGTGCTGGCTCCGTCCTATTGCCGCCGCTCTGTCTAAAGAGTCGACTTAACGGCGTTAGTGGGTTGGGCTGCTGGTCGAAACGTCTACTGACTTAATCTTGTTGGCTGGCCAGCGTTCTGCGCCGATGCTTTCCAGACAAAGTTGCATCACGTCGACGATCCTTGCCCGTGGTCGATCATCAGACGACAGTTTCAAACTGAGGTCAGAACTAACCAGTAGCCCTGAAATCGAATCGTCTTCGTGCAACGACCCGTGGCTGCCACCGGGGTGCTGGCGAACTTCGGGGACGGAAAACTCTGCGCCTGGTTTTGCCGTAACCCAGACAGGGGACGCACCTTCGGTGAACGCGCCCTCGATCCTTTCAAACGCGTTTGGGTAACGTCCTTCGATCACTTTGCCGTGCTCGTCGACTCGGCAATCGACCGTTTCGAGGTCGCCACAGAATGCCCATCGATTTCCGTACGGGTCTTCGGCACGATGAACCCGATGGTGTTCATCGAGATCACAATGGTCATCGTCGTCTCTTCCTCCCGCCCTCCAGAACTCCAATCGTCCCCGATCGGAACTGGCAACGATATATTTCTTCCGCCCATCTAGTTCGACGTTTTCCATGATGATCTGATCGACGTTCGGGTCCTTTAAAACGCGATAGACCACTTCACGCCGGACGTCGAAACACTCGTCGGCAAAGTAGATCGCTGCCGAACGCATGTTGGGGCAAATCAGAAGCTGGACGTCGTCGCTGATCCCGTTGCCAAAATCTCCACGACGAAAATCGTGCAAGTGATCGTCAAGTTGAATGCTATTCATCTCCGCCCCTTTCGGTTCGGATTGCGAATGATCGCCGACCATGATGAAAGAGAAGTCACGCCCGACCACGCCCCAGCCGCCAAGCTGTTCCACAAATTCGCCGAGAAATTCGTCGAATCGAGTTAGCCGCTTGGAAGCAGCCTGTGTCAGTCCTTCCTCATGCGCGTCCGAATCGTTCAGCGGGTAATAGGCAACGGTGAGCGGCGGCAGTTTCCCAGCCTTCGCCATCGCCATAAGGCATGCCGAAGTCGTGTCGTCATGAAACCCATACTTGCCGAACATCCCGGTTTCCATTCCTTCAACCTGGCCGACACCTTCGGGGAGGTCGTGAACGAAGTCACCGAGCTTCAAGTATTTCGGCCCATAAACTTCGTCGCCCAAGCTACCAGCGGCGAGTCGGATACCGATCGGGGTTGAGCGTGAATGGCGGTGTGGTCCCCGGAACCACATGAAGTTCAAACTCGCCGAATCGATCCCCTGTGCAGAAGCCTGTTCGTAGATCAAGGGCGATTTGAGGCGTTCAAAGTTCAGCCGATCACCAAAGTCGACGAGATACTCATGCATTCCCTCTTGGAGGACCAACCGCAAGTCGTCGCCAAAGTATGCCGTATCATTTGTTTCTGAGTCGTACCAACACGCTCCTTCGATTCCGTGTTCCTTTGGGTAACAACCGGTCGCGATGGAACACGTCGCAGCGGGAGTGATCGATGGAAAAATCGAAACACAAGGATGCAACGATCCACCATCCTGGATCATCCGAGCGAGATTGGGCAACCGGTCGGATGCTAGCCAGTCGCGGACCACATCGAACGCCATCGCATCAATGACGAAAAGAATACTCCGTTTGGACACGTTTTACTCCACCATTGCTTCGCGTAAAGTTCGGATCGCCGCATGGCCTTTCTTGACCGTCTCGTACTGCCGAAGTAATACCGCGTTGAGCGCGCTGCCGGCCGTTCGCTTGATCACATCCTCGTAAGCTTGCTTGATATAGTCTTCGCCCCGCTCGGCCTCGATCAGGATGACCTTGGGGTCACCGCCGCTGATCGTCGAACGAAGCTCGATCCAGGAACGGTGTAGCGCGGCCAGCCAAGTCCCCTCGGTAGGAGCTGTTTCTCCAGCGTAGGCGATGTGCTCTCGAAGTTCTTTGACCAGCAAGCTTCTCGTTTCAGCCATGCTTTTAAACAAATCGCTCAGCTGGGCATCGTCGACCTCGCCGGAGATTTCGTCGAACCCTTTTGCGGAGTCCAAGTTTGCCTGGACGAGATTACGTGCGGCTTCGAGCGTTGTCGCGTCAAGTTTGCTCTCAGTTTCAGTATTCATATTGGTTCGATTGAAGGGTCGTCGTGAGGTTTCTGTGGTGAGTGAAGAGCCTCCTTTCGCCTCGATCGCGTCATCGACCTGGTTCCGACGGCGGGACTAGCGATCACGTCTCGGCGACGGTGATCATCATGAAGCAACAACTATGCCAACACGCAACCGGGAAATTGCTTGGCATTTCAGGCTGTGATAGATGGGTGCGCGCCCCGATTTTGTAGGATGTGGATGATCCCAAACCCCTGATTCCCCCAACGAGAGTCCCGTCTGGTCTTCAATCGACCGTCCTGGTCGTAAAGCTGCCGAAGCGTCCCGGTCAAATCGCGCGACAGCATTGGCCGATCGCCGGCCAGCCACAGATTTGGCACGACGGATGCAGATTATCTGATTTCGGAGCAGAGGATTCGCAAGCTGTTCGTGCCCAAGATTTGTACGCCGGAGTTAGCAACTGGGTATGCAAATCGCGGCGGAACAGATCGGTTGGATCATGGCAGCCCGATGCTCTTCATCAAAAGTTGAACCGCTGTAATCGACGTGCTGCTCGTCGAGGTCACAAATTTTGATGTGACCGCGTGCCGAGGATGGTCAAAACACAATGACCATGAGAGTCCTCTGGCCGCAAAACAGAATTTCCACTCAGAGGAGTTTAGAAATGGCAGAGTCAGTGACACAATCGAGTCCAAACCTGAAGACGCAACGGCCGAAGAAGGACCCGCTGCCGAAGGAAGAGCAACCGCTGGGCGAGAAGGCACCGGGAGCGCCGTTCGCCATCGTCGGATGGTCGTATCTACTGGTGCTCGCGATCGTGACAATCATCATCGCCTTTACCGTTTGGTTAGGCCGCTAGTAAATGTGGTCGGTCGATCGAGTTGTCGTCGATCACAGTTTCTATCCGACTGTTAAGTGTTCGTCTGATTGGACGGGTGACGTTAGGCGATCGAGCTTAACGTTGCTGACCTCAAGTTTGGTGCTCTCGGCGTAAATTCCCAGGGCACCACGACTGAAGATTTGGTCGGCGAGAGACAGGATCACACGCCCGTTGATCGTTAATTCGATATAGCTGCCGTGTGCGATTAATTGCAGTTCAGCTGTTCCCGCGACCGGGTTGTACCAGAAACCACTCTGGAGCGTTTGGAATTGCATCATCGTTTCGCCGCTATATTCATCACCCGTTCCCCAAGCTCGCAGTTGCGCGACGCCCTTCTTAAGATCCAGTGAAAGGTAGTAGCCGTCGTGCGTCGATCGATTGATTCGAAAAACGAGTCCACACTTGCCCTGATCGATCATTCGAATCGTAGCTTGGAGCCGAAAGCAATCGGCATCGTCGTTGAATAAGAAAGCTTGGAATCCACTGTAGCTGCTCAGTGTAAGAACGCCATCGTCACAGGTCACGCTGTCGCCAGGACGCGCCGTCTTCATGGGGCCAAGTCGGTTGATCGCTAACGGACCGGTGACGCGGTCATTAAATCCTTCGAATGACTCGACTCTTAAGCGTCCATTCGGATCGCACATCAACCGTTTCGGCGGTGGCATCAGGTTGCGAACCGTCCGGTCGGCTCCGTCGTCTCCAGGGGTGAAAAAGCACCAGAGCAAAACCCCTTTGTCATCGTGACAGATTCTTCCTGCGTAGTTGCCCGACGCCAATAAAACGTTGTCATCATAGCTTTGCCACGGGCGGCCGATTTCCGATGTATGCCAATAGCGGATCTTCGCATCTTCACGAATGCTACCGATCAGAAAGTACTCACCGCGAAGGTTCAACAAGTTTGGTACTTCGATGTCATCGTACAGACCGGGGTGGTGCAGCGGCGGACGTGGACTGAACTGGTTCGGGGCAGTTTCCTCCATCACCGCCACGCATCCTCGGCGAACAACTGGACCGTCTTTGACGCGGCCCGCACAGAGCAACCATCCGCGGTCGTTGTCTCGGTAGTAAAACGGGTCCCGCCATGACACCCAATGCCGACCTTCGTCGATCGACGATTCGTAATACAGTGGGTCTGGTCCAACCGGATATGCACTTTTTCCATCGAACTGATAAGTCGGCTGGGGTGGCCGCCCAGGAAGTTCGTATGGCAAGTCGGATCGGCGATCTACCCAATGCACGCTGGATTTTTTCCAGGTGTAAAGGTTGTCGCTCGTCGCCATGCCCAAACGCTGTTTCAAGCCATGATCACGGCGGGACAATCCGGTGTAAAACATCCTCCAACGCCCAGGATGGTGTGGGTCCGGTCCAACATGCATTGTCCACAGCATCGAATCATCCCAGCTACCGGGATCACCAATGTGCAACGCATTTTCCACCCGCCGCCAGTGAAAACAATCGTCGCTTACCGCGTGCGCGATGTAGTCGTGGTTAGGCAAGACCAGGTGAAACAGATGGTAAATGCCCTCGTGATAGATGATGTCGACGTCGCCGAGAGTCTTTCGGCTTCCAGTGGTTTCGCTGTACATGAATGCAATGCGGGTGAGAAGAACAAGACGAGAGTTGGGAGCGAGCGACGTGAGACAGGAAATCCGATGTAGCGTTCGACACCACTGAAAAGCAGCTGCCGGAGCGATGCGTTCTGCACTACGCCAGACTAATCTCCGAGAAGTGCAACAAGCCTTCTAACACACCCGCCGTCGATGGTTCTACGGCAAAGTAAATACTCGGTGAGTCTAGGGCTTCCATTGCAGAACGAAGGTGGTGATCAGCATTTGCGACCACCACACCGTTGACGCCGCAGTTCATGGCGGCCGAGTCATTGCCGGAATCACCACAGTAAACGGCAGCTTCGAGCGGTCGGTCGTGATGTTCGAGCCACCAGCGGAGCGCGAATCCTTTGTGAACACCCTTAGGTAGTACGTCGATCAAGCCCAGTGGACCGTCGATCTGTTTGCTTACAACGATGGACACGGGGGCTCCACTATCGTTGATCCAGGAGCGGACTTTGCCGCAAACATGTTCCTGGTTGGCGAGTTCAAAGAAGAAGCTGATCTTGAATTCTGACTGGCAATCTTGCGGTTGTGGCCAAATCGCGGGGCCGAGGGCATCGATTTGTCCGAGCACATCGGAAGCCTTCCAGCCTCGGAGGATTTGCCGCAGTCGCTGTGCGTAATCTTCCGATATCTGATAGTTTGGGATCGAACCTTCCCGGTCGGAATCGCCGTTATCACCGGTATCCGAATCGTTTTCTGCCGGGATCAGCACCGTCGTTCCGACATCGCAAATCGCAGCGTCCGGAAGTGGAAGCTTGTGTTTGTCGATCGCTTCCCGAACAAGTTTCCATGATCTGCCGCTGACATACAGCAATTCCAGTTGTTCTACGGCAAGCGTCTCTCGCAGTGTTTCCAATGCGTTCTTTAGCCGTATCGAATCGTCGATCGGAATCAACGTACCATCTAAGTCGGTCGCCAGAGTTTGTATCGGCATCATCGAGATTACTATTGACCGCTGCAGGGTCGGTGAGTGGATAAGAAAAGTGTGTTGGGCGGGGCACTATTAGGCAGAATCAAGTCTGCCGGACCGCCACCAGCGAGGCCGGGAAATGAGTCGGGACATTGATTGACCGTCTCGATCGTTATTATTCACGTGGGCGATTTCGCCAATGATGGCTTCCCGCCCGGTAGATTTGGCTTTGTCCCAACTGTTTCGCTAGCTGATCAACGACCTTGTCGACACGGCGCTCCGCGACCGCTTGGTCTGGATTGTCAAACAGCGATAGTTGCGTCGGTGTATCTCCGGAGACCAGTGACGAAAGTGAAACACCGATCAGTCGCACCGGACGCGGTTGTGTCTGCCGCATGGTATGCAACAGTTCGGTGGCAACACGGATGATGCTCGCCGTATCATCGATCGGTGTCTCAAGTGCTTTGGATTTGGAGAACGTCTGAAAATCCTCGCGGCGATATTTCAAGCCAATCGTTGCCGTCTTTCGTTCGTGGCGTCTGAGTCGCATCGCGGTTTGTTCGCACAGGAAACAAACAACCGAATGCAGGAATTCGAAATCGGATTGATCTTCGGAGAACGTTCGCTCGTGGCTGATTTGTTTTGCCCGGCGGTCGGAAACGACTTCCCGAGAATCGATGCCGTTGGCCAGACGCCACAAATGACAGCCCCACGAACCGAGCTTTTGTTTGAACCAGCTTTCTTCATAGCGACGGATATCGGCGATCCGTCGCAAGCCCAAACGGTGGAGTCGCTGGGCCCCAACTTTCCCGACACCCCATACTCGTTCGACGGGCAACGGGTCTAAAAACTCATGAATCTGATCTTCACGGACGACGACAAAGCCCTTGGGTTTGCCATAGTCACTGGCAATCTTCGCAATAAACTTTCTCGGTGCGACGCCGACACTCGAGGGTAGATTCAACTCCGTCGCGATTTCCGTTTGAATGCGTCGTCCGATCGTTTCGGCGTCCCCGAATAAACGTTCCGTTCCCGAGACATCGAGAAAGGCTTCGTCGAGAGATAGCGGTTGGATGACCGGGGTGTATCGCGTGAAAATCTCGCGGACTTGGCGGCCCACCTCTGCGTAGTGGGCATGTCGACCGCGGACGAAGATCGCGTGGGGGCACAACTTGACGGCACGACTTCCCGGCAAAGCACTGTGAATGCCGTATTCTCGTGCTTCGTAACTGGCGGCCGCTACCACGCCACGACCGCCCCCGCCCCCGACGACTACGGGCTTCCCTCGTAGCTCCGGGCGATCTCGCTGCTCAATCGACGCGTAAAAGGCGTCCATGTCGATATGAAGGATCATGGTCTTCGACCGGTGCGATGAAAAGCGTGATCGAGTGCTTCGTTCTGGTTGAGTATGCGGAGACGCAAGTCTGCCGCTGACGGGCGATCCCACTGTTTGCCGCATTGGGACCGGTGCCAACGGGATGCGGCAAATCCCAATCAACAAACTGGAACACGACACAGATTTTTGTTCCAGTTGAAAAATCGGACGTGATGGGTCAACGGATTGGGGCTGGATGATCATAAACCAGATTTGACGATTTGTCCCGCCATTGATCGAAGTGTGATCAGCAAAGCCATCATTCAGAACAGGCAGCAAATGGAAGCCGGTTGTCTTTAGCCTGCAGATTTCATTGTCGACCGGTTTTCCAGCGACCGGCTCGTCCCAGGGATCTATCCAAATCTCCGCGTCTAGGTCGGGCGGGGGTGCTAACGTGGCTTAGTCGTTAGATTGGCGAGAGATCGACGACAACGCCACGAAGGATCGTTTGCCTTATCCAGCGGTCGTCCCAGGCGAACATGACCGTTGACAAGGCATCGCCGGAATCACGCCAAGGAATCGTCGGGTGGATCACGACTAGGTCGGCAGGATGTCCGACCTGAATACGTCCCGCTTCGGCCCACCCCATCGCTTCCGCGTTGCCGGCCGTGATTTGGTACCAAGCTTCCGATGCCTTGGGGACGCAACTAAAGTCAACAGACCCGGTCGAATCAAATGCGTCCGATTGAAATTGTTTTGCGATCGCGGCTTCGATCATGGCCCGGCCGACACGAACCATCGACCGTTCAAAACCGGCGCCGATGTCACTTCCGAGAGAGAGGCGGACCTGACGGGAAAGATGATCATGGCGGTTCATCACACCGCTTCCCAAAAACGAGTTCGCGGTCGGACAATGGGCGATCACCGCATTCGCATTTCGCAAACGTCCTATTGCCGTTTGATCGAGGTAGATCCCGTGACCGAATACGCTACGCTCGGTCACTAGACCCATTGTTTCGTAAACCCCGGTGTATTCCATCCCATCGAAGTGATCCGAGATGACTTGGCATTCCCGGCGGGTTTCGGCGAGATGAGTTTGGATGGTTGCTCGGAACTCTTTCGCAAGATGGGCGACCGAACGCATCGTTTTTTCGGTACACGAAAGCGCGAATCGGGGAGTGACTGCGGTCGCCATTCGTCTATCGGAAGGAAACAATTGAAGCGCCGATTGAACTTCGTCGATCAAGCGATCGGTTGGAATGGTCAATTCGTCGGGACCGCCACGGTCCATCAATGATTGTCCGATCACGCCTCGGATCCCAGCCTCCGAAAACATCTCCAAGGCAGCGATCGTGGCTTGATAGGAAGACGTCGAATATGCACAAACGCCGGTCGTCCCGACAGAGACACATTGTTCAATGACACGCTTGATCATTTTTCGAGCGTAGTCCAGATCATTCCATTTCGCTTCCGCCGGAAAAATGACTTGCGAAAGCCAATCTAGCAACGGCATTCCCAATGCCCCGATGGAATCGAACTGCGGTAAGTGAAGATGAGTGTCGATTAGTCCGGGCGTGACTAAGGTGTTTTCGTCTCCGAAATCGACCGTCGTTGGTATGGAACCGAACTGGATGTCCGTGATCGTTTCGTCGGTTAGCTCGATCACTCCCGGTTGTAGCGAGCAGGAACGATCGGCTCGGCAGCGAAGAATCTGTCCGCCGACCGTGGTTTTCGTAGACGCCATGCCGTTCAATTACCTGGGCAGCAAGATGTGTGGGCTTCTTTCGAGTCGATTGATCGCGACGATGGCTACATTCGACGTCGGACAATTGAATGTGCCAAACGCAGGGACGGTTCGTAAATGTGTTATGTTGGATTGCTCACCAATCCATTATTGCCAATGTCGTCAGTGAAAGGTCATGACCTACAACTCATTCAGTTCGATTTGCCTCGCATTGGTTGTCATCACGACGAACGGTTGCGGCAATTCCCAGCATTTGCAGGAGCCCCAAATGTCTTCGATCGAATCCGATGATTTTCAATCGTTGCTTGATGCCAGTATGCTGGAATTGCAACTAAAAACGGAAGCCCACAAAGCATGGGGATTGGGAACGTTCGACCGATGGAACATCGACCAGGAAGACGGCAACCTTGTGTTTTCCAATGCCGACGGAACGACCGCAGTGGCCCCTGCGCAGATTATCGGTTCGTTCAGTGCCAACGATCATTCATGGCTATGGGCTTGGGACAACCCGTCGATCGTTGACCCGTTGAAAACGCATTCCCGAAAGGTGAAGGACTACGGCGAAGAACACGGAATCGACAAACTGACAACGCGTAAATGGACAGGAACCGAAGACGACGCGTGGGCGATGGCCGCACTTGCGGTCAAACTTTGTGGGGCAGAAGGCGCCTATCGCGGCCCGGCGGGACAGTCATTTGTGTTTATGACGTTCGGCGAAGTCAGGATCAGCAAGCCCAGCGAATAGTGTTTCGTCAACAACTGAAATGAGCATTGGCCGCAGGGCGTCGCCACGATTTCCGTCCAACCACCGGCGTGGCGTCTGTCGGCTGATCAACCGCTCACAGACGTCTGATCTAGCCGGACAAGAGGATCGATCGCGTTCTCTGCTCGCAAGTTCGTGAAACTTTCGAGCGTTCTTTAGCGATGAAACGCGGCACGGCATCAGGGCTTCATCGTCTCGACAGGCGTTACAGTTTGCCCATTCTTCCGAACCTTTGTGGCCGGTATGTGTTGTAGGTTTGGTAGCTGTTTGAACGATTCGTCGTCGTTATCGAGGTCAGTTTGACTGTAGGGAATGCAAGGGCAGCGACGATCAGTCCTGATGGGCGGAGGAAGCGCTCTTGGAGCTCCGCAGATTGTTGAATTGACCCATACGAACATAGGTGTTACCCGTGCACCCTCACGCGAACTCCGATAGCTGCCGCACTCGCCTGCTGCAGTTGATCACTCCGGTGACCGGTCGGACGAGAACTCTCGTCGCGGCCAAGCTCAGCACGCTCGTGGTGGCTGCGGCATGTTGCGCCCCGACGGCGGTCGGTCAGACGATGCCTTCTGCGGCAGGCAACGGCAACCCGAATGTGCCCGGTGGAGCGTCAACGGCTCCGTTCCGGATGCCGGCGATGGCAAACGCGGGTAGCTATGCCCAAGCGAACGCGTCGCAAATGCCGAACGCTTCGATTCGACCGGTGTCCGCGACTTCGGTGGCGCCGAATCCGACCATCGGTGCGACGACCAGTCAAGCGCCCCAGCTTCGAAAACTGTCCGTCCCACCGGTTCACGCACAGGCCATCGCGACGGCGTTGAACCTGCGGTTTCAAGGCACCCCCGGTGTTACGATTGCCCCGGATCCCAAGAGCGGGCAACTGGTCGTGATGGCACCTCCGGCAACCCAGGCAACCATCGCGGGTCAAGTGAAGCAGATGGTCGCCGGTGCGATTCAACAAACATCCGCTTCGGTTAGTACTCCGTTGACGTTGCGACTGGAAAATATTTCCTGGCGAGAATTCGAACGCGATTTGAAGCAGGCGGCCGGAAGTGACATTCCGATGACGACCCGTAACAACGGGAACGAAGTGACGTTCCAGATGAACGTGGCTCCCATGAAAGGGACGATCGTCCAAGTCGATCGTCGCCAAAATTTCGTCACCGTACATGCTCCCGATCCAGCGCTTCCGGGTTGGGAAAAAATGATCCAAGCGCTCGATCGCGTGCCCCATCGCTACGACGATGTGACCAAAGTCCATCGCCTGGAAGACGCCGAGATGGCGCCTGTCCAACGAACGATGCGGTTACTCAAAGCGCTTCGTAACGATCCATTGCCCGAAGCTCCCGCAAGCGTGTTTGCCAACGCAGTGCTGCAAGCGGATCAATCCGCCGATCCGGCCGCACAACCCGCCGGCGACGGTGGCGAGGTGGCTGACGGCGAAGAAGGCGGCGGTCCGCTAGGCGATGTCCAAATCGAGTACGTCCCTGAACTCGGCCAGATCATTGTCAAAGGAACGACGCGCGACGTGCAGCGTGTGATGGAATTGATTCAAGAAATCGAATCAAAAGCCGAATTGACTCAGCCCGATTCGAAAGTGGTCAGCCTGCAGCATGCCGACGCAAACGCGGTGAGTGAATTGCTGACCCAGTTGTACGAGGACGTGCTCTCGAGCCGGCAAGGGGACGTCAGCATCACATCGCTCGACAATCCGAATGCGTTGTTACTGATCGGGCGGACCGAAGCGATTGCGTCGCTCGAAGAGTTGATCGCGAAGATCGATCAACCCATCGACCCGTCCAGCCGACTGCGTGTCTTCCGGTTGCAAAATGCCTCTGCGGTTGATGCCCAAGAAACCATTCGTGACTTCTTCACCGATCGTCCCGGGTCGGAAGAGGACGTGCGTCCCGGATTAGGAACTCGTGTTCGTGTTTCGGCTGATTACCGGACAAATTCACTGATCGTCAGTGCCGCGCCGCGGGACATGACCGAGGTGACTCGCTTGATCAATGAATTGGATGTCGAGAAAACGACCGCCAAAATGGAATTGCGAGTCTTCCAGTTGCAAAACGCGATCGCCGAAGACCTGGCAACGACACTTCAAGACGCGTTCACCGGAGGCGATGTCACGGCTAGTGAAGACGCGACGGCACCTTCGGCTTCGCTGACAATCGTTTCGGTGGATAGCGATGAACGCAAAGTCGTCGAATCGGGGATTCTCTCCGGGGCAACGATCACGGCCGAAACCGCCGGTAACTCGATCGTCGTCCGAGCCCCCGCGTCAAGCATGCCACTGATCGCCGAGTTGATTCGTCAGCTCGACCGCGCACCGGGAATCGATTCGCTGGTCAAAGTCTTCACCGTTGAAAACGGCGATGCATCACAGTTGACCGCCGCGCTTGAGCAACTCTTCGGCTCAGACGCTTCCAATACCGGAACCGGAGTCGGTGCGGCAAACTTGGCCGGACTACCGGCTTCGACGGCGGCCCAAGAAAGCTCGCTGGTCCCACTTCGATTCTCGACCGACATCCGAACCAACAGCATCGTGGCCAGCGGATCGGCGTCGGACTTGGAAGTCGTCGAAAGCATCTTGATTCGGCTCGATAGCGAAGGTTTTGCCGAGCGGATCACCGAAGTAATCTGGCTCAAGAATAACAACGCAATTGATGTTGCCGCGGCAATCACTAACTACGTCAGTACCCGTCTGCAATCGCAAACGCAAATCCAACAGTTCCAGCAGGGACTAAGTGCCTATGACTTGCTCGACCGTGACATCATCGCCGTTGCCGAGGAATACTCCAACAGCATCTTGTTGAGCGTCTCTCCGCGACTGTATGAAGAAGTGCGATCGTTGATCGATCGGCTCGATCGCCGCCGCCCGATGGTGTTGATCAAGGTTGTCATGGCGGAGGTCAACTTGAATGACCAATTCGAAATTGGAACAGAGCTTGGGCTGCAGGACTCGTTGGCCTTCAGCCGTGACCAAGCCGTCTCGGATATCTTTGGCTCGCGAGCGACCGGGGCGTCTGGGTTTAACTTCAACAACGCCGGAGTCGCGAACGTCAACGATGTCAATCGTGAAAACATCGTTGGCGGTGCGGTTTCGACCTTCGGGCTCGGACAGACCAACCCCTCGATCGGTTACGGTGGATTCGTTTTGAACGCGGCTAGCGAATCGGTCAGCTTGCTGTTCCGCACGCTACAAGATGCCGGTCGAGCACAGATCATCAGCACACCGAAGCTGATGACCGCCGACAACACGATCGCCAGGATCGAAGTCGGTCGCGAGATCGCCCGTTTCCGTGGAAATACGGTTTCCGGCAACGGCGTAATCTCCCCTGAGATCGAAGACATCCAAGTCGGTTTGATCATGGAGATCTTGCCACGAATTGGTCGCGATGGAACGATCGCACTGAACCTCGATGTGACGCGATCGGACCGCGACCAAGGCACCGGAACTTTGGTTCCAACGGGTGTCGATGGTGAAACGGTCTTGATCGAAGACATCATCAACACGACCGCCCAAGTGACCTTGTCCGTCTACAGCGGACAAACCGTGATCGTCGGTGGTTTGATCCAAAAGATCCGTGCCAACCAAAGTCGACGGATGCCAATCTTGTCGAACATTCCGATCGTGGGCAACTTGTTCAAATACGACTACGAAGCGGAGACACGAAACGAATTGTTGATCGTAATGACGCCGATGCTGGTCACGAGTGATCAGGATCTTGAGTACATCAAGCAAACCGAATCGAGTCGAATGAGCTGGTGCTTGGCCGACGTCGTCGAAGCTCACGGTGACGTCGGACTCAGCGGTGGCTATGGACTGTGGGGACCCGCGATCGGACCAACGATCTATCCCGACGTTCAACCGACGATCGATGGCGAAATGGTTGTCGGTGACGTCCCGGCCGGTCTGGTCCCCGATCGCAGCCGTGACCTGGAAGCCGAACTCGCAGACCCGAACGGCAACTTGCCAGTTCCCGGCGGACCGGTCATCACCCCAGCTCCTGGGATCGCACCGCCGGCAATGCTGCAGGAAGAATCCGTGCTGTCTCCCGCAGACGAAACAGTATTGCCTGGCCCAGTCATCAACCAGCAGTCGTTCACGACTCCCAATGGCAACGGCCAAGGCGAGCAGACTCTGCCGGCAAGCTGGATCAACGGCAAGTAACAGCGGAATGGATTCCGCTTCGATCTCGGGTCGCTCTGAAGGTGATCCGAGATCCACGGTGAAAGGACGAATCTTCACGGGGCTGGATCCCGCCCCGGCCCCGTGAAGGTTGACGAGCATCGAATTGCAGAACGTTCGATGTTGAATCACTCACAACCTATCAAATGACGGTCTGACCCATGAAACGACGCCCCTATCAAATCGCAGTCATTGTCGCGTTGGCGGCCGGACCGCTCACGATGACTGGTTGCACGACGCCGACCACGCGTGAAGGCGCAAAGCTTGCCAAGTTCTTCAACACACCCGAGTGGGCGACCAAAGCCCCGTGGTCAAAGAAAGACGACGAGCCACCGAAGCCTTATCCCAATCCATCGAAAGTTGCCGCCACCTGGACGAGCGATGTTTTGGTTCAAGCGGGGCGTACACCGACTCGCGGCTTCGGCGGACGACTGTTTTTCTTCGATGAAAAGTCCAAATCAGTTCCCGTCGAAGGCACGTTGACAGTCCATGGATTCGAAATCGGGGCGACCGGAAAAGACTCTGCCATTCGGCCGTTCAAGTTCACGCCCGAGCAGTTCACCACGCACTTCAGTCAAAGCGATTTTGGGGCGAGCTACAGCGTGTGGATTCCATGGGATGCCGCCGGAGGGATGGAAAAGCGAGTTTCACTGGTCGCGACTTTCCAAACCAAGGAAGGCAAGATTGTCCAGGGAGCGCCCACCACGATTGTCTTGCCTGGCAAGAAGGCACAAGCAGCGATGACCGATGCTTCGTTAGTCTATTCTCCAGAATACCGTCGTCATCTCGATGCGATCGACAACCAAGCGACACGCCCAAGCGGCTTGGTGACGACGACGATTCGGCGTACTCACGCAAAGCTTGAAAACGGCGTTGCGGCACCCATAGAGCCATCGATCCGGAAACGAATCCAGGCGATCGCCGCTGAAACGCAAGCCCTCGCCGCATCGGGCGAAACGCCATCGATCGATATCCCGATGCAGCGTCAAACCCCACAAATTATGGCGGCGAGTGCCGAGATTTCGCGAGACACGAGTCCACGTCAACCGGCGGTACGTCAGGCGTCACCCGCCGCAACAGCCCCTCGCCGAATCAGCATCCAGCCATAACTGGTCGTTATCGACACGCCCCGTTGGCGGCCGCTGTCTCACGCCAAGTCCGCCGAAAGGTTAGCCGATGTCTCTGCAGGTTTGAGACGGGCAGCCCGCTGCTAGTGCCTCGTCCGCCGTTGAAAGGAGGATTAACCGCGGTTTGGTTGCATTAACCGGGGCTAACGCCCGTCGGCTGATTGGCTGAACCCGAGCAGTTGGTGCAGATGGCGCATGAGTGCCCTCGGCTCACCGGGAAGTAAAGCGTGAGCCGACCGAGCTACCGCCGAACTTACGTCGCTAGAACCGAGAAACACCGACGACCGCGGCCTAGGGAACAAATTCGGTGAACCCGCGGCGATCGCCGTCCGGTTAATCGCAAAGCTATACAGATCCGCTCGCACGCGGGCGCGTTATTTCGCATGATCATTCTGCACGGCTAACACGATCCATGAACACACAGAAACCGCGACGGAAGAGCCGAGCGCCGCAACGGCCAGACGGTCCACCGTGGCGGGTTTTGATGCACGATGTCATCTTTGAATCCGATACGCCGGCGGGATGGACATTTGATGTTGGTTTGCTGATCGCCATCCTTTGCAGCATCAGCGTGATTTCGTTGGAAACGATTCCATCGATTGCGAAGCAAGAACTCTTCGTTCTTGAGGCAATCGAATGGTTGCTGACGATTCTATTCTCGATTGAATACGTCGCGAGACTTGTCTGTGCCCGCCACCCGTTGCGATACGCATTTAGCTTCTGGGGCATCGTCGACCTTCTCAGTATTTTGCCGACCTATATCGGGTTCTTCTTTGTCCCGCAAAATCAAACGCGTAGCTTCGCAATCCTGAGGAGTATCCGCCTGCTTAGGGCGTTCCGGGTGCTGAAGCTATGGCGGATGATGAGCGATGCCGACGAGCTCTGGCATGCGGTTTGGAACGCGAGGCACAAGATTATTGTGTTTCTGATCGTCGTCATGGTTGCCGTGACGATTAGTGGGACGCTGATGTACTTCGTCGAAACAATCGTTCCGGCTCTTGTCGCAGGGGTCCGCCCTGAACAGTACGACAGTCGGTTCGATTCCATCCCACAAGCGATGTATTGGGCGATCGTAACGATGACAACCGTCGGTTACGGAGATATTGTCCCGACGACGACGACCGGGAAGGTGATCTCCGCGACCCTGATCTTACTTGGATACAGTCTGATCATCGTTCCGAGCGGCTTCGTCACCGCCGAATTGTCGTCGCGTAGCGAGTCCGAGAAACGGACCGGAGATTCTTGCCCAAGATGTGCGACCGATGAACATTTGGTCGGTGCGATTTATTGCCATCGATGCGGCGAACGATTAGGTCGGAGTCACCAAGACTCTGAAGATCCTCTGAGAAAAGATTCTTAAAAGTTGCCCGAATCGATGCCGAGAATCTTCGTGAATGAATAAAACGTTTTTCAAAAAACGAGCCGAATCGTTCGCATTTTGCGATTGAGTGTCAAAACTGTCCAATCAGGCGGTGGTTGAAAATTCAGCAGACTGTTTCAGATGCAACCGGGAACGTTCCGTTGTGGACTTCGTTTCCCCACGAGAGGATTCACGCTTGCTACGTCGTTCTTCGTCCTGCACCTTTAAAAATGCAACTGTGGTGGGGAACGATAATCCATGGACCGTTTGATAGCTTGCCATACCGTCGGCAGACATGATGAGTGACCTCCAAAAAGGTTGAGTCAAGTGAAAATGTGAATCGTGAAAACGGATCAAGAGAGGGTGCAAACGGTATGCCGAACTTGGCTGCGACGTATCCTTGGCGGAAGCGTAAACTTCAGCGGTTTCGTGAAACATCAACACCCGACCCCCAGCCCCTATGCTTCCTTCGCCACCAAGACCACGACCGTTTCGAGCCGCGATCCTGCTTATTGCGGTCTGGTTATCCGTGGTCAGTCTCGGCCCCGTCAGCCAAGTTTGTGCTCAGCCGGCCGCACCACAGAAGCCAGTGAATCAATATCGTTACTGGACGACAAATTGGTCGTTCGAAGATATCGAAGTCGGCACGCTCGCCGGGCGGTTGGAACGGCTGGGCATCGAGCTTCCAGTCGACGTCGACGGAATCGTCACCGTGAATTTCGAAGTTGGGATTCCGCTCAATGCTCTTCGTACCGGCAAGGCGTATCGAATCGAAGGCACGCTGACGGGACGAAACGTAAAAGCGGATCAACTGGTTCTCGATTCGGTTCGTGCGGAAGTCAAGTTCGATGATGGCACGCTGACATTGCAAAAGCTAGACGCTAAACAAGGCGGCGGAACGATAGCTGGCGATGCGAAGTTCGAGCTTCTTCCGCGCGGTGACTTTTCAGGACAATTACAGCTAAGCCAGTTTCGAACCGAAGCCGTGTTTGATTTGCTCGCGAAATTTGGCGGCAATTGGGCAGAGGCTTGGTCGATCGCGACCGTGGACGGTAAGGTCGATGTCAATGGTCGGACGGATGACTTGAAGATTCCACTGAACTGGAATGTGGCCGGTGAAGTCTCGGCCAACGAAATTCGCTACGGGAAAGAGTTGCAAGTCGACCTTAACGTTCCCGAATTTCGGTTGAAACAACGGCGGGTGACGATTCAAAATACGAGCCTTCGGTCGAGCCAGACGCGGCCATCAGGACAACCTATCTTTCTAGCAAACCTGTCCGGTTCGGTTGATCTTGCAGACACGCCGAAAGTCGACCTTCGTCTGACAGCCGACGACTTACCACTGGGGATGTTCAGCAAAGCGGTCGAAGGGAAAATCGATGTCGACGGACGAGTCCAAGGAACGGTTTCGACCGAGGCAATCAAAAACGACGCGACTGATCCACTTCAGATTAGGGCGGCGATCGCGTCACCTCGTCTTAAAATCGCTGGCTTAGATCTCGGGCGTTTGGAACACGATCTCACATTGGATCGTCAACGTTTTCGGTTGGCTCCTCGTGCCCCGATCGAACCGGACGACACTTCACTCGCTCGCATTCGGTCGTTGTCTGCTCAATACGCGGTCTCGGATGAGCGACTTCAAGTCAATGCGTTCGAAGCCGAATTGTTCCAGGGAAAGCTCAACGGTACGGCAAGCTTAGCGTTGACCTCGCGGGGCCAGCATCAGTTCGACGTGCGCTGGGATGATCTCTCCCCCGAAGTTACGATCACGCTACCGCTTGCGACCAAACCAACCACGCTTGCTGCCACAACGTCGGGAAGATTGAATTGGCGAGTCGAGGCGGATCAACTCGATCAACCGCTGGCTCATCGCGGAGCGGCGATCGTTCGCATCAGCCAACTCACCGCCTCCGGAGAGAGCTTGGGACGGTTAATCGCAGAAGTCAGCGTCGACGGTGACGGTATCGAAGCGGCGGTCGATGGGGAAATCCTTGGCGGCCGGTTGACCGTTCATTCGACGACAACGCCGGACCCACAGGCTTCTTGGGCCGATTTGCTTCGATACACCGTCGTGGATCGTTTTTCTTTAAACGACACGTCACTCGAACAAGCAAGTGTGCTCATGGGACATCAGCGTGGTGTTTATGGAGGACGCCTGGATGTTCAATCAGGCATTGTCGACCTGAACAATCTTCGTGAACCGATCGAAATTCAAGCGGCGCTTCGCTCGGTCCGTATCAGCGGAAAAGAACTTTCGCCGTCGTTGGCTGTCACACTTCGAGTGCGAGACGGCGTCGCAAACATTCAGTCGCTACGCGGCGTTTACGCCGGCGGGCTCCTGACCGGGCAAGGCGTCTGGTCATTTGACGCGGGGATGCCTGGCACGGGCCAGAGAAATATCTCGCTTCGATTGACACGTGCGAAAGGCAGTCAGATCTTGTTGCCGGTCAGTGCCGAAGCCGGTCAATGGTTATCTGGCATTGTCAGTGGACAGGTTACCGTAACTGGGACAGGACAAGGGTTCATCAACAAGCTTCGTGTCACCGGAAACGTTGTCGCCGACAACGCGACCGCGTTCGACCTACCAGTCGGTGACGCACACAGTTCGCTCGTCGTGACCTACGATGTTCCCACGTCGCGATGGTCGGCAAAGTTTCCCAATGTGAAATCGTCACTCGCCGGTGGCTCTGTCTCGGGGGCATTGCGATTGGCTTCTTCGGCGTCGCATCGTGGGACGCTGGATATGGATAGTCGCTGGAAGGTGGCTCACGTCGATTTCGAGCAATTGTTGAGCACTTACGTTGGAACAACAACGATCGGTCAAGGCGACGTCACCGGTGATCTGACGCTCAGCGGTCGCCGGATCAGTGGCGCGCGGCAATTGCGAGGCCAGTTCCGTTTCCGACTTGGTGGCACCGATGCCTCGGCCGTCCCTGGTTTGTCGACTGCGGGCGTCCTTTTGGGCGCGAGTGCACTTGTCGGAACGAGATTTAACGAAGGGATCGCTACCGGACGCATCGCTTCCGGAGCAATCGTTCTCGAAGAAGTCGCATTGGTTTCCGATCGAGTCGCCGTGAAAGCCGAAGGTCGGGTCGGTCTGCTCGATACGCGTATGAACGTTGGCGTTGTGCTTTCGACCGGAAACTTTCAAGGCCAAGACTTGCTAGTCGACTTGGTAGGGCTTTCCGACCTGATCTTTGCCAGCCCGTTCGGCCAGATCAATCGTTTGCTGAGCGATCGAACATTTGTGTTTGAAATTAATGGGACGGCGAGTTCGCCGATCATTCGTCTGCTGCCCGGCGAATCGCTGCAAGCAAACGTCAGGCGATTTGCGGTTCAAGAGTTGATCACGATCACGGTCGCCGACGGATTGTTTTCGAACTGATAAGCTGTGACGGTTCAAACAGCGTTGTCAAATTCTCTGCTGGCAGCGGTCGATCTGATTGAACATGTGCAAAACAATCAATCGAATCGGCCTTTCGGTGTTGTCGTTGTTTCCAATCCTGGCGTCAGCGGGGTGTAGCGTCTTAGGCTTTTCGGCCTATCCGATCGCTCACGTGATGACTGAGGACACGAAGGAAATCTTGGACCAAACCACACGTTGTCCGGATGTGCCACGTGAATTGGCCAAGCAAGTGCGACCGATGCATACGCTCGCACCTGGGGACGAATTGCTGGTCGAAGTTCTCGAAGCCGATGATCTGTCGATTCAACTTCCGGCAGATCAGCGAATCATGGCCGATGGCACGATTGACCTCGGACGCTATGGTCGCGTCGTCGTATCGAGCATGACGATCGAGCAGGCCGAATCGACCGTTCAGGAGATCGTCAGCAAAGCCGAACGCGATTCAGTGCGTGTCAATATTCGATTGATCCAGCCGATCCACCGGTACTACGTCATCGGGGAAGTGAATTCGCCAGGAGCATATTCGTTGACCGGTCATGAAACCGTCCTTGATGCACTCATGGAAGCAGGCGGATTAACGGCCCGTGCGTCGGCGTGCGACATCTTGCTTGCTCGTCCGACGAGTCCCTGCTCTTGTCGTGTGACATTGCCGGTCTGTTACCGTTCGATCACGCAGTTGGGCGATTCGACGACCAACTACCATCTCAAACCCGGTGACCGTATTTTCGTGTCACGGCAATCGTTTTGCGAAGAAATGTTTGCCTACGTCAAGGGAAGCCAAACGTGTGAGCGATGTTGCAAGAAGCAGGTCGCATGCCGAGACGCAAGTTTGATCGAATCGGATGCGTTGGACTTCGTGATGCCAGGTGTCGTCGAAATTCCCCCGGTCGACCCTCCGTCCTATGGAATCGATGGTTCTGCCGGTATCGATGGGGCGCCCGCAGGCGTGGAAAGTTATCAGTTGCAGGATAATCCTCCGCAACCGCAGCAAGCTGACGGACGCGATCGCCGACTTCAACCCTCCAGTGCCGAAGATTTGACCGCGCCGAAGAATCCCCCGCGGAACTTTGATGGGGAGTTGAACTTTGGTGAACTGCTTGATGGAGACGAATGACCGTCGTCCACCGTTAGCGGACGCGCGGAGCGTTTCGGCGCCCCCGGTGATTTGTCTAACCCCATTGTTCGGGTTCGGCTCATTAGCCGACGAGCGTTAGCTCCGGTTATTGCGCTGAAACCGTGGCTAACGCCATGCGGCTAAACTAGTTCGCTGGTAGCGGAACGCGCGGAGCGTTTCGGGAACACCCGTCCGCCGATAGTTTCGGTAAACTCGTTCCGACGTCGCTTATGGTTGCGTTTGTGCGATCAGCGGAAAACTTGAGCGGCGTCCAATCCAGTTGAACGAAGTCGATCGGGAATAGCGTTTGCACATCCAGGCACACATGAACAAGCCAGAAAAAATTCTTGTGTGCGGAGCGACGGGGTACGTCGGTGGCCGATTGGTCCGGCAGTTACTCGATGAGGGGTACGAAGTCGTCTGCTTGGTTCGCAGCCCCGGAAAACTTGCCAAGTTCTCGTGGAACAAGGATCCTAAGCTGCGAGTGGTTGAAGGCGGGATCAACGACGAAGACAAGTTGCGGTCGGCGCTCGAAGGTGTCGACGTGGCTTATTATCTCGTTCACTCGATGCAGTCCGCTGGCGGTTCATACGCCGAGCGTGATCGCGAGTTGGCAACGGCATTTCTGCGAGCGGCCGAGGAATCAAGCTGTCGCCGGATCATCTATCTTGGCGGCCTCGGCGAATTGGGTGAGAACTTGTCCAATCACCTCAACAGCCGACGCGAGGTGGCAGACATTCTGCAGGGCGGAACGATCGAGACGACGGTATTCCGGGCCGCGATGATCATCGGTTCGGGATCGGCTTCATTCGAGACGCTGCGTTATTTAGTCGAACGATTGCCGATCATGATCACCCCGCGATGGGTGACTACGGAAACACAACCGATAGCGATTCGAGACGTGCTGCGCTATTTAGTTGACTGTCTGACGATTCCCGAAACCGCAGGTCGCACGATTGATATTGGCGGCCGTGGTGTCATGACCTATCAGCAGATCATGCAAATTGCGGCAAACAAGCTGGGACTGTCCCACCGCAAGATTTTCCCGATTCCTGTGCTGACGCCGAAACTCAGCAGCCTATGGATCGGGTTGGTCACTCCCGTCAGTAGCCGGATCGCTCGCCCGTTGGCAGAAGGACTGCGGAACCGAACCGTATGCCGTAATGACGACGCGTTGAAATTGATGCCCGGCGAATGCTTGACGATCGAAGATGCGATCGAAGCGGCGATTGGGAGGACACGTGAAGGCTTGGTTGAAACCCGCTGGTCGACGGCAGGCGAGATGCCACACGATCCCGACTGGGCCGGCGGGACGACATTAAAAGACGAACGCAGCGTGATCGTTGATGCCCCCGTCGAAGACACATTTGACGAGATCAAATCGATCGGCGGCCAGCATGGTTACTGGGGCGCAGGACCGCTCTGGACCCTGCGTGGTTGGCTTGATCAACTGATCGGCGGCCCCGGTTTGCGACGAGGAAGGCGGCATCCTACCGAACTTCACTTCGGAGAAGCGGTCGATTTTTGGCGAGTCACCAAGATGACTCCAAATGAGCAGTTGCGGTTGCGGGCCGAAATGTGGCTACCCGGCGAGGCTGAACTGGATTTCGTTGTTTCCAGGACCGAAGAGGATGCCTCACGGATTGATATGACCGCAAGGTTCCGCCCACGCGGTTTACTTGGCTTGGCCTATTGGTACTCCGTTTATCCGCTGCACTGGATTGTGTTCCCTGTCATGTTGCGAGGTATCAAGCGTGCCGTGGAAAAGGACGCGGCGAGCTAAATGGTTTGGCACATTGCTTGCACGCTACCTGTGGAGTGATCGGAAGTTGGGTGCCTTAATCGTGCACGCCAGACTTCTTCGGCAAAAACCTATGCCACGCAGAAACCAAAGCCACAAGGAGCCATGCAATGGATAAGCACGAAAAACTGATCAGTTTGCTAGAAGACTTTAACAACGCCATGCTTGTCACACGAACCAGTGCCGGTGAGTTGGACGCTCGACCGATGGCCATTGCCGATGTAGAGGAAAATGGCACACTTTGGTTCGTAAGCGACCGGAACTCTGGGAAAATTGCCGACCTGATGCTCGATCAAGACGTCGCGGTCACGATGCAAAGTTCCAACAAGTTCGTATCCGTGACAGGAAAATGCCAGGCCGTTGAAGACCGTCAGAAAGTCGATGATTTGTGGAACGAAGCATTCAAGGTATGGTTCCCGGAAGGAAAGTCAGACCCATCAATCATCTTGCTGCGTATTGATCCGGCCCGTGGTGAGTATTGGGATAACTCGGGGTTGCAAGGAATCAAGTACCTCGTCAAGGCAGGTAAGGCGTATTGGCAGGGTGAACGCCCGACGCCGGACGCTTCAATCAACGCTGCTGTGACAATGTAGACGCAAGAGATCTATCATTCGGTCGTCCTCGGTTAGCTTCGAGCCATGTTGCGGTTTGAGTGTCTCGTCAATCTATAAAGGTTGCATAGCCGATCGGCGTCAACTGTGGTGTCTTGGGAATAACCGCAGCGAGTGCCCATCGGCTGAAAATGAACACTTGTGTTTTTTGATGAAATGAAACACTAAGATTTTGACGTTCGTCGACTAACGCGAGCATGAAAGCAATCGATTGGGAGGAGGCGGGATCTGTTCGACTGGACTGAATGCTTCACATGGGATAAGCGAAGCCGATCATGCTATCTCGATCGGTTTGCGTCGACGATCTCGGCGAGTTCCTCGCGAAGTGATGCAAGGATTTCTGGCTGGCGTTCGATCAAGTTATTCGTTTCGCCGAGGTCGTCTTGAAGATGATAAAGTTGCCCGCGGTACGGCTTGTTGCGATCGAGTTTTTTACCGCGGTCACTAAAGCCGCCAGAGCCGTCCCCTTCGATCAACTTCCAAGGTCCGCGTCGATAGGTCATCAAACCGCGACCGCTTTTGAGTGCGAGCGAAGGTCGTCGCGGCCGATCGGAAGGTTTGCCGGTTAATTCGCTCAGGAAACTGAAGCTGTCAGGGCCTGCATCCGAAACGTTCCCCACGCAGTGCTTCGAATCGACCAGCTCATCCATCGTTGCGAGGAAGTCAACGAAGCTGATTAGGGCACTCGACGTTGATTGCGGTTCGACGACACCGGGCCAGCGAACGATCATGGGCATGCGGTGGCCTGCTTCCCAGGCATCTGCTTTCATGCCTCGTAACCCTGCGGCACTATCATGACCGAACTTTTGAACGTCCTTGTCGTACCAAGTCGGGCCGTTGTCGCTCGTAAAAATCACCATGGTATTGTCTTTCATGCCCGATGATTCCAGCGTATCGAGCACCTGGCCGATCATCGAATCGACCATTGTCATGAAGTCGCCGTACATTCCGGCTCCCGATTGACCCTGGAACGCTTTCGTCGGCAACCAGGGAGTGTGCGGCGACGGGTACGCCAGATAGAGCATCAGTGGCTTGTGATTTTCTTGATGCGATTCAATCACACGGCATGCTTCCTCGGTGAATCGTGGGGTGACGTCGACGAGGTCCAACTCCGGAGCAATGCCACCGGCTCGCCAAAAGGCTCCTTGAATTTCGTTCCAGTGCCCGCCGCTTTGATTAGCCTCGATCGATTCAGACGGCGGCGAAATTGCTTCTCGATCGCGAATGTAGAAATATGGTGGAATGTCCGTCGAGGCTCGGATCCCAAAGAAGGTATCGAAGCCCCGGTCGGCCGGCCCGCCTCGGAGTGGGCGGTCGTAGCCTTTCTCTTCAAATCCAACGTGCCACTTGCCAACCATCGCAGTTCGGTAACCGGCGTCACGAAGCAGCGACGGTAGAGTGACTTCGTTTTCCTCGATCAACGGTTGCTGCGACCACTTGCCCACGTTAATCCGGAATGGATAGCGACCGGTCATCAGGCCGTATCGTGACATGTGACAAAGCGGACCTGAAGCGTGGGCGTCGGTAAATTTCATCCCCTCGGCGGCCAGCCGGTCGATGTTTGGCGTAGGGATCTTGCTTTCCGGGTTAAAACAGCCGGGATCGCCATAGCCCATGTCGTCGACCAAAACGATCAGAATGTTCGGCAGTTTTTCGGCAGCCTCGGCGGTAGCGGAGCCGATGGAAGTCAACGCGAAGAGCAGGAAAACAAGCGCAGGCAGAGTATTTAAAGGCAGAGCAATCAAATTTCGCATGGTGTGTTTTGGGGAATTGTTCCAGCCAATCGAATTAGACCTCGCCGAAAATTGCTCCACCTTGCTCGCGAGCCGACATCGTTGAACGCGGCCCCGCATTTTTGCTGGGATTGGCGCCAATGGCACGACGTCGTCGTGTTGGGACCGTGATTTTCGGACGAGGCGCTTAGAAACGCAGAATCAGCCCAAATTGTAAGCTGATCGTCGGCGTGGCGTTTGCCCACCTTCAAACCGGCCTGGAAAAGACGCTAAACTTTCTCGTTCGACACCATTCCAACCTTAAACCCAAGGATGCTCATCATGTCCGCTGAAGAAACTCTGATGGATGCCGAAGAACGCATGGAAAAGGCGATTGCCGTGTTGGGAAACCAACTCTCGGGAATTCGAACCGGCCGTGCGACCCCGGGTTTGGTTGATTCGCTTAAAGTGGAAGCTTACGGTTCGACGTCACCGCTGAAGCAACTTGCTTCGATCGGTGTACCCGAGCCGCAGCAGATTTTGATTCGCCCGTATGACGCGGGGACGATCAAGGATATTGAAAAAGCGATTGTCGGAAGCGACCTCGGCCTGAACCCTCAAAACGACGGCCGGGTGATCCGACTGAACGTTCCCGCCTTATCGACTGACGTGCGAAAGAAAATGGTCTCTCGCATCAAGGAACTCGCCGAAGACGCCAAAATTTCGATCCGTAACATCCGTCGCGATGCGAACAAGCAAGCCGACCAGTTGGAAAAGGACAAGGAGCTGTCGGAGGATGATCGCGACAAGACGAAAGATGAAGTCCAAGAGTTGACCAAGAAGTACGAAGAGCAGGTCAACGAATTGGCGAAAACGCGTGAAGCCGAGGTTATGGAAAGCTAATCGCGATGCCCTCGGGCCTTTTTCCAGATCGAATTAGGAGTTAAGCGACGCGGTGACCGCGGATCCCAAGTCAGTCCCTCGAAAGAATCGAGTCAACGTTTTTGCGATTGTCGGCGGTCCACTCGCGGCCATCGTCGTCGGGGGAGCGTTGATCGCTTATGGGCATCAGTCACCGGTCGCGATTGCCGCCGCCATCGTCACTTGGTGCGCGGTTTGGTGGATCACCGAACCGATTCCGATCGCTGTCACCTCGCTGCTTCCGCTGGCAATCTTTCCGGCGACCGGGGTGCTTTCTTCGTCCCAAATCGCCGGCGCGTTTGGTCACCAACTGGTCCTGTTGTTTATGGGCGGGTTGATGTTGTCGATGGCGATGGAACGCAGCAATGCGCATCGACGGTTGGCACTGATCATGGTTCGTCTGTTCGGCGGACATGGTGAAAGCGGCGCCGACCCGCGCCGCGTCGTGTTCGGATTCATGGCCGCCGCGGCGGTCTTAAGCATGTGGATTTCCAACGGCGCGACGGCGTTGATGATGTTGCCGATTGCGCTAGCCGTGGTCGATCGGTCATCCAATACTGCACTGGCGCCCTGTCTGTTGATGGGGATTGCGTTTGCCGCTAGCGTCGGCGGAACTGGTACACCGATCGGTACACCGCCCAACCTGATCTTTATCGACAACTACAAGAAAATCGGCGGCCCCGAACCGTCTTTTTTGCAATGGGCCGCATGGACTTGGCCCATCATCGCGATCATGCTGCCGATCCAGGCACTTTGGTTAACCCGCCGACTACCCAGTCGAGAACGACTGACCATGCCGGAAGTCGGTGCCTGGCGTTCGGAGGAAAAACGTACGCTCGCAGTGTTCGCAATCACCGCCACGCTATGGGTGACACGAACGGCGCCGTTTGGAGGCTGGAGCACGTGGTTGCATCTTCCCGATGCTCACGATTCCAGCGTCGCGTTGTTGGCTGTCGTCGCAATGCATCTGATCCCAAATGGCAAGGGAGAAATGTTGCTCACGTGGAACGATGCGGTCCGGATACCTTGGGGGATTCTGCTGTTGTGCGCCGGTGGGTTCGCGATTGCCGAAGCCTTTCGTTCGACCGGAATCAGTCTGATGATCGGACAACAGCTTTCTGGACTGGGAGATCTGCATCCGTTCTGGATCGTTGCGGTCATCTGCCTTGCGGTGACATTTTTAACCGAGGTGACCAGCAACACGGCAACGGCCAATTTGCTGTTGCCAATTCTGGCACTGATTCCGGCCGATGACCCAAAGTTAATCATGATCCCGGCGACGATCAGCGCCAGTTTTGCGTTCATGATGCCCGCGGCGACGTTCCCCAACGCGATTGTCTTTGCCAGCGGCAAGATTCGTGTCAGTGAAATGGTTCGTGAAGGCTTTGCGCTAAACCTCATTGGTGTCATTGTCGTCGCGACGGTGAGCTATTTCCTGCTTTAGCAACTGCGTAAATTCCCGTAACACGGATCGCGGTGAGTTGACGGTGCACTGGTAGGCGGAATGCTATTTCACCGGGTTCATGTGTCCACCCAGTCGTCCGAATTCGCTATAATCAACCAGCTCTGATGGGGATTCCTGAATCGGTGTTCGGCGATCGCCTGACACCGGGTTTCAATCTAGAAAGACACTGCTTTGAAACCTGCATTCGAATATCAGCTTTCCAATCCGTTTTCGACCAGCTTTATTGCGCCGTCGAAGGTTCGCTATCGGTTCAACCATGGCGTCAGTGGAGGGAACCCGCAGACCGTTGAGATGCATCTGGAAGGTTTACTGGCAACGCTTCGGAAAACCCGTCGCGGATTGATCCTAGGGCCACACGGAACCGGCAAGTCGACGCTGCTACACACGTTTCTTCCGAAGTTGCAGCGAAGTTATCCGATGGTCGCGTTTCATCAGATCAACAACGACCCTTCGATCGGATGGATCGGACGAATGAAAGAACGGTCTCGTGCGAGTGGCAGAATTCGCAAGGAGCTGGCCGAATTGCCGCGTGAAGGCTTGTTGATCGTCGATGGCTGGGAACAGCTTTATCGGGTATCGAGATTGCGGATCCTCAAGACGGCCGCGGCTAAGAAAATCACCATTCTTGCGACGTCGCATCAGCGGATGACGGGATGGAGTACGATTCATGAAACCAAGCCGACGTCGAAGTTGATCCAATCGCTTGCCGGTGATCTGCTTGCAGACACTCCTTACGAAATTCGCAAGCTAGTTGACAGTTACCTCAAGCAATGTAGGGTGACGCCGAAAACCAACGTCCGAGATCTATGGTTTGAAATGTACGATCTGGTCGAGGACGCGCACTCCAGCGGACCACAATCGGTGGTCTAATTTCACGGCGGCATCTCATGCGTCTCCCCGTTATCCTTGTCCAGAATAGCCCTGCCAACGGTAGCGCCGTCGCCGAGGCTTTGGTGGCCTCGTTGATCGGACACCCAGGATTGGATTTGACCCTCGTCGACCGATTCGATTCGCTTGCACCTGATTCAACTGATCGGATGACGCTCGCAGGAATCACCGTGCCAGCCGCCGTACTCGATTGGCGAACCCCGGAAGAACTATTCACGACACTTCAGGGGATCGAATTTCAAGGTTACCGCTGTGCCCATCAGCTCGACCCCGATCCGGGGCCGCCGGATTCAGCTCATCGCCGCCGTTTGTTCCTGTTCGATCTCAACGACCATCGTGATGCCAAACGGATCGTTGCCGAACTGGATCGAATTCGAGATTCGCTTAGCGTCAAGACGGTTTCACTTGGCGGGCTTGCACCGCCAAAGCCTGCACCGCAAAACGCTGGCGTTGAGAAAGCCGCACCGAATCATCCCCCTGCGAACACTGTTTCGTCAGTGCCAAATTCCAAGACCAAGCACCCCCCTATCACTCTGAACCAAGATCCGACCGACGACACGCTGAACGAGCTGCTCGATCAGCTTGACGATTTAGATGTCTAAAGCGTTCGAAAGTGAAGGCGGGAACGGATGCGGGGGCTTGGTCCCAACACAACCGAATGCTTTGGCATTGGGGTCGTGCATTCGGCTTCACCTTTCCGCTAGCGGTAGCAAGACGAGGGGTCGCAAATAGCTTCGTAGGCTAATCAGAACACGGTGAACCGAACCTGTCAAAAACGCGGGCGGCTTCTCAACCGTTGATCACAGCCGGCGGTCACGTAAGTTGGTATTGAAACGATTTCCGAGGCATTCCGATCCTCAGCCGTAGAGAAATTCGATTGGGGCATCGATGTCTGGGTGGAGGCTTTGGTGAACCGGACAATGTCGCGCCGCGGTTTCCAGGCGTGTCCTCATCGCTGGTTCTTCTACTAGGCCAGCTGGGATGGCAACGACACAGCGAAGCGCGCCGATGCGTCGCACCGGTTTTTGGATCATTTCTTTGGTCACACGGACTTCGGTTCCGGTCAAATCCAAGTCATGTCGCTCACTGACAAGTCCCAGGATTGTCAGAATGCAGGTCCCCAGTGCAGTTGCGACCAAGTCCGTGGGGGAGAACGATTCGCCTTTCCCGCCGTTGTCGACCGGCGCATCGGTTTCCAGTTCGCGACGACTCGGCCCATGCGTTGCTTTACAACCTAAGGATCCCGAATACACCGCGTGAATTTCGACTGCCATGGACTACGTTCCCCTCAGTGGGTTGGAATGGTGACGATCTAAGTCAGCCGTCAATAAGGCCGCATCGGAAAGCTCTGATCGTATCAGCGTAATCGTGAAAACGGCAGCCCGGCACCGTCGCGATTACATGTCACGCTGCCGGGAAACCCTCTCGATCACAAGCCGAAAAACTGAACCCAAACCGTTCCTGGATGGTGACTTGGCAGAAAAGTTTATTTTTTTCGATGGAATTTTCGAGCATTGGATTAGCGTTAAGTGACGATTACGGTTGTTGAGGGCGCATTACGCGTTTTTCAACATTCGGGAATTAGCTTGGCCGATTCATCTCGACGCCCAGGCCGGCTCCTGTTATCACTCCGCCCCATTCATAGTCCCGTTTCTCCAGAAACATCCGCTGGCCGGATTCGCTGAGCATTAGCGTCAGGAACAGAATCTCGTCAGTTGGGAGAGTAGGCCGATGGCTACCACGATCACACGCGATGGGCGTAGCGCCCAAACGATCCACCGAATCGACTCTGTTTTGTCGAATCACCGCGAACTCGCCGAGTTTCGGATGGAATTGGATATCACAATGGAAGGATCACGAATTGTACTTCGTGGTCAGTTGCCAACGGTAGCACTGAAACAAGCGTTGGTACCGGCCATTCGCCAAGCGGGCGTTTTGGGCCAGGTTTGTAACTGCGTCGAAGTCAGCTAGTCCGACCGACCGGTTACGATCACTGCAGCATTCTGCCGACGCCTGCCGTGCGATCTTTTCGCTTCGGCTCGCGCGGTGGGGTCATGCCTTCGAACAGTTTTTCGAACCGCAGGCCGACGTTCTCAAGTGCCTTTCGCTGGATCGTCGGGTCGTTGATCGGCCCGGCGACTTCGACCGTCCACAGCGTGTAGCGATCGGCAGCGAGCGGTCGGAGGATTCGAGTGAAGGTGTTCCGGGGCGAGACGCGTGTATTGAACGTCAGGTCGATGTTGCGGCGTCGGTCCATCGTTCCGCTGCCGTGAAGTGCGATCAGGCTGCCCCAGAGTTTCAAGTTGTTGAACTCGACTTGGTCCTCGATCAACGTGTAATCGATCTCGGCGTTGGTGAACGCAGATTCTTCGTTGGGAGTGATTGAGAGCACATTGAGTAGCTGGACCAAGACCGGCAACTGATATAGGTTCGCGCCGCCGATTGTCGCTTTGCCGCGTCCTCGCAGCAGGTCCCGCGTTCCGAGCACGCCTTCAAGGTTCATGTTCGCGTCAAGCGTTCCGGCAAGCGCCTGTTCGGCTTGCCCGAGTTCGGAAAGTGCGACGGGAACGGAAGCATCGGCGAGTGACATCTGGACGTTAAAACTTGCGTCGGACAATGTCATCAGTCCATCAACACGCAAACTACCGTCAAACAATTGCCCTTCGATCGGTCGTGCCTCCGCCGTACCGGTTTGGCGGAGACCCAAACGCAGACGCTCGTCACGGATTTGGAATGGCCCGCGGATCTGTGTGATTTGTAATTCGTCGACGTGCATCGAATCGATCTGGACTTCGCCTTGGGCAGAAATGCCGGAGGCGTCTTTGCGGCCACGGATGTCCAGTTCACCTCGCAACGAATGGACAGGACCAACGTCACCGATGCGGTTGCCTTCAAGTTGTAGCTTTAAGTCCCAACCAAATACCGGATCGGGGTGTGTCGCATCAGAAAGCAAGGTCTCGGTCAATCCGCTTAATCCGACCGGTCCGCGCAGATTCAGTTCGCGAACCGCTGCCCTCATTTGCTCGGGGAGCGCGGCGGCGAGTTCCGCATCCGGAACGAGCCGACTGCCGTTGTGAACGTCGATCGCCAACAGCCAACGCCCATCAGAAATGCGTTTACAACTGCCGTCGGCAGAAACGTTCGTGCCGCCGTGTTCGGCATGAACCGAATCGATGTAGACGCTGCCCTTTTCATACCGCATCAACCCCTGCGTGATATCCAAACGGTACGGTAACGATCTCGGTTGCAGACGCAGGGTTTCCGCGCCCACTTGGTGATGATCGTACTGCCGCGCGACAACGCCTAGATCTAGCGGTGTCCCATGACCGCGGCGGACGACATTGATTTTTAGCTGATCAAGCACACCACTGGGTGCCAAACTATCCCAAGTCTCCTGTGATGTTTCCGGAAGCGCCCTCCGCAAGGCTTCATCAAGGGCGATACTCATCGCGTCAAAGTTCAACTCCATCGCGTCACCGGGGGGAGCCGTTCGCGGTGTCGCCGGCCCGCCCTGCTGTTCCCGTGGGATTGGCATGCGGTATGTGCCATCACACTGAATCAGTCCGCCGTTGGAATTGGCGCCCTGGAATCCCGTCAGCTTAACCAAGTGATCCTGAACTTGGATGTTTCCCGTGACGTTGTGAAGCGGATAAGGGAAATGATCGAATCGCAACGTTCCATCGCTAATCTGCAATTCGAAATTCCGATGCTTGCTGCCATCGGCGTCTGTCCGCAACGTTCCGCGGACCAGGTGAACTCCACCGAGTGGATTGAGTGAGCGAACGAACTGCTCCAGTTTAGTCGTCGATTCTCCACGCGGCGTCAACGCGTTTAGCAAGTCATTGTTGATCGCGATCGGGGCGTCCATGGCGACGGAAAAGACCATCGGCTCGCGGGGCTGAGGCTTTGAGGGAACGTCAAAGAGGCACTGCATCAAGCGGCCGCCCACTCGCCCGCTCATCAACGTGCTTTTTAAACGACCTGAATCGACGGTCACCGTTCCGCTGAGCTGACGTACGGGGTAGGGAAACTTGTCAAAATTAATGTCGACGCCTTTGCAGCGAAGTTCGGCACTGGTTTCAATCTTGCCCGCGATCAGATCAAAGCGAGCCCGCGGGACATCGATCATGCCACTCGGTTCCAGTTTCCTCCAGCCGTCCTTTAGCTTCTCCGGGATCACCGCGGCGAATCGCTGATCGAGCATCAAGTCATAGACCGAAACGTCTACTCCGCCGCGAAGTCGATCCAGAGCGAACGATGTGTTCGCCGACGTGGTTGAATTGGCAAAACCAGCGACTCCGGTCATCGCTTCGATCTGGCCACCGAATACCAAACGCGCTTCACCCCAATAACCTTGGCAGGCGTCGAAACGGACCTTGGGGTGACCGGTTTCATTGATCGATGCGGTCACGATTCCACGAATTCCCTGGACCGGCATGACCGACGCGGGGTGATGAAAGGAACCGCTGTGAACTTTGCTTTCGACGTTCACACCGCCAAGCTTTCCAGAGCGTAGATCTGCCGTCACGGTGGTGTCGGCAGTCAGTTGCAGACCACGAACGTGTTCGATCGATTTGAGTCGCTCTCGGTACGGTGGCGGGATCTGATCGACTAGGTTCCCGTCGAAGCGGGCACCCTTGATGTCGCACGATACTTTGCCGCTGCGTCCGACCAAGTCCATCTGGACACTAAAGCTGTCGGCGAGCGTCGACGCGCCGATGGCTTGGATCGATGTCTTGCACGCAACCGCCTGGGATGTGTTCCCGGTGTCGTGGGTGACGACATGATTGAGCATCACCGCCTTCGTCACGTCGACCTGAATCGGACGACTGCCTTCGACCTTCGATTCGTAAGTAAGTTGGGCGTTGCGGATCTCAAGTCGGGGGCAGATATCGTCGCCAAATTTCGGGGGCGGATATAACCGTTCCAAGGAAAGTTTTCCGTCCGATTCCAACCAAGCATGCCCGCGAACCCCACTGATCAACACCCGCTTGGTGACAATCGGGTTTTCCTTGTCGAGCAATTTTGCCAAGTCGGCTTTCGCAAATACGACCACCCGGTCGATCCGCAGAAGCTCCCGCGAAGGGCCATCGGTTAGGCCTAGTCGTTCGATCGCTTGTTCGATTACCGGAATCGCCGAAACGTGTTCGGTTGGCACACCCAGACGGATGTCTTCGAGAATCAGACCGACACTCGGTTCGACCCGGCCGTGACCAATGCTGACTTCCAGTCCTGGATACTTCTCGCGGAGTATATCCTGCGCATGACGCCGAATTTGGTTTCCGACGGTCTGGGGGCCAATGAAGCGAACCAGGAAAACGATCGCCGCAATCAACAAAACGACCACCATCCAACGAGACGTCTTTCCCGTTGGCGCACGTTTGATCGATTCGGCGTCCTTGCCGTTCACGCGTTTACGATTCTATGACGAGGGGGGGGAGACTTGCTAAGCCGTCGCCCCGCCGTCGACTTGGGGGGACGAAACCTGCATCCGGTGCGGCCGAGACCGCTGCCATCAAAGCACAGATACTAGTGCCCGCTTCAGGCTGTAATCCACCCCAAAAACTGCCAGAAACGGTACAGCCAAGGGGACTGCCAGGGGCCTTGCAGTGCGGTCGAGACTGAGAACACGCTGAATGCAAGCAACAATAACGCGAGGCCTCTTCCCCAGTTTCTCTCCGATAGCCAGTTTACCGGGTGACTGAGCGTTAACAGCCAAAGCGGTGCGAACCAAAGCATCCAACGAAAGCACACGCTGACGCCGCCATAGTTGCGATCGATTTCCGGGCGCATCACATAAAATGCGATGCAGACGATCGACGCGGTTCCGATAGCTGCTAGCAACAGTTGATGTTCGCGGCGCTCAACTCGAAACAGTCCTGCCAGACCAAAGGGAACCAGGCACCACAATGGCGTCAGCGAGAACAGCCCATAGTGACCGATGGTCATGTTGGCGAAATAAACCAAGCGTGAGGGTTCACCAAGATCGACGCCCCTGCGTCGACCGTCGACCCAATAGCTGCTGGGATAGTCATACCAATCATCCCAGTGCCGCAGTTCAGTCGAGCCATTGGGATGACGAATCAATGCGTACTGTTGCGACCCATCGACGAGGACACGTCGACGATTCGGTTCGCGCGATTCGAATTGCTGGACGGTGGACGAATTGCTTGCCAGTGATTGTTCGACCAGCCAAGCCTTTGTCGCTTCAGGCGTCTGATCCGGCGACGTCGCTCGTGCCGCGATGATCGGTCCGTTGCCACGGTGGGTGTAAGGGGGACGCAAGCTATGGTGGGCAATCCAGTTGGTGCCGAAAAACGCAACGGCGACGACCACGACCCCCAGTGTATATCCGACCAATCCTTCGCGTCGGACCAGCAAGAGCAACCCGCCAAAGAACACCGTCATCGAAAGTGCCGGAAGTTCGTTGGCAGCCAAAAAACCTCCTGCCAAACCGGCCAGCAGCCACCAACCGAAGCCTAATTTGCGGTCCATCGATCCGACATAAATTGCCATCACCGTTGCCGCCGATGCCGCCGCGGGCAGGTGATTGCTAAGCGAGATCGAAAAAGGAAGCAGCATCGTTCCCAGGCAAGTCGCGGTGGCAAGAAAACACTTCGCCCACGGACGCAACGACAGTCGATCGACCGAGAAGATCGTTGCCAGCAGATAGATTGCCAGCGTCGGTACATTAACCAACCACAAGATGACACGTCCCAAGTAGATCGGCTGGTCACTCAGCCACATCCCCATCGTATTGGCCACACAGTAGTAGACACCGGCATAAATTGTCGGCAACAGCGGCGGCTTACTGCTGTAGTAATGCAGCTTTCCGTCGTCGCCGACGTGCCGCACCAAGTCAATCGTGGCCCACGGACGACGGTTTTGTTTGGCACCGCGACGGTTCAGGTAGTCGTCGATTTCGTAGGTGCCATATTCGACCAACGCGGCGATGGTGCACCACCGCGAACGATCATTTGCGCTCAGGAATGCCGTGTCGCCTTCGCGGCTGATTACAACCGCGATTCGCCCCGACACGACGGCCAGGGTCGCGATGATCAACAGCGCGTAGATTCCGCGAACGCCTTTCGAATTGGGGTCAACCTCGCTCATCGGTCGTCTCCGTTTCTTCGGCGATGCTGTATGGCGACTTGGAGTGCTCTGACAGCGATACGATTAACTCCGACAACAGACCCGCTAAAAACAACTGTGACCCCAGCAGCAGCGCGGTGATGCAGTAATAAAACAGCGGCGATCGATGCAGATGGAAATCTTCTAATGACTCGATTTGCCAAGACAAAATGCGGTGGCACGAAAGGTACACCATGCCCAACCCACCGGTGATGAAGAAGAGCATTCCGATCGCACCGATAAAGTGGAACGGGCGTTTGCCAAAGGTCGTTAAAAAGAAGATCGATAGCAGGTCAAGAAAACCTTTGGCCAAACGCGACACACCGTACTTGCTCTGGCCAAATTGGCGGGCATGATGGACGACCGGTACTTCGCCGATTCGCCACCCGCGGGCGGCGGCCAACACCGGTACAAATCGATGGCGTTCGCCGTACAGCGTGACGTCTTTGGTGACCGCTTGGCGATAGGCTTTGAAGCCGCAGTTATGATCGTTCAATTTCACGCCGGTCAATCGACTGACCAACCAGTTAAACACCTTGCTGGGCAGCGTTTTGTCCAGCGGGTCGTTGCGTTTTTGTTTCCATCCGCTGACCACATCGTTGCCTTCGGCCAGTTTATCGAGGAACTTCGGGATCTCGACCGGGTCGTCTTGAAGGTCCGCATCCAGGGTGAAGACAACCTCTCCTTCGGCACGCGCGAATCCGGCAGCTAGCGCGGCAGCTTTGCCAAAGTTTCGTCGAAAGCGGAAGCCTCGCACATGGTCCAAACGTTCCGCCAGTTCGACGATTCGTGGCCAGGTTTGGTCGGTCGAACCGTCGTCAACGAACAGGATGTCATGCCGTAGTCCCAGTTCACCGCAAACCGCATCAATCTGTTCGACCAGCGTCGCGATCGTGTCTTCTTCGTTCATCGTAGGGATCACAAAGGACGCCGATCCCGGTGTGTCATTCATCGCGTTTCGCAGTCTCTTGTGGCAGAATTTTCCGGCTATCTTATCTCGCCGGGGTCACCACGGAAACAATGGACTCGGGCGCAAAGACGAACAGGTAGGTGTTTCGTCCGTCAACAATCTCCACGCTCGATTGGTGCGATGCGGAAAAAGCTTGCCCGGTGGGGCCAAGAGGCGAAAGGCCGATGGCGTGCTTGCCGACTGGCAATTCGGCACGCAAGACTTGGAATTCTCGTGGTAACATCGACCAACATCGTGTGTCGGCATTTTCGGTCGCGGCCCACGCATTCGCGGCGGCAAACTGAAAAATAGATGCGGCATTACCGTTAAGCCCGATCATGTTCGAGGCCGCCGAAACACTCGCTTCTTTCAACGCCCGGCGGGCGACGGCTCGGCCAATGATCCACGGCATCTCGGCGTCCAATCGTTCGCTTGCCAGCCGAGCCACGTCGGTGAGCGGCTGTGTCGCACCGAGGAACGGCCCTTGTCCGATCGAGACCCCGACTGCCGAGATCTGCGTCGGCGGCACATAGACCTGAGGCACTTTCACCTCTGCAATCGTTGGCAACACGATCGTGTCGTTGTCTGACTCATCATCGCCGTTTTCGTTCAAACTGACGTGACGTACCAGCGTCGACGCGATCTGCAGCGACTGGGTTGTGGTCGGTGCGACCGTTTCGATCAATTGAGGTCCCGCGCCGACAAATGCGATCACGTAAACCACACCGTGCCCGGATCGACTGTGAACACCGTCGCCTACCCGCGCGATGTCCTCGGCAGCTGGCAAGAACGAGGGTTCGATCGCACTGACCAATCGAAACGAACGCAACGCGTCATCGTAGTTTTGGTGCGTCGCTTCACGGAGCGTCCCGTGAAGGTACGGCGCTAGGGCGATCGAAAAGGTCTTCGCCTCTGAGTCCGACTTTGCCTCGGCAGTCAACTCGTTCGCCAAGCTTTGCGCCTGCAAACAATAGGCGCCGGCGTCACCACTGTCCGAAGCAAGTGCGGTGATCGCCAGCATCGATCGAAGTAAGACCTGTTCGTAACCAGCCAGTTGAAACTCGCGTTTGGTATCGTCGACCGCCAGCGATGCGGCGTCATCCAAGCCAACACGCGTCGATGTATCGAATCGATCACGTAACAGACGCAAGTCCGATTCGGCTTCGTCGGACCGACCCTGGGCGAGCTTGACCATCGCCAAGTCGAGTTCGCTGACCGTTCTCAACTTCCCACGCTGTTGGGAGAGTTGTTCGAGGGTCTCAGCGGCGGTTTGCAAGTCGCCTTGGCGAAATGCGGTGCGAGCATCAATCAATTGCGGCCCCGACGCTCGGCATCCCGCGAAGAAAACGATCGCGGCCAAGAGCGGCAGTGGGGTGAATCTCCGTGGCCAGATCGGCCGACGGAGACCTTGCGGTGATTGTCGAAACGGAAACGACATCGATCGTTTTAACGAACTCAACCGTCACCTTGGTCGAAGGGGCCGTAGTTCCACCATTTGCCAGCTCGGGTCTTCGAGTAGCCTTTGCGGATCTTCGCCGACTCCTTCAAAAAGTCGCCGCTATGAACGTTGACCATTTCCAAGGTCAGCAGGTAATCCCGTTGGCTGGTCTTATTGCGGTCGGTCGTGCCGCTGGTGATCGTCGCGAACAGCAAGTAATCGACCGGCGTCCCGCTACGGCCGAGCGTCGCGGTGAAGGCGTCGCGATTGGCTGGTAGAAACAGCGAATCGGGACGCAAACGGCATTCACGCAGCGCCGTTTCGACCACGCGTCGACTGATGGCACGATACGAGCCTGAATTGATTTGGCTGTCGATTTGTTCGTAGAGCTGGTCCTTGAAATCGCCCAACTCTTCGGCACTTTTGTTTTCGATTCCGACAAAACAAATCGTTGCCGGTCCAGGCGTCAACGCGGCGTTAATCGCTTGCGGATCTAGGTTCATGTCATCGGAAGCTTCGAATGCGACCGGGCGGACATCAGGCGGGCATCGTGACAACAACTGCGCGACGGACTGTTCCACCAGCGGGTTCCAGGTCGCTGCCCCGGCGGCGTGGCTGCCGACTAAATCCTTGTCGTCATTGGCAAGCAGATGCCCGTATTGCCGTCCCGCACATCCACCGATTGCTGTCAAAACCAAGACGAAAGCGATGCTTTGACCGATCTGCATGGCAGACAGTCTGGCAATTAAGGGTTGCCGAGAGAGGCGGCGGGGGCGTCGATCCATGACGTGTCCTTCGTTTGAGGCACCAAAAACGCTCCGGAACGGACCATCTGCACGCGGGGTTTCGATACGAGGGGAATGGTTCGCATCCGAAACGGCTTGTCAGGCGAGCTGGCTTCCCACTGGGACGCCAAAAACGTGTTACAAGACGAAAATTCCGCAGGGTCACTTGCCGGAACTGGCTTAGGTATCAAAATGTGCGTCCGTCGGACCAGGGTGATCTATGATTTGGCAAGTCAAATGCCGGTGAACCTTCCCAATTTCGGGGCTTTCCCGGTCTTGAGTGAAGGTAAATCGATTCCCAGTCCACACCGATACCGGATTTATCGGCATTGCGACGTGTGCTAATCCACTCGTTGCCGCCGCAAACTGTCGCTGCCGGTCATTGTCTGCAATCAAATTGCCTGCAATTTAGTCGTCGCCTGCGTTCGTTTGAGTCGACCCATTGCGGCGGCTGCCACGGTGCCGCCTGCCGTCCAAACAGCGGTTTTTCGATTCGCCAACCGGTTCCTTCCGCTGGCCAGCCGATTACATTACCCGCTTTCCCTCCCCGAATATCAATCCATTCCGGTTTTTTGATGAGTGTTGCCCTAGTCGATTCCGTGTCCAAAAGCTTGGCCTCGAACGCTGCCGTCATTCCAAGTGTTGGCGACACCCCACGATGGAGAACCGGTGGCGTGGTCGCGAATCCCACCGTCGCCGCCGACATGGACGACGACGATGACGATGATGATGACGACGACGATATGGACGACGACGGCGATGACTTCGACGACATGGGGGGGGAGGAAGTCGACGACGAATTCAACGACGGGCTCGATGACGACGACGACCTCGATGATTTTGACGACATCGACGAAGACGATTTCGACGATGACTTCGATGACGATTTCGAAGAAGAGCTAAACGACGACTACGAAATCGAAATCGACGACGAAATCAGTGACGAGTTCGGTCTGAGCACCGGTAAAGACGAAGAAGAAAACGAAGACATCGAACTCGATGATTTCGAAGATTTCGAAAACGTCTGATCCATTTGTTTTCGAGAAGACCCGAAACCGCGGCTAACGCCGATCGGCTGATTGTTCAGACACGTTCGTTAACCGTCGTGCGATTTATAACGCGGCGGCAAGTTCGCGATTCAGTTTGGCGTTGCCGATCCATTCACGGATCTCTTCGAGGTCTGGCAGGTTGCCTCCCCGCAAAATCCGTTTGCCTTCGTTGCTTTTTGCGATCGGATTGATCAACTCGAATAACGCATCGGGGTCTTGATCGGCGACCGCTTCCGGGGTGGTCACATCGGCGGCTACCAATAGCTGTGCGTCATGGCCGCGAAGCATGGGGATGCGACAGACCAGGATCGCTTGATATTGCCAGATCTGGATGACATCGGCATCGATTCGGCGATGATCGAGCGAGTCGGCGACGGTCTCCGGATCGGCTTGGATCAGATCGTCGACGGTGTAGATTCCGATGGCTTCGAGGCGTTCCGCCATTCGCGAGCCGATCGAAGGTGCGTCGACGATGGGACTGCTGCGTTGGAGGTAGAACTTCAGTTCGTCTTGGTCGTTTTGTTGTGAGGCGACTTTGCGGTCGTAGTCGCGTTCCTGACGGACGCGATGCGACGAGGACGAATCGGATCGTCGTGATCGCAATCGACGTGACGATGACCGCGTTCCGGATTCACGCGAGGAGCGCTCGCGTGAAGATCGACCACCACCGTTGACCGAATGACTGCTCGACCCATTGCGTCGGCTGCGAAGGCCCGACGTCGAAGTACTCGATCGGCGATGCCCTTCGGATTGAGACGGTGCGGACTCCCGCTGTTGCGACTGACGCAGGCCGGCGACGCGGTCATTGCTACGCGATTGGCGGCCATTTAAACGGGTCGATCGACTTTGACTCGACCGCGATCGTCCGGAGCTTGAGCGAACGACACGCCCATGGTCATCGGTGAATTCGTATTCGTAGCGGTCTTGATCAAGGTTAAGGTCCAGGCGTTGACCGATCGAAGGACTGCGTCGGCCTTGGCGAATGACTCGGCCATCGACAGTTTGTCGGTCACTTCGACCGTTACGTCGATCGGACAACGTTGGGTCAGCTAGGGGCTGAATTCCCGCGGCGGCGATCCAACTTGTGATGCGTGACAGTTCATAGCTCGTCCCGCTTAGCAAAATGCGTTGTCCACGTTCGGTTGCCAAGAAAGCTTCGACGCGATCGAGCAAGTCATTTGGGTCGGTTGCGGCCAAGTGGCCGGGATCGGTGATCCCGCAGCCCACGAGGACGCGGGCATCGAATCCACGTAGTTGTGGCACATTGCACACCAACCGGCATTCTGACTGCCAGCGGCGGATCGTTGCGGCGGTCACGCTTGCCAGTCCCAGTGCGTCGGAAAGTCGGTTGGGATCCTGATTCATCAGGTGAGTGATATGCGTGACGTTCAGCGTTCGCAGCCGTGACGCGGCGACGGCGTCAACGGATGGCGCCTGATCGATCGGGCTATCGATCGTTAAAAAAAAAGGAGACGCCGAGGGGCGTTCGGAACCCTGGGAACTCGCCGGCGATTGCCCGCCGCGACGCTGGTCTTGACCGGCATGATGCGGGTTAGGTCGGGGCGTCGGTGCCGTCGTGTACGAGTCACTGTAGTAATAGCCGTCGTTCCAATGGCTGGGGCCGCCGACATGTGAGCCGAAGGCGACGCCCGAATCGGTCCCCGGATAATCGCCCGGAGTGTCCCGGCGGGGGGCATCGGCAGGATGAGTGACTGGCGTTCGAAGCGGACCGGAGGACGGGTAGACGTTGTAGTGGCCAGTGCCACTGTGTTGGCTAAGGCGATCGGTTTGACCGGGGCCGTATGAAGGAGCTTGACTCGATCGGTTCACCCCGTAACCGGCTGCGGCATCGCTTGAGTTTGGGGACGAAGGGTAGCCTGCGATTCCGTAAGCCTCTTGCCAGATCGCATCGAGGTTGCGGTTCACGTCGGCGAACGATCGTCCGATCGGATTGCCATAAAAGTACTCGTCATAGTACTGGTCGATCATCACATCGCTTTGTTGCAGTGGATCGATCGATTCTCCCTGCAGAAAACTCCCGGCCTGAGCAGCCGCGTGCGGTCCGACATAGGTTTCCGAGGAATAGTGGGGGCGCCAAACCGGGCGGTGCTCGTGAGCGACCCGTTCGCCATGGATTTGAAAGAATCGCCCGCCGCGACGGCTGACTTGATCGGCGAACATCACATCACTGGTGAGCACGATTAACTGACGACCGTTCTTGGCGTAGTCATTCAGTGCGGCGATCACGGCAAAGTTCAGTTCACCTGGATCGCCTTCGCCGCGAGCGAAGCCGTTTGACGACACACCTTGTAGATCGCTTGCCGGTGCGACGTTCGTCCCATAGGCCACTGTCGATGGCGTTTGTAGCAGTTCTCGATGGGCTTCGATGACCAGCGGGATCGCGCGGCCGGTTCGGGCTAGCAGATCGCCGGCGGCCAATCGGACCGCCAACGCGGCCAACGCTCGATCGATCGCCGGGCACGTCGCCTCATCGCGTCCATCCAAATGGGCATGCCCGGTGTTGTTGGCGCCGGTAGTGAATTCCGCCGGGTTCCAGTCGACGCGGCGGAGTCGGCCGCCGGAAAGTCGCACCAGCCATGCGCTCGCTTCGTCAGCCAACGGAATTGCGCTGCGATAATTCACTTGGGGCGCACCGAGTTTTTCTAATAACTCTTCTTTGCGACGACGCAGCCAAGTCATTCGGGCCGGCTCGTTCACCGGTTTGCTTCGTTCGATCGCATCAAGCTCTTCACGAATCACCCGAATCTCAGCTTCGACGGCGACCGACGAGCCTGATGGATGCGTGGTCGCCATGTCAAGCGAACGCAATGAGTGCCTTAGGTCTGTCGCCCGCGACACACAGCGGTCGAGTTCATTGGCGGTGCGTTGTAGTTCAACGGTTCGGTCGGCGATCTCGCGTTGCAGGTGTTCGGTGTACCACGGCGACCAGGATTGTTGGTGGTATCGCTGATCCAACCAAGACGGATAGCGAACGAGATCGGATTGATGGTGGTCTCGGACCAAATTCGCACGGTGCACCATCAAGCGTTCGATCGTCCCCACGATCCATTTTTCCGTCGCTTGAAGGTCCATCCATTCGCGATGGCGATGATCGGCGAGTGCCAACTCGTTCAATTCGGTTCGCAGGTTCGTAAACCCAAACCCATGACGCCGCGCCGCGGCAAGTTCTTCCCGGAGTGCTCGCAGATGGCCATGGAGTCCGGCGTCTTGATGACGTGACCAGTTCAGCGGCAAAGACGCATGCCCGGTCCAGTCGCCATACCACGACCAAGCCGCTCGGCCATGGCGTCCGTAGTATTGATCGAGTGATTCGATTCTGCGGATCAAGCCTTCTAAGCGTAGGTCGATTTCATCAGGCCAAGCGTTCGCTAGCGACGGTGCGATCTCGGACCAACTGTGAAGCTGTGACGGTGTAACCGAAGGGTGTCCGGCAAAGTAATCCAGCGACGACGCGAGGTATCGCATTCGTTCTCGTTGCAGCATCGCATCGCTCAGGGGCAACGCCCCCGCACGACGGGCGAACTGTTGCAATGCGTGACGCTGATGATCGGCCAAGACGACATCACGGAGGCTATGAAGTTCTGATAAGACCTGGCGCCAACGAATGATTTGACCATCGACTTCGGTTAATCGTTCACGCAGGCGAGCTTCGATTTCGATTCGGCTTGGCGACAATGAAACGCCCGCCGATGTCGGCATTTGCGTGCTGGCATAAGGAGACGATGTTACCGGCGAAGAGTATCGGATACGGTTTCGGTCGGCTTGCAAGTGATCGAGCCAACGGACCAGTTCACCGTGACGGACACGCAATTGCCAGATGCGTTGTTGAAGCGTATTCCATTCGGCGGAAGCCTGATACGACGCATCGTCGTAACGGGGCAACCCGGCGTGGGAATCGAGTTGCACATGGCGATAGAGTTCGCTCAGACGCGATCGCAATTGTTCGCGACGGGCCTCCGCGCTGGCATCCGGAGTCGGCGTATTGGGATAGGTCGCAAGTTCCGCTTCGACGCGTGCGAGTTCATCCCGGATTGCCCGTCGGGCGACCTCGGCGTCACCGGTTTCGGCAGGCGAAAGTCCGCTGACGGCGGATGCGTTTCGTGGCAGTTGGGCGAACAAAGCGGGATCGTTCAGTCCGGCGGTAAGACACGCCGCGATGACGCGTGAAACGTTGGTCACCGCGGTGTCGGTGACGACGCCGTCGACGATCGCTTCGGGAATTCGAATCGATTCGAGCGCCCGCGACGCGTCGTTGGAATCGGCGATGCCATTGATCCAACTGCCGTGAAGCCAGTCGAATCGATGGGCGGTTTCGCCCCGGGTTTCGAATTCAATCGTCCGGCGACCGGTGGAGGTTCCGTCGTGCTCTCGGCGGCAATGGATCTTTCCGTTGCGATCTGCCCAGACGACGCGGCCGGCCGAAGAACTCATCATTCCCAGCGGATACTCACGCCGGACGAGCGAGTCGCGGATGAATCGGACGAGTGCCGTCTTGCCTGATCCTTCGGGGGTGCAAACGACGTTTAAGCCTTCTGAAAAAGGCCCTAGTTCGACGCGATTGAGTGGGCCATGCGTGTCAATGTCAATGCGATCCAACAACATGGTCAGGCTCCTCCTTGGCCTCTATCTACTGCATTGTTTGGGATCACTCCGGCGTCTGACTTACTTGTGCAAACGGTTGCGGGATTGGAGTGACTTCGATGCGGGACGGCCGAACTTTAGTGAAAAGCGAGTTTCACGGAAAGGTCGATTTGAGAACCGCCTTGACGTCGACCCGGCAAAATTTGTAACCCGGCACGCGTGAGACACATTAGACGCCCCCGATACCGTTTTTTCCCGTTTCTAGCCGTGGCAGCGACCGTGTTGTCGGTCGCCCTGGGCGGATGCGCGTCGCTGGCGACTTGGTCAGAGCCGGAAAAAAAAGAAGCTCAAACAAAACGAGGGGCGTCGCCGCTGCGAAAAATTCGTCGCTCGATCGAAGTCGAAGCTCAGTTCGTTAAAATTCGGTTCAATCCCAACGAACCCGATCAACTACAGTCGATGTGGCAATGGGTCGACGAGACGATCCTGCCCGCCGGAACCCGCAAAGCGTTGCAAGCGAACGGTTTGCGAGTCGGGAAGGCAGCCCAGCCAGAACGGCTAAAGTCGCGTCTGGACGGCTTGCGAAGCCAGGAAGCACGCGATGAACTCGACGCATTTCTAACTTCCGCCGGTGTCGCCAGCCACCAAAGCGAAGGCAAACAAACGATCCCAATGCGGCTGGGCCGTCGTCACGAATTGCCCGTGCGGCTTCCGATGGTCGGCGAACACGTGGTCTTGGTCGATGACGAGCCGCAGCCGGTCGGACGGACATTGCTAAATCCGCACTTCTTATTCGCGATCACTCCGCAGCCGGCGCGTTCGCCAGCGAAAGTCCGCTTGTCGATGCGTCCCGAGATCCCCTACGGCGACGTGCAAATGGATGGTTTGCAGGCGAGCGCGGCCTTTCGAATTGACGTCCGTCGTCAGGCTTGGGTGCTCGATCAGCTGGCATTCGAACTCGCCGGGGGTGAAGGCGATTTGTTTGTGATCGCCGAAACCGCCACACGTCACGGCTTGGGAAGAATGATGCTCGGCGGAAAAGACGTGAACCAACTCGAAGAGCAAACGATCATCCTGCTGCGGGTCGCCAACATCCCGACGCCCGCAGAAGAAATCTAGAGCCGATCGGAAATCTGTGCCGCGACCACCGCGCCTACAGTTGATCTTCAAAAGCAGCCGAATGGCGTTAGCCACGGTTGTTGGCTCGCCAGTCACGCATCAGTCGAATGGCGTTCGCCACCGTTATTAGAACGCCCAGTTTCTTTGCCGCAACAAACGCATCGAACTCCGGCCAACATCTTCGCCAGCAGTGGGGCCTGAGCCAACCGCAGTCCGCTCACAAGCATCCGCTTCACGGGGTGACTTTCAATTGAAACTGCCAATCCGGCTAAAACGCTACGACCAAACGGCGTCGGTATTCCGTTTCTGGCGAGTTGTGACCTTGTAGTGATTCGACCCACGACTTGGTGCCGACCGGTTCAATGCCAAAGTTGCCTCCTACGAGAAAACCGCTCGATCCGATATGATCGGCAACCTTTGTGGGCCCGTTAGTTTTTCCCACCCCTCACCTCCGTCCGTTCGCGATCCATGAAGACAGACGAATTACGCGAAAAGTACCTGGACTTCTTCGAATCCAAAGGCTGCGTCCGCAAACCAAGTGACGTTTTGGTCCCCACTTGGGACCCCTCGGTATTGTTCACGCCGGCCGGAATGAACCAGTTTAAAGACCATTTTCTGGGCAAGGTCAAATTGGATTTTACGCGTGCAACGACCTGTCAGAAGTGCTTGCGGACCGGTGACATCGAGAACGTGGGACGCACCGCGTTTCACCACACATTCTTCGAAATGCTCGGCAACTTTTCCTTTGGCGATTATTTCAAAAAGGAAGCGATCGCGTGGGCCTGGGAATTCCTTACGAGCAAAAAGTGGTTGGGGATCGATCCGAGTCGCCTGACGGTGACGGTTTACAAAGACGACGACGAAGCGTTTGGGATTTGGAACCAATCGATCGGATTGCCGGAAAGCCGAATCACCCGGATGGACGAAGACGAAAACTTTTGGCCGGCGTCCGCCCCGAGCGAGGGGCCCGACGGCGTTTGTGGACCCTGCAGCGAAATCTACTACTTGCTCGAAGACGGTAGCGAAGTCGAAATCTGGAACCTCGTCTTCACGCAGTTCAATCGCGTCGGTGATCCACCGGACAACTTGAAACCACTACCCAGCCAGAACATCGACACCGGGATGGGGTTAGAGCGAACGGCGAGCGTTTTGCAGGGCGTGCCGACTAACTTTCACATCGATACGCTGCGTCCGATCGTCGACGCCGCGGCCGATGTGGTGAGCGTGAAGTACGAACTCGACAGCGACAACGGGCGACGACTCCGACGGATTACCGATCACGCCCGTGCTTGCACCTTTGCGATCCATGAAAACGTTTATCCTGGACGAGACAAGGCCAAATACGTCGTCCGGCGGTTGATCCGCCGCGCCGTTTTGGACGGTTACCAAATGGACCTGCGCGAGCCGTTTCTGCACAAGCTTGTCCCGGCGGTCGCCGAGGCGAGCAAGACCGCGTATCCAGAACTTTCCGAAACGATCGAACGCGTCAGCGAAGTGATCGAAGCAGAAGAGAATGCTTTTTTCGGCACCATCGACGGGGGTATGAAACGTATCGAACAGTTGTTCGGTGAAATGGAAGACGAAGCCGCCGTGATGGTCCCCGGTAAAGAAGCCGCGTCGCTGAATACGACCTACGGAGTTCCTCCAGAACTACTGCAAACAATCGCGGCCGAGCGAAACTTCACGTTCGACTGGGACGGGTATAAACATGCGATGCACCAGCATGCGATCGATAGCGGCGCCGGCCAGGTCGAATTGTTCCAAACCGGGCCGCTGGAAACACTCAAAGAAGCACTCCGCGAAACCCCCTTTATAGGTTACGACGCGACCGAAGCATCGGCGGTGGTCAAAGGCATTATCACCGGCGATGGCCACGGCAAAGAAGACGACGGGCAGTTGCTCAGTAAACTCAGTCGTCCGGGTGAAGCAGAGCTTCGCTTGGTGCTCGATCATTCGCCGTTTTATGGCGAATCAGGTGGGCAAATTGGAGATACCGGAACCATCGGCTCTGATGACTTTGAATTCCAAGTGACCGATACCAAGAAGCACGGCGGCTTGATCGTGCATCACGGAAAACTCGTTCGCGGTGAAATCAAAGAGGGCGTGCAGTGCACCGCGACGGTGGACGTCCAACGACGTGATGCTCTTGCCCGAGCCCACTCGGCAACGCACATCTTGCACCACGCGTTGCACACCAACGTCGGCGAGCATGCTCAGCAACAAGGTAGCAAGGTCGAAGAAGATCGCTTGCGATTCGACTTTACGAATCAGAAGCCGATTGACGACGAAATCCTTTCGAAAATCGAACGCGACGTCGTTACCCGTATCGACGAAAAAGCGGGCGTCAGTTGGAAAGACGTTCCACTCGCCGAAGCGCGTCAAGCTGGTGCGATGATGCTGTTCGGCGAAAAATACCCCGACCCGGTTCGCATGGTCACCATTGGTGACTACAGCAAAGAACTTTGCGGTGGCACACACGTTTCCAATACCGGTGACGTTGCGTCGTTCGAATTGATGGCCGAAGAGAGCGTCTCTGCGGGCACCCGGCGAATCGTCGCGCTCACTGGTGAGCGGGCCAAGGAACATCGCGAAACGACTCAGCAGTTGCTTGATCAATTGGCCGAAACGCTGGGAACCGATGCCGCGAAAGTTGGCGGTGCGGTCGCCGAATTGTCTGACGAAGTTCGACAATTGCGAAAGGAACTTACCGCAGGAAAACCGTCCGAACATGCGGCGGCGTTTAGCGTCAGTGCTGACTGTGCCAAAGACAAGGTCGAAAACTACTTCGGTGTTCGGGACGTCGTTCGTCAAGTTTCGCGACGGCTGAACGTTTCCCAAGAAGACGTGATCGGCCGGGTCGAAGCGTTGTTGGCCGAGCGAGCCGAATTGATCGAGCAACTGAAGCAAGCAACAGCCGGTGGAAAAATCACGGCCGACGACCTGATCGCCCAAGGCGAAGAGGTCGAAGGTTGCATGGTTGTTGTGGCCGAAGTCCCCGGTGCAAATCCAAATGTAATGCGTGGTTGGATCGATCAGATTCGCAAAAAGTCCCCCGGCGGATCCGCGGTATTGTTAGCGACGGTTCAAGGCGAGAAAGTATTGCTTGTCGGTGGCCTATCGAAGTGTTTGGTCGAAAAGGGTCACAAGGCTGGCCAGTGGGTCGGTGCCGCGGCCAAAGTGGTCGGCGGTGGTGGCGGTGGTCGACCGGATATGGCACAGGCCGGTGGTAAAGACCCGTCGAAGTTACCCGAAGCGATCGAGCAAGCGAAAACGCAGATGAAAAGTATGCTCACCGCATAGGCCGAGCATGTCAATTGTGATGCGATCGACCTGCTGAAGCGAGTTTGAACGTTGCGACGTCGTCGTCCGGGTGCACGTCGATTGATTGCCGTGCCGGCTCTATCGTCTTCGTCGGACCGTTCAGTCTCCCGAATGTATTGGTATCTAAGCAGTTGAACACGAAAGATTCGGCTTAAGTCATTTCACTCTCCCACTGGGCATTGGTATCTACACAAGTGCGAAGGGGAGAGCTTTGGCT